>JBBTDS010000063.1:9595-38169 GCA_038060875.1 Acidobacteriota bacterium | reverse complement strand
GCGCTGGCCAGCCGGCCCGCCGCGCCCGGCGCGATTTCCACTTGCCCTTTCCGGCGTTTGGGGGGACACTTAATCGTAAAGGAGCGTCGCGTATTGAAACTTGCCGAGAGCGTGACGGTGCGTGAACCAGCCGAGCGCTGGACCACCGCCGACGCCGCCGAGCTTTACGACGTGGCCAGTTGGGGAAAAGGCTACTTCTCGGTCGGCGACAACGGGCACCTCCGCGTCCACCCCACCAAGGAGCCGTCGCGCTGTATCGACCTCAAAGAGCTCGTGGATACGCTGGTGCTGCGCGGCATCTCGCTGCCCATCCTGGTCCGCTTCGGCGAGATCCTCCGCCATCGCCTCAGCGAAATCCATCAGGCCTTCCAGAGCTCGATCGCCGAGCACGGCTACCAGGGCGGCTACTCGTGCGTGTACCCGATCAAGGTCAACCAGCAGCGGCAGGTGATCGAGGAGCTGCTCGAGTTCGGCCGCGCCTACCGCTTCGGGCTGGAGGCGGGTTCCAAGCCCGAGCTGCTGGCGGTGCTGGCGGTGGCCGATAACGACACCCCCATCATCTGCAACGGCTTCAAGGACGACGAGTACATCGAGATGGTCATGCTGGCCAAAAAGATCGGCCGCCAGATCATCCCGGTGGTGGAGAAGTACACCGAGCTGGACCTGATCATTGAGCACGCGCAGCGTATCGGCGTGCGCCCGGCCATCGGGTTGCGGCTGAAGCTGGCCAGCCGCGGCTCGGGCCGCTGGAAGTCCTCCGGCGGCTACCGCTCCAAGTTCGGGCTGACGGTGAGCGAGGCGCTGCGGGCGCTGGAACAGCTCAAGGCGCTGGGCATGGCCGATTGCCTGGAGCTGCTGCACTTCCACCTCGGCAGCCAGATCACCAACATCCGCTGGATCAAGGCGGCGGTGATCGAGGCGGCCCGCATCTACGCCGAGCTGGTCCGCGCCGGCGCCGGCCTGAAGTACCTCGACGTGGGCGGCGGCCTCGGCGTCGACTACGACGGCTCGCAGACGGATTTCGAATCCAGCGTCAACTACACGCTCCAGGAGTACGCCAACGACGTCGTCTACCACGTGCAGAACGTCTGCGACGAAGCCGGCGTGCCGCACCCGGTCATCGTCTCGGAGAGCGGCCGCGCGGTGGTGGCCTACCATAGCATGCTGATCTTCAACGTGCTGGGCGTCAGCGGTCTCGGCGAGGAGGACATCCAGCGCGAGCTGTCGCCGGACGCCGAACAGCCGCTGATCGATCTCCAGGAGACCTACCGCTCGCTGGGCGCCAAGAACCTGCTGGAGGCCTACCACGACGCCCAGCAGGCGCTCGACCAGGCGCTCAACCTGTTCAGCCTCGGCTACCTGACGCTGGAGCAGCGCTCGCTGGCGGAGAGCTTTTACTGGGCTATCTGCCGCCGCATTCAGCGCCTGGCCAAGGAGCTGGACTACATGCCGGAGGAGCTGGAAGGCCTGGACGCCATGCTCTCCGACACCTACTTCTGCAACTTCTCGCTGTTCCAGAGTATTCCCGACAGTTGGGCCATCAAGCAGCTTTTCCCGATCATGCCCATCCATCGCCTGGAGGAGCGCCCGGTGCGGCCCGCGATCCTGGGCGACATCTCCTGCGACTCCGACGGCAAGGTGGACCAGTTCATCGACCGCCGCGACGTCAAGCGAACTCTGCCGCTGCATACTTTCAACGGCGAGGCCTATTACCTCGGCGCCTTCCTGATCGGCGCCTATCAGGAGATCCTCGGCGACCTGCACAACCTGTTCGGCGACACCAACGCCGTGCACGTCAGCCTCAACGGCAGCGGCGAGGTGATCCTGGACAACGTGATCAAGGGCGACACGGTGCGCGAGGTGCTCGAGTACGTGCAGTTCAACAGCGAGATGCTGCTCAGCCAGCTCCGCCGCGACGTGGAAACGGCCGTGCGCGAGGGCCGCATCGGCTACGAGGAATCCGGCCGCCTCTTGCGCTTCTACGAAGAGGGGCTGCGCGGCTACACTTACCTGGAGGAAGGGCGGCAGGGGTAGCCATGTGACCGCTTACCTGGGCGCGGCCACGCGCCACGCCCGGTACAAAATTCTCCAGGACGATGGCACTCTCTGCGGCGAGATTCCAGGCTTCCAGGGCGTGTGGGCCAACAATCGCACCCTCGAAGCCTGCCGTGAGGCACTCGAACAGGCCCTGGAAGACTGGATCTTGATCCGCGTCTCCGACGGCATCATCTTCTGTCTTCGGCGGCTGGGCTTCCAAGGCCCGTTTACCTGCGGCCGGCGCCAGTACATGGCGCGAAGCGTCGTCCGGCTGATCCTGCCGAACCCGCATCAGGCCGACATCGGGCGGGAGCTGTTGGCGAAGATCGTGCGCCAGGCGGGAATAGCTCGGGAAGACTGGGAAAGGCTATGGCCTCCGCCCGGCCTTCCCCATGGTCAACGGGCTCAGCGCTTGGTGTATGGCGGTTCCGCAAGGTCATCGGATTCCGCCAGATTCCGCTGCTGCTGTCCTCGCTGGCCAAAGCAGTATCCAGGAAGCCGACTGCAGAGGCGGCTGCGGTCGCGTAGGCCATGAGTTCCGAGGGTCGCTCACTTTCAACGGAAAGCCGGGCAGCCGCATAGTCCTACCACCAGTCAGCCGCATAAAAGATGCGCGCAAGTCTTCGGGGATTCTTCCCGATGTCTAGGGGGAACAGCTTATCTAGTTCCCGGCCGGAGGTGCGATAAGAGAGTCGTGGTTACAGGTGTCAGGGCGAACGATGCCACACGTCTCGTGTGGCTTTTCCCGCTGCTGCTGAATGCCGCGGTGGCGGCCCGCGCGCAGGAGGCGCCCGCCGACTGGCAGGATCTTCGGACCCGCACAAGCATCTGGCGCGGCCTTCCGGTCGAGTACAAGGTATGGGACGGCTGGGCGCTGGTGGAGGGAGACATTCTTCTCGGGCGTGTCGAAGAGGTCGAACCGGCCCCGGGGGCGCCGCGGCCCAAGCTGACGCGCAACGAGGCGTCGGTGATCTCTCCCCGGCAGTATCGCTGGCCGGACGGGGTAATCCCTTACGTGATCAGCGAGACCCTCCCGGACCCCGAGCGCGCGCGCGAGGCCATCCGGCACTGGCAGGAGCAGACGCCGCTCAAGTTCGTCGAGTGGAGCGGCGAGCGCAACTACGTCACCTTCCGGCCCGCTTACAGCGGGTGCAGTTCCAACGTTGGCATGATCGGAGGCCAGCAGGTCGTGAATCTGGGCCCGGAGTGTACCGTGGCGAGCGCGGTCCATGAGATCGGGCACACCGCCGGCCTCTGGCACACCCAGTCGCGCATAGACCGCGACCGCTACCTGCAAGTGCTGTTCAAGAACCTGGACAAGCGCGAGTGGCCGCAATACCGCCAGCACATCTCCGACGGCCAGGATGTGGGCCCTTACGACTACGGCTCGATCATGCACTACGGGCGCACCGGCTTCAGCCGCAATCAGCAGCCCACGCAGGAGACCGTGCCGCCGGGAATCCCCATCGGCCAGCGGCAGGGACTATCCCCCGAAGACATTCAAGCGGTGCTGTGGATGTACGGTCAGACGCCGGAACAGGTGACCCTGACCACGACGCCGCCCGGCCTGAAAATTGTCGTGGACGGCGTGGCTTACATCTCGCCGCAGCGCTTCCGCTGGAGCGCCGGCGAGCAGCACGTCATCGCCATGGATACCCTCCAGGCGGACCCGGCCCGGCCCAATACCCGCTATGTGTTCGCGCGCTGGAGCGACGGCGGCGAGCGCGAGCGCCAGATCACCGTCTCCGGCTCCGGGCGCGTCTGGAACGCGCAGTTCTCCGAGCAGGCGCGGTTTCGCCACGGCGCCAGCCCGGCGCAAGCGGGAACGGTCGAGATCTCGCCCGCTTCCGAGGACGGTTACTACCCGGTGGGGACCAGGCTGCGGCTGCGCGCGTCGCCCGGGGACGGATTCCAGTTCCTGCGCTGGACGGCCGGCGAGGGCGGCGTCATTGTGCAGGGATCCAACGGCTTGGGCGCCTCGGCAAATCCATCCACCATCACCTTGCTCAGGGATGACCTGCACTACATCGCCCGCTTCACGGCCGCGCCGGTGATTGTCATCGCCTCGGAGCCGCCGGGCCGAAGCGTAACCGTGGACGGCCAGCGCCTCACCGCCCCGGAAGCGTTCGAGTGGGCGCCGGGCTCCAGCCACACGCTGGAGGCCGCCAGCCCGCAAGCCGGCGCCATCACGGCCCTCCGCTACCGCTTCGTCGGGTGGAGCAACGGCGGCGCGCCGGCACAGACGGTCACCGCCTCCGCGCAATCCAGCACCCTCACGGTCATCTTCCAGCCCCAGTACGCGGTGAGCACCAGGACCGACTGGCTGGTGAACGCCGCCTCTCCCACGCGCCCGAGCGCCGACAGCATCCTCATCTCGCCTCCGTCCGACGGCAGCTTCTACGATACGGGGACCGCGCTGGAGTTCCGTGCGGTCAACGGCGAGGGCTGGCAGCTTGCCAACTGGTACGGCGACCTGGCCGGCGCCGAGAATCCCGGCCAAGCGACGGTGAACGACCAAGTGGTGGTCACGGCGAACTTCCTGTCGCCGACGTTCGTGAACGGTTCGGCGGTGGTCCACGACGCCAGCCGCCAGCCTGGTCCGGTGTCCCCCGGCCAACTGGTGACGATATTCCACCCCGAGTTGGGGCCGGCCACGCCGGTGGATGCGGCGGCGGAGGGGACCGGCCTGCCGACGACGCTGGCCGGCCTGAGAGTGCTTTTTGATGGCGTGCCGGCTCCGCTGGTGCGTCTCACCCGCGAGCAGGTCCGGGTGCAGGCACCCTGGTCGGTGGCCGGCCAGCGGACGGTGGAGCTGGTGCTCGAGGCGGCGGGGCAGCGCGCGGCGTCGCAGACGATCGGCGTGCTGGACCGCAACCCGGCTCTGTACACCGCTGACGGCAGCGGGCGAGGCCAGGGCCTGATTGTTCACGAAGACGGCAGCGCGAATTCGGCGGAGAACCCGGCGCCGTCCGGCGCCCAGGTGCGGCTGCTGGCAACCGGCTTGGGAGAGACCGAACCCGCCAGCGCCGACGGCCAAGCGGTGGCCGAAGCCAGACCGCGCCTCCCGGTGAGCGTGCTCATCAACGAGGCCGCCGCCGAGTTGCTCTCGGTCGAGCCGGCTCGGGGCCACCCCCCAGGCGTCTTCTCGGTGCTGGTGCGCATCCCCGAAGGCGCCGGCGCCGGCGGCGTGCCGGTCTTTCTGGCGAGCGACGGCAAACTCAGCCCGCCCGGGGTGACCATCGCCCTGCGGTAGGCGCCGAAGCGGCGGCCGCGGCCAGGGCGCCCATCAGGGCGAAGACCAGCGCGGCGAGCGCCGGCCGCTGCATGGGGAAATCCACCGCGCAGTGGCAGAAGGCGGCCACCACTCCCAGGCCCCAGGGGAACCGCACCGCCTGACGCGCGCACCAGACCGCCACCGACAGCAGCAGCAGAAGGAACGGCAGGCCGCCCTCGGCCGCCCATTCGGCCCAGTCGTTGTGGGCGTGATTGCCGAACAGGTCAGGGCCGAAGTCGGTGACCGCGTAAGCCGGGTAGACCGTCGGCCAGGTGCCCAGGCCAAATCCGGTCCAGGGCCGCTCGCGCACCATCGCCAGTGAGGACTGGAGCAGCTCGCGCCGGACGCGGAAAGGATCGGGGTCCTGGAACCGGCTCCAGAGCACGTCCCAGCCCACCACCGCCGCGAAGACCACGGCGAACAGAGCCACCCGGCTCAGCGCGCCGGCCATGGTTCTTCCCGAGGCGAAACGCGGGGACAGCCCCAGGAAGAGCATGACGCCGATCTCCAGCGTCACCAGGATGGAGCCGGCCCGCGAAGCGCCGGCGATCACCGAGGCGAACATCGCGCCGGCCATCAGCGCATGGGACAGCGTCTTGCGGCGGTCCCGCAGCGCCTCGAACAGCGCCAGCGGCAAGACCAGCTCGACGAACGTGGAGTAGTGATCGCGGTTCAGGAACGGCCCCACGTTGTGGTAATCGACGGGGAACAGCCCGAAGATCTTGCCCGGCGCGGTGAAATACTGGACGACCGAAAGGACGCTCAAAACGAAGCCGAAATAAAGCAGCGCCTTGCGGAACCCGTGCCGGACTTCGCGCGTGCCGAGGATCTCCAGCGCCAGCCAGAAGACGGCGAGGCAAGTCGCCCAGTCCAGCACCGCGGTCCAGGTGGCAAAACGGTAGACGGTCCAGCCGAGCGCCAGTTGGAGCAGCGCCCAGAGCATCGCGCCGGCCAGCGGGATAAGCACGAGGCTGGTCCGCACAGGGCGCGCGTAGATCGCGGCTCGAAGCGCCCAGGCGGCCGCCAGCGCGAACACCCCCGACTGGAGCACACCTACCGGCCAGCGCTGTGGGACCCACACGGTCAGGATCCCGAAGAACAGAAGAACCGATAGTACGACGGCGGAGCGTTTGGCCGCGGGCTCCATTCTGAATGGGATGGTATCATCTCCCGGCGGAAAAGGCCCGCGCGCAGACGCACCTCCGGCCCGGTGGATCACAACTGTGGGGCAGGCGCTTCCGCCTGCCAGTCAGCGCCGCATCAGCACCGCCGTCCCCGAAGCCAGCCCCAGCGATCTGCCCAGCTCACTCGCCCACCAGGCGACCTCCAGCGAATCCGCCGCCCGCCTCTTCAGCCGCACCTCGCCGCTGGCGCCGCCCGAGCCGGTCCAGCGGAACTCTTCCGCCCCGGCCGCCCCCTCGAAGTAGAAATTCACCTCCGGCGAGATCGGCCGGTCCGGGATCAGGTAGCGGGCGCGGTAGCGGCCGAGAATCCGCCCCGCTTCCTCGCCGATCCGCAGCTCGATGTACTCCGGAGGATACAGGGTCTCTTCCCGGCGCGGGCCGTTGCGAGACACGTAAAGCCATGTGCCGGCCAGATCGGCGACGGCCGGCGTCTCCGGCGTTGCCGCCGCGGCTGGGCTTGCCGAAGCCACCGCCGCGTGGGTGGGCCGAGGAGGCGCCGGAGCCGGTTGCTCGACCAGCAGCAGGCCGGGTGGGAGTACAGCCGGCGGAAGCTCCGGCCGAAGCGGCGCCGGCCGTGCCGTCAGGCGGGGAGCGGCGGTAAGCTTCGCAGCCCGCGGGCCGGGGTTGCGACGGCGAGCCTGCCGGAGAGGAGCCTTAAGCCCGCGGCCGCGAGCAGAGGGCGTTGTGCCTGTTCTGGCCGGCGCCGCCAGCGGCGTCTTGGCCAGCGCCGCCGGCGGTGTCCCTTCCGGCTCCGCCCCGCCGGCGGCTAAGAACACCATCGTCGCCAGGCCGATCCCCGCCGCCACCCACCAAGCCCATGAGCGCCGCACCGCTCGCAGGCTCACGGCCACGGGAACCCTGCACCGGCCCAGCACGGCCACCGGGCCGGGCGCCAGGCTCCGGTCGTAGCGTCGCCGCTCGACCGGATCGCTCAGCACCGCCACCACGGCGTTGAGCCGCATCATCTGCAACCCGGCTGCCCGCCGCAGCGACTCGTCCTGAAACTGGTCCGGGTGCAGCAGCCGGACCAGGTTCTTGTAGGCGAGACGGACTTCTTCGGCCGAAGCTGCGGGCGTCAGCCCCAGCTCCTCGTAGTAGGTCATGGGGCGCGACCCGGCCAGCCTCTACGGGCTGATAGGCTTCTGCTCTTCCTCGAAGACTCCGCTGGCCGCCATGACGCCGACCGACGCGCCAACCGCCACCCCGGCAATGATCGCCACCTTGGCGCCCACCGCCAGAGCCGCCCAGCCCCCGGCAGCCGCCGCCGCGGCCGGCGCTGCCGCCGCCGCCGACGCCTTGCACGACCCGACGCGCTTGATGGCGCTCACCTTGACCACCTGGGTCGCGCCCGCCACCGGCTTGGCGGCCAGGTCGGTCGCGCCTTCGACCTCAATGACGTTGCCGGCCTCGACCGCCAGGCGGTCGCCCACCATCTCCACCGTCACCTTGGTGGTCTCATCGCGCAGCAGGTACCGGCCGTTCTTCGCCTCCAGGCACCCCCGCAGCTTCGCCGGCGGCGCCGCCCCGGCCGCTTGGGGCGAAAACGCCAGCGGCGCGCCGGGTTCGACGTTGGCCACCACGGTCCCGCCGGCCGTGGTGACGCGCACCGGGGCGCGCAGGGCCGCGACGACGACGCGGTTCTCCTTATCGAAGCCCACCTGAGCAGCGGCATTCGCGCCAGCCGGCATGATGAGCAGGCCCTGGGCCTCGATCCGGTAGGTGGTCGAGTTCTCCAGTTGCCCGGCGCCGCGCTCCAGGATCAGCCGATCCTGGTGCACTTTGCCGCGCGACCCGGCCGCCAGTTCGAGGCGCGCGCCGCCATTCAGTTGAAGCCGCGAGGCCACCCGCGCCGTCTCGATGGTGGTTCCATCCAGCAGCGTCGCGTTGCCTCGCACCTGGGAGTTGTCCACCCGGAAACTCCCTTTGGCCATGACCAATCCAATGGCCGGGTTGCCCGCATAACTGATCGTCAGGCATCCCGCCACAATTACTGAGAGCAAAGACTGTATCGTGAGTCGTTGCATGAGCGTTTCTCCTTTTGTTCGCCTTAGAAACACCAGATAGTTATGTACCTACGTTCAACATCGCGCCCCTCAGGTTGCGGCTCAGCCGCCCGGAGGGGCGCCTTTCCCGCGCGCCACGCCGGTGGCTCTCTGGGCTGCCGCCGGCTTCGCGCGCCTTACCCTGTGATCAATGCTTATCGGCCGCAGGCCGCAGCCGCTTCCCGCGCGCCGGGAGTGAGCGCCCGCTTCAGCAGGTATGCGCTCGGGCTGTAATCCGGCTCGATGTCTTTCACTGCCAGGATCAACTGCCTCAGATCCCGCCTCGCGCAGATCTCCCGCAGCGACTCGAGCCAGCCGTCCATGTCCGCGGCCAGCCCGTTCCCTACGTAAATCCGGATCTTCTCGTGGGCGGTGGGCGCCGTGTCCTCAAGCAATGTGCTCAGCTCTTCATAGAGCTTCTCGCCCGGCCGCGCGCCGGTGAACTCGATCTTGATGTCCTCATCCGGCCGCAGCCCCGACAGCAGGATGAGGTTTCTGGCCAGATCCACGATCTTGACCGGCTCCCCCATGTCCAGCACGGAGATCTGCCCGCCCTCGCCCATCGCCGAAGCTTGCAGCACAAGCTGGCAGGCCTCGGGGATGGTCATGAAATAGCGGCGCATGTCCGGGTGCGTCACCGTGACCGGCCCGCCGGCCGCGATCTGCTGCTTGAAGATCGGGATCACGCTGCCATCGCTGCCCAGGACGTTTCCGAAGCGCACCGCTACATTCTTGGTCCGCCCGTTCTGCAACGACAGGACCAGCAGCTCCGCCAGCCGCTTGCTCGCCCCCATTACGTTCGCCGGCCGGACCGCCTTGTCCGAGGAGATCAGCACGAAGTCCTCGGCGCCGTGCGCGGCCGCGGCCACGGCCACGTTGTAGGTCCCGAAAACGTTGTTTTCGATCGCCTCGAAGGCGTGCGACTCCATCATCGGGACATGCTTGTAGGCGGCGGCGTGGAATACGATCGACGGCGCGTGCTGCCCGAAGACCTCAGCCAGGCGCGCCGGGTTCTGAACGCTGCCGATTTCCGGGTGGAAGCGGACGGCGGGGAACGTCCGTAGCATCTCCCGATCCAGGTCGAACAGGCGCGATTCCGCAATCTCGAATCCCACCAGGGCCGCCGGCCGGAAGCGCGCGATCTGCCGGCACAGCTCCGAGCCGATCGATCCGGCGGCGCCGGTGACCAGCACGACCTTGCCCGCCAGCTTCGCGCTGATCCTGTCTTCCTCCAGCCGCACCGGGTTTCGCCCCAGCAGATCCTCGACCGCGACGTCGCGGACCTGCTTGGCGAGGCCGTTGCCTTCGATAATCTCCCCGAGGCCAGGGATCGTTTTGTAGCTCACGCCGGCGTCGTGGCACAGCCGCAGAATCCGCGTCATCTGCTGGCCGGTCGCCGCGGGGATGGCAATCAGGACTGCCTCGACGCGGTGTGTCGCCACAACCTTCGAGAGGTCCGCTCCACGCCCCACAACCTTGGTGCCTTGGATTACCATCCCTGCCTTCCGCGGATCGTCATCGACGAACCCACGGATGGCATACGGGAGTCTCGCGTTCGCCCGGATCTCGCGCACCAACGAAATGCCCGCCGCCCCGGCGCCATAAACCAGTGCCCGCTTCCTGTCTTGGCTGCGGCCCTGGCAGGACAGTTCCCGCAGAATGCGGACCACCACCCGAGCCCCGGAGGTGGCCAGGAAGCAGATCACCAGGTCCAGCAGGTAGATGGCACGCGGGAACCCGGGGGGGGCAAGCAACCGGATCAGAACAAAAGCAATGACTGACCCGCCCAGGTTCCCCACCCCGATCCGCAGCACGTCATCGATCGAGACCAAGCGCCACCAGCCCCTGTCGAGCCCGAAGAGCCGAAACGCCACTGTCTTGGCGAGGAGCCAGATCGGCAAACTCCAGAGCAGGTGGAGCTGGTTCGGCGGCGGGATCTCGCCGTCAAAACGCAGCAGAAAAGCGACCATGCCCGAAAGGCCAAACAGGCAAAGCTGCACCGTCCAGGCGGCAAGCCGGTGAAACCTCTCGGCCTGCTCAATCCTCTTGATTAACGCGCTGACGCTTCTTGCGGCCATCATGGGAAGGACTAACTTGCTCTTACGCCGCCGTCCTGGGGTACTCGGCCGCGACTTCCGTCGCGCCGGGCGGGGGATAGGGGAACAGCGTTTGATCGCGAAGCGCCACCCTGCACAGCAGCTCACTGGCGCCCCAGCCTTCGAGGATGCGCCGCACGCCGCGCAATGCCGCGGGCCGCGACGCCAGCGCTACAGCCGTAAGCCCGATGATTTCAAGGTCTGCCAGGAAGGTTCGGTGATCGACGTACAGCAGCGCTAGCCGGCTCTTCCAGGGCCGGATCACCTGGTTGTAGAGCAGGTCCGGGTCGCTTGAGTCTTTCAAGATCTCGCCCAAATCGGCGAACACGATCGAGGCGAGGTCCGTAATGCCAGGCCGGACGGCGAGCATCCGCCTCTCTTCCTCCGTATACAGGCTTGCGTCCAGGCGGACCTGAGGTCGCGGTCCTACCAGGCTCATATCCCCTTTGAGCACGTTCCAGAGCTGAGGCAATTCATCCAGCTTGAGCGCCCTGATGAACCGCCCTAGAGCCGTAATTCTCCGGTCCGACGCGGCCGTCGAGTTCACGCCGCACCGGTCGGCGTTAACGATCATCGACCGGAACTTGACCATCCGGAAGGTCCCGCCGCCGCGCGCCACCCGTGGGCGCACGTGGAAGGGCGGCGCGAAGTCTTGAAGCCAGATCGCCAGCATCAACAGCGTCAGGACGGGGCTCAATACCGCCAGCGCGGCCAGCGCAGCCGTGAAATCAAGCGCTCGCTTCATACTGGCGTACTCCGACGAGCCCTCGCGCCGCCGCGACGATGTCCGCGGCGGTTCGGTAATAGGCCTTCTCCTGCCAGCGCGAAGTCGGCGCCGGACAATCGGGAAGCGCAACCCGGACGACCGGCGCCTTCAGCCACGCGAAACCTTCTCCGGACACAGTGGCCGCGATTTCAGCCGACGCCCCGCACGTGCGCCACCCGGAATCCGCCACCACCAGCAGTCCCGTCTTGCGAACCGAAGCCAGGACCAGCTCCTTATCCCAAGGCTTCAGCGAGCGCAGGTCGATCACCTCCGAATCGATCCCTTCGTCGGCCAGTTGTTCCCCAGCCTCGACCGCTTCTCTCGCCATGTAGGAGATTCCGACGATGGTGACGTCCGTCCCTTTCCGGCGGATGGCCGCGCTCCCGATCGGGACTCCGTACCGCCCCTCCGGAACGTCGCCTTCGTCCTCGTATAGCCATCGGTCGTCGATGTAGAGCACCGGGTTGTCATCTTGCACCGCTGCAATCAGCAAGCCTTTGGCGTCGTACGGCGTGGATGGCATTACCACTTTGAGCCCGGGGACGTGCATGAACATGGCATGCAGAGCCTGGGAATGCTGGGCGCCCTGCTCGCCACCCCGGTTGATTACGGCGCGGATGACCACCGGGACGCTGATCTGCCCGGAGAAGATGTAGCACCAGTTCGCCGCCTGGTTGACTATCGGATCAACCGCCAGGAGCATGAAGTCCATCCGCGGATGAAACACGATCGGGTGCATCCCCTGGAGCGCCGCGCCCACAGCCGCTCCGGTCACGGCGTTCTCCGAGACTGGGGTGTCTATAACCCGGTCCCGCCCGAATTCCCTGTCGATGTCCTTTAGAGTCGTCCCGGCGTACCACGGGCTCCATAGACCTTGGCCGATCAGGAACACCCGCGGATCGGCGCTGAGCAGCTCAGCATGTGCTTCGCGAATCGCCTGCGCGTAACTTACCCTTCGCACCGAGGCCCCCCTTCAGAGCACGCGAACACGTGGTCCAGCACGGCATCTTGGCCGGGGTACGGTGATCGTCGTGCGAAGCTCACGGCGAACTGCGCGTCGTCCCGAGCTGAGTTCTCCACTCGCTCCAGCGCTTCCATTCCCGCGCCAAGCTCGAGGAGCCTCGTCCGCGCGCGAGCGATGGGGTCCTTAGGCAACCAGTCCTTCAGCTCATCCCGCCGCTTGACCCCAACGTCCGTGTCCCAGGACGGCCCGACGTGGCCCCTCCAGCGGAACGTCCGAAACTCCAGCAAGCTCGGCCCATCGCCGCTGCGCGCCCTCTCCACCGCGCCCCGCGCCGCTTCATAGACCGCGACCACGTCGTTTCCGTCCTCCCGGACTCCCGGAACCCCAAAAAACTCCCCCGCTTGATGCAGGTTGTCTTTAACGCGCCGCTCCAAGAGCTGCATGTGGCTGGCGTAGAAGTTGTTCTCACATACAAAAACTACCGGCAACCGGTACAGCGCCGCCAGGTTCAGCGATTCATGCACGTGCCCCTCGTCCAGGGTCCCATCGCCAAAGAAGGCGACCGAAACCGAGCCGTCCCGGCGAAGCTTGGCGGCCAGCGCGGCGCCCACGGCCAGCGGCACCGTGCCCGCGACGATCGGCACGGTTCCCAGGATGCCCACCTCCTTGGAGAACAAATGCATCGAGCCGCCACGGCCCTTGCAGCAACCCGTCTTCTTCCCGAAGATTTCCGCCATCATGGTGCACGAGTCGCCGCCTTTCGCGAGGTAATGGCCGTGTGATCGGTGGTTGCCCCAGATCGTGTCGCTCACCTCCAGGGCCGCGCAGACCCCGGTGGCCACCGCCTCCTGTCCGATGTACAGATGGCACGGGGTCTTGATCTCCCCAGCTTCCACTAGCGCCGCGACCTGCTCCTCGAACACCCGGATGCGCAGCATGGTGCTGTACATCTCCAGCAGCAACCCGGCAATCCCGTCTCGCGACACGGCGCTTTCGAGCGCGGCAATCTGCCTTGCCTCTGCGCTCTCGGCCTCTACCAAGTGACACTTACTTGCCATAAAAGCTCCGGATACAGTCGCACACGTAGTGGGCGTCGTCGTCCGTCAGGGACGTATTCATTGGCAGCATGAGCAGCCGGGTGAACAGGTACTCGGTATACGGCAGCTCCTGAGTGAAGCCGAGCTTGGGCCACTGGTGCACCGCTCTGCCGCCCCATTGGACCAGGGTGCCCACCCCATGCTCAGCCAGGCGCCGCTTCAGCTCATCCCGCCGCTCCGCCTCGAGCTCGTAGTTCTGGTACACGTCGAAATGGTCCGGGGCGGAGCCGGGCGCCGGCGGCAGCGCCAGTTCTCCGAGGTCCTCAAGCCGCTCCTGGTACACCTGTGCGATCGCCCGGCGGCGCGCTATAATTTGCCCGATCTTCTTTAGCCGGTAATCCAGTATGGCCGCCTGCAAATTGTCCAGGCGGGAGTTGAGGCCCCAGCTCACGATCTCGCCGTCCTGGTTCCTCCCGTGGTCCCGCAACTGGCACAGCTTCTCGAACACGGCGTCGTCGTTAGTGCTCACCGCGCCGCCATCGCCCAGGCAGCCCAGCAGCTTGGCGGGGTAAAAGCTGATCGCAGCCGCCACCCCGAATGCGCCGGCGCTGCGGCCCTTGAACTTCGAGCCCAGACCCTGGGCAGCGTCCTCGATGATTAACAGGCCGTGCCTGTCCGCGATGGCCTGCAAGGCATCCATGTCACAGGTCCGGCCGTTCAATTGAGTCGGCATGATTGCGCGCGTGCGGGCGGTGACCGCAGCCTCGACGGCAGCGGCGTCTATCAAGTGATCCGGCCCGCACTCCACCGGCACCGGTGTTGCACCGGCGAAGTGAATGGCGGCAGCCGTGGCCACCATCGTGTGCGAGCTGAAGATGACCTCGTCCTCGGCTCCGATGCCCGCCGCCCGCAAGGCCATTACCAGCCCGTCAGTGGCGTTGCCGACGCCCAGGCAGTACTTCACCCCGAGCAGGTCGGCCAGGTTCCTCTCAAAGTCAGCCAAGTCGCGCTGCATGATGAACGCGCCGCGCCGGCCGGCGCCGGTAATTATTTGCAGTATTTCCCGCTCCTCTGACGCGAACACATGCGAGTAGTTGAAAAAAGGCACCGCCCGAACCGCCAACGTCGCTTCTAATTCCTTGGCCATCTCTGTTTCCTTTGCGTCAAACCGCGGCTTGATCCGAAAACCGCCTGCCCAGCCACTCGTAATCTCCGGACTCGAATCGCCATCCCACCGCACCCAGGTTCTCTTCCACCTGCGCGAACGATTTCGCTCCAAACAGCGCACAACTGACGGCCGGATGATCCAGCACCCAGCGAATAGCCGTCTGCGCCGCCGTCTTCCCGTAGCGAGCCCCCAGCGTCTTCATGCATTGGACCGCGGTCAGATTCTTTTGGCAGGCCTCTCCCTGAAAATGAGGAAGCCGGCTCCGCCTGTCGTTCGCTCCGAACGATGTCCCGGCGGCGTACTTGCCGGTCAGCAGCCCCTGGGCTAGGGCGCCGTAGGCGACCACGCCAATCCCCAGCCGCTGGCAACAGACGAAGACCTCGTTCTCCGCGCCTCGATTGATCAAGCTGTAAGGGGATTCGACCACGGAGATCGGAACGATCTGGTTCGCTCTCCGGATCAGGTCGGCCGCATAGTTGGACAGGCCGAGAGAGCGGATCTTGCCGCTCCGCATCAAGCGTTCCAGGGCCCCGAGGGTCTCTTCCAGCGGCGCCGCCGGATCGGGCCAGTGCAGTAAACAGAGGCTGATCGAGTCAACGCGCAGCCGCCGCAGGCTTCCTTCCAGGGATTGCAGTATAGTCTCAGGCCTGCCATCAAGATAGGTTCGGGCGCGCCCGCCGTTGCCGTTGGTCGTCCAGGTCAAACCACACTTGGTGGCGATGACCACTTCGTGCCGGCGTGGCCCGAGGGCCTTGGACAAAAGCTCTTCCGATCGGCCCAGGCCGTAGACGTTGGCCGTGTCAAAGAAGTTGACCCCATACGCCAAAGCTTTATCCACCGCCGCCGTAGCCAGCTTCTCGTCCACGATCCCCCAATCGAAGCCACCCAGTTGCTCGCAGCCGAAGCCAATCCGGGAGATGCGCAGGTCGGAATGTGGCACCCTCACATATTCCATGCACGCCCCCACCTAGCCCGCAGGCACAGCCCCACATCACCTCCGCGATTAGTCCGCCGGTGTCTCAGCTATTCCGATACCAGTGAAGTTGCGGCCGAGATACAGCGAGTTCCGTCATACTGCGGTGAGCCGAGGGGTACCTCGCGCCGCTTCAAGGTAATGTGCTCGGGGAGGACGCAGCGAGCCTGCGTGTCCCACCAGAAATTGTCGCCTTCGCGCCGGAAGCCCGAGACCGAGTCGAAGAACGCCAGGCAGGGTGAGTTGCGCCGGGTGGGCTTATACTCCGACATGAGTTCCCGAAAGCCTTGGCTGCGAGCCTGCTCGATCAGGAAGTACAGCATGGCGGATTCGACCCCGCGACCCATCACCCGGCAACTCAGCAGGAAGTCCGCGATCTGAGCGCACCCCCCCTCGCCTTTCAAGCTGGCAAGGCCCGTCAGGCCGTAGTCGCCGAAGCGGTCCGAGACGCCGAACACAAAGACCGCATGACCTGGCTGGTGCGACCACTCCAGCAGCTCGGTCTGAGTCAGCCTTCGGGTCCGCAAATTCATCTGGTTGGTTTTGTTCAGCAGTTGCGCGCCACGGACGACGTCGCTTCCATCCAGACGTGCCGCCTCGACCACCAGTCCCAGCTCGGCCAACCATTCCGTTACCGACTGGGAGGAAAGCTGCGACGAGCGCCGCTGCCGGTCGAAGGCGTAAGTCTGTGTCCGGGTCTGATCCTCCTCGGTGATGGCAGGCCGGTCGAAGACCGTCATCTCCAGCAGGGTGCGAGCGTAGAGCAGCTTGTCCGAAGGCCATTCCGGAACCGCGACCTCGGGCAGCGCCCCGCGCACGCGGCTGCGCTCAGCCGGGCTGTCGTCGATGAACACCACGGCATCCAAACCCAGATTCAGTTCGCTGACCAAATCCACGATATTCTCCGCCTTGTCGTGCCAATTGATTCGCCAGCCCGCGAAGTCATCGCGCCGCAGGACCATCTCCGGATGGTTGTCGATGGCAGCCAAGGCCGTCGCTTGGTCGTTCTTGCTGACAATGCCAATCAGCACGCCAGTGCGCGTCAGCGCCTTCAACGCCCGCTGGAACTCCAGGAAGGCCTCCCCGACCGGGTCATGACCGCCAAGCCTGAGGTTCTGCCATCCGTCTTCTCCGACGATTCCTCCCCACAGCGTGTCGTCCAGGTCCAGCAGGATCAGTTTCCTGGACAATCCAGCCAGTCCGCAGACGGCTGCCTTGATCTCCGCCGAAGCTTCCCGAAAGACCTCCAGGCTGAAGGCGATCTTCCCCGCATACCACAGCTTAGGGTTGTTCGCCTCCGCACCCACCTTGGAGAGCCAGCGGGCCGAATCTAGCAGGTAGACGTTCGGAGTGCGCTCGACGCGCTCGGCCAGTCGCATATTCATTCGAGCCACGTTGTACGCCCATCCGAACTCAGGGTGCATGCTGAGAAGCCCCAGACCCCGCCGGTACCACGGAACACTCCAGGTGGTCGCAAACAGGCACCCGACGCCAGCCGACGCGTCGATCAGCAGGCCGGCGAACTGATCCACTTGCTCAAGAAGCAAGTTGCTTTTCACCGGCTCGAAATCGAGCAGAGAGCGGAAACAGGGGATAACTTCCGGCCTCGTCCAGACGACAGCCAGGTCCGGCTGGTGCTTCCAGCCGCCGTCTCGCAGCTCCATCAGCGCCTGGGAGACGTGGCCCGGCGGAGCCGGCGCCGCCTCGATCCTGGGATAGACTCCGTCGTTGCGGAGCAGATCCGCCAAGGGTTGGGCGGTGAAGTCCGCGATGATGCCGCAGGACAACTGCTCCACGTTCATTCCAGGTCCCTCCCGGCTGGCGCGGCCGGCGCGCCGCGTTCGCCGTTCAGAAGGCCGAGGATGCGATCGCCGAGGGTCCGCAACGTCTCGGGGCCGTCATCCTGGTCCAGCAGCCCCGCTCCGCCAAACAGGTCCACCGAGGCTCCCCAGCGCCGTTGCAGTTCCCGTTCCAGCTCGGCGAGAAACATCACCAGACCCAGAGAGTCCAGGAGAGCATCGGGAGCCCCGATCAGGACGGTCGAATCGGGAACGGGAATAGCGGGCTTTCTCCCTTTCACATCGAGGATTTGATGCAGGCTCCTGCGCACACACTCGGCGACCTCTGCCCGGCCGGCGTTTGGCGTGTCAGGCATACGATGTCAACTCAGCTCGCGCCGGGCTTCTTTCGGCAGCCTGCTAGAAAGCGTCATGATCCAAGAAGGCGTAATGCCACTGTGACAGGTCCTGCGCTGGCCGCCGCGCGGGAGTCCTGCTGGTCATGCGGTACATGAGGATGTACCTTTCGGGAGATTCCCTGTAACCCAATGCCCGCAGGGCGCGGTTGGTCATTGCATCTTGCGTCGGCAGGGACAATATCACTTCCGCGTCTTGCTCGGACGCCCGGCGCTCTATCTCCAACAGGCAAGCCCGCAGGGCGGCGAGCTCGTTTTCCCGGTGGGCGGTCTCCATGATTACTTCGGTGCGGATGGCGCTTCGGCGATGGACCAGCCGCGAGACCGCGGCGGCCGCCAGCCGGCCGTTGGCCCGGGCTCCGAAGAGCAGATACGGCATGCCGTCAGGATCTTCCTCCAGGCGCCGGAGCAGCAGTCCGGACGTCCAGGCCTGATGCAGACGGCTGCCCGCGCTGCTTCGCCGCAACTCCAGCCATTGCTCGACGTTCGACCTGGTCCAGGGCAATGCCTGGACCGGCAACGCCGGCCGCAGCCGCCGGCGGCGCCGCAGGAACGCCGCGTAGGCAGCGTCCAGGCCGGCCCCCAACATTGAGACGGCCCGTGGAAGACGCTTGTACTTGGCGAGCAGGCTCACAGGCAGCAGGGGCTTGGCCAGCACCGGCAGCTCCCCGGCCTTGCTCATGCCGATCGCCAGATGAGCCCGTGCTACCTCGGGACGACGGACGGCCGCATAGACGAACGACATTCCCGCTTCCCTGGCGCCGTTGAACATGGCCGAGGCAAGCCGGGGATACAGTTTAGTGCTGCGGTAGGCCGGATCGATGTACAGATCGGTCCAATACCCCGCCACCCAGTCCTCATCATCCCAACGCAGCTTCCTCGGTTCGAGCATCGTCAGGCCTACGGCGCGTTCCCCCGCGCACGCGATCCAAACCAGGCGGTGCGGGATCATTTTGAGATCGTATTCCCGGCCGCCGGCTGCCTTAACCAAACCTGTTACTGCGGCGCGGTCCTCCGGACCTGCTGTGCGAATATGCAGTCCGACGGAGTAATTGCCCGCCGCCGCCCCGTTGGCCGCCTGATCCAATCGAGAACTTAGTGAAGCCACTCTAAGCCAGCCTGCCTCTATCCGCCCCCCACACTTTTCGCCGCGCCGGCAAGGGACTCCGAGACGTAACCCCGCCGCAGGACATACTCTACGAACTCCGCCAGCAGGTCCAGGTTGTGAGGCCCCAGCCCGTTCCGGTAGCGAGCCGGCTGCCCGGAGGGGATGGTCTGTTTCTCCGGGTATTCGAACTCCACCGGATGCGCATAAAAGACCAGCAACGGCGACCGCTGGGCGATGCGGTTCGCCGCCCACTTTAGGGCCGCGAGCCCCAACACGCGTAATGCGCTCATGTTCAACGGAATCCAGAACGCCGAGGGCGGAATCTCCAGGATGCGGCCGCCGCCCTCCGAGGCCAGGTCGTCGGCCGCGGGATGGTACGGCCGCAAGGGCGCGAAGAAGTGCCGTGGATGGCTGACCTGGCCGTAGCCGCAATCGAACCGCCGCGCCGGTATGGAGGAGTCAAATCGGTAACCGCGCTCCTCGAGCACGCGAAACGTCATCTCCCCGATGGAGAGGTTCGGAGCTCGAAACGCCACTGGCGTCACCCCTGACGCCTTCTCCACCGCCTCGGTGGACAGATCGATCCAGCGCCTCTGCTGTTCGTAGCTCCCCCGGCGGAAGTCTTCCTCCCTGTCCAGACCGTGTTCCCATCCGTGGGTGCCCAGATCGTACCCCCGTATGGCCGCCTCGCGAACCAGCTCCGGATAAGTCTCGGCAAACCGCCCGGTGAAAAAAACCGTGGTCCTCAATTTGTAGCGCTCGCAGAACTCGTAGACCCGCGACAATCCCGTATGGGAACCCGGAAACCAATCCGCGTCGAGAGAAAACAAAAAGCGGCGGCCCGGCAATGTCTCACTCACGGTCGCGCTTGACCAGCTCAAAAGAGAAACTCCAGGCGAGGTAGCTGATCGGCGGGATCCTCAAGAGCAGCCGGTCGATGGCATTCGCCATCTTCAACGCGGGCCGGAACCAGCGGGAATGCCGCAGGGGCGTCGTAGCCAGGCTGATCAAATGGAAGTAGCGCACGTTCTCCACCTCAAAGAAATTCTTCGCGAAACGCAGTTCCCGCAACGAGAGGATATGATCCTTTTCAAAAGATGTCCGCAGATGGGGCGTGAGGCGCCGGTACAAGCGGATGACGGGATTGTATGCCAGCGCTTCGACAGCATAGACCCTGCCGCCGGGCTTGAGAATCCGGCGCAGTTCCGGGAAGGCATGTGTCAGGTCCAGATGGTGAAGGCACCCCGCCGCCAGGATCCGGTCGATCGAATTATCGGGGAGGCCGGTCTGCTCGCAGTCGGCCACCAGGAAGTACGTGTTGCTGGCCAGCCCCTGGGCCGCCGCCCTGCGTCGGCAGTTTCGGATGGAAGCAGGGCTGATGTCGATTCCAATGGAAAGGGCCGCGCCAGCGGCGGCCGCCATCAGGGCCAGCGTGCCGCGGCCACAGGCGTAATCCAGCACCACTTGCCCCGGTGCGTGTTTCCGGATCCATGCCTCCCGATGCAGCGCCGTCTCCTGATCCGTCGCGTAGAACTTCATGTTGGGATGATCCGACGTCCATTCCTCCTCCTGCTCGGGCGTGTCGAGGTCGGCGCCGTGGGTCCAATCGTGAAACGTGGCTTCTTCCCGCTTGCGCGGGCTGAGCAACGCCAGCCATTCCTCCTGGTTCAGCCCTTGATCCAGACGCTTCACACAGGCTAGCAACGGCTCTGTCCCGGTCCGATGCATGGATCACCCCGCCGCGACCTTGGCCTTGAAATCCAGATCGCCCGGAGCCGAAGCCGGGCGACGGCCAGCTACCGCCTCCACGTGGTCTGCAAACGATGAGTAGACCCTCTCGGCGTCCAGTTTCTCATCGAACAGCCGGCGGGCATTGCGCGACATGGTTGCCAGCAGTTCCGGTTCTTCCGCCAGCCGGTGTATCAGGTCAGCCAGTTGCCTGGAGTTGCCTCGTTCGAACCGGAATCCCGCCTGATAGGCGGACAACATCCGCGGCAGGTCCCCGTCATTCGAGCAAAGGACCGGCAGCCCGGCGCTCAAGTACCCGGACGCTTTGTTGGGAAAGGCTGGGGTGGGCAGCAGGCTTGGTACCACGCCCACGGCGGAAACGGCGTGGATGGCCTCCATCTCCTCGCGGTTCACCCAGCCCGGAAAGAACACATTGTCGAGATGCTGAGTCCGCTTCCGCAGCCGGGCGAAATAGTCGCCGTCCCCGGCTAAGAGAAATGCCACACGGCCATTGAGGTTCTGGCGCTGGCGCAACAGCATCGCCGCCTCCGCCACCACTCTGGGCTCGTAATTGCGGTTGAACGTGCCAATGAAACTCACCACGAACCGGTCACGCAGGTGCTCGAGCACCGGCGCGAGTCTGCCGGGCGGCGGCTTCTCCCTCCCCGCCGCCTGCCGCGGAACTCCAATGAGAAACACCCGGTCCTTCCAGGTTCCGCCCCGGTCCGCCTTCGCCAGTCCCCATTCGAGCCAGTCGCTCACCGTTGACAAGATGGCATCAGCGCCTCGAAGCGCCTTGCTGAGGGTCCGGAAATCGTGGAACAGGGCCGTCTTAAAAAGCAACCTTACGGGCGGAGGAACGTGGTCGAGGAAGACATCCGGCCATGGGTCCCGAATGTCCACCAGGACCGGAATGTTTCTTTCCCGGGCGAATGCCACCGCCTCCCAGGCCAGATGATGGTCCGGCATGGAAGCCACGATCACGTCCGGCGGCTGGATCTGCGCCGCCCGCTGCCGGAACTTGCGAGCCATCAGACGATGGTCGATGTAGCGGCGGAGGGAGAAGTTCTTGCGGTAGGGGATTCCCTGGAGCGCCTTCGCCAACACGCCCCCGGCCAGTTGGACCTCGGCGTCGTCCGGCAAGATCACGCGTTTTCGCTGGTGGTCGAAACTGCTGATCCACCAGGTGACCTCGTGGCCGCGGGCGGCCAGGGCACCCGCCAGCATCGCCGTCCGCCCCTTGTTCACGGCCGAATCCAGGGGAAGGGGCTCGGAAATCTTTAACAGCCACACTCGCATGAAATGACCTCTACGCACCTAAGACTCAAATGCCGCGGCGGCGCCTGCCGCTTTCTATCTCCACGAATAAGCCGCCGGCCGGCGGTACGGCCCGGCCGCCCCCACCGGCCCACGCAGGAGCATCGGCGCTGATCGCCCGCGATTGTCCATTTGCCCCCAGGTGTGGGCGATCCCGTAGGGCATGATCAACACATAAAGCAGCATCAGGTCCTGGATCTCGCCGAAGTACATCCACGCCATGATGAAGGCTACCGAAGCGGCCACCAGAAGGTTCGGTCCCCTCAACAAGATGAAATCTCTCGCGCGCGATCTGCGCAACACCGTGGCAGAGATCGCGGCTGCGCAGCAAAGCAGGATCAAAGTCACTCCGATCAGGCCGGTCTCGGCGATGAAGCCCCCGAGGGCAGGCGGCCGGGGGGGTTCCACAACTCCCCCGATCGACGAGCCGTAATTCACGATTGCGAGAGGAACTTCGCGCTCGTCCGCAACCTGCGCCAAATAGGGGGCGACCGCGGGAAAGTATCCGTATGTGCCCACGCCGGTTAGGGCCAGGAGAGGATTCTCCAGAAGAGTCTGAATCGCGCTGCGTACATACATAAACCGGCCGGCGTCCCCCTTCGTCATCATCACCTGGCGGCCGAAGTAGTCCCGGGTGGTGCCTCCGCTTTGGATGTGGAAGGCGCTGAGCAGTGCATCTCCCATGTCCAGTCCCCACTGGGGCCGGTTGAAAGCTGCCGTCCCGATCACAATCGTCGCAAGGATGCCGCTGGCGGCCATCTTGAGCATGGGTTTGAATCCGACCGCGAAGGGGGCGACCAGCACCGTGCCGAGAAGACTCAGCATCCCGCCCCGCGAATCCCCCAAAACGATGATGACGAGGCCGACGAGCATCATGGCCCAGCCCAAGACCCGGCGCCAACCCCGTTCCCGGCCGATCAAGATGCAGGCCGCGGGCATGCCAACGACTCCTGCGACGGTGAGGTTCCCCGCCCCCGAAAAGCCGATTCCCCACATGATGTTCTCCACGAAGACAGTTTCCTTAAAGACAACGCCATGAAGGATGGTCAGAACGTAGTAGGCAAGGCAGAGCGACGCTGTCATCAGAGTGATGCGCCGCGCGTCCGGACGGGGGAAATCATACTTCGCCAGGAGGTACCCGATTACAATCACGATGGCGAATGTTGCCGAGAAGCGAACCGCTTTGAGGTTTCCATGGGCGATGAGCCCGACAATGCTCATGACGAACAAATGGAAGCCGAGGGCCAGAAAACAGAATATCCATCCCGGGCGGATCTGGCCGCTTCTCGGCCGAATAGAGCCATTCTTCGCCGCGAGCACCCCGCCCAAGGCGATCCACGCCACCAACCATTCATCGAATATCGAGAACCGAAGCACGAACATGCCCGCGGTGAGGATCGAAGTTCCCACCAGGACCTGCCAGAACATCGTCGGCTTCAGAATCACGCAAACGCAGAGCAGGAAGCCGGTAGCGAACACAGGCACAAGGACCCAAATTGGGAATTGCCACGGGAAAATCACCTCGCCGTAGGGGAAACGGGACAGATATTGGGTGCTGAGGAAGATCGAGGCCACGCCGGCAAGAACCGCGGCGATCAGCACTTGCCGGGCGTTCTGGTTCTGCCTGGGTCGTATCACCGGTCGGCCTGGACTGGCGCATCCGGTGTAACATGGCGCTTCCAGCACGGCCCGGGGCCTCGACGTGCTCACAGGTGCCTCCGCTGAGGTCCTCCGGCGAGCGACTGGTAGAGCCGCTCCACCTTCGACATTTCAGTGTGCAGGTTGTTGCGCTCCGCGATGATTTGACGGCTTCGGGCGCCCATGCGGGCCCGCATGCCCTCCGCTTCCAACAACTGTACGATCCGCTGGGCCAGAACCCCCGGTTGACCCGGCGGAACCAGGAATCCGCTGGCGCCATCCTCGACCCATTGGCGGTTGTCGGCCACATCGGTGATGACGACGGGCAGAGAGGAGGCCATGGCCTCGGCGGTGCTAGCGGCGATTCCGCCATCGGACAGCGCCGTGGATACGTACACGTCCGAGGAGGCTAGATAGGCCGGTAACGCCTCTTGCGACAGAGCACCCAAGAACCGGACGCTGTCTTGGACACCCAACTCGGCTGCCAGCCCGGCCAGCGCGGCCGCGAGCGAACCCGTTCCGCCGATGAGGAAAACCGCTTCTGGAAAGCGCGCCAGCACCGCGGGTATCGCCCGAATCAACGATGCCACGTCGTACACCGGCTCGAGAGTGCGAATGCTGATGACGACGGGCCCCCCGTCGGCGGCAAACCGCCGGCGCAGCTCGGGGTCGCGCCGCCCGGGATGGAATCGCTCGACATCGGTGCCGAAGAAAATCACTCTCACCTTTTCCGGATCCGCGCCCAGGGAAACCATTCGCTGCTTCATGTGATCCGCATCGCAGGTGATCGCATCAGCCCGCTTGAGGGTGTACTTGACCGCCTGCTTCCGGATCCAGGACTTTTCCGGGGAGACCAGGATGTCGGAGCCCCAAGCCGTGAGGACCATGGGCCGGATGCCGGCGCAAACGGAGAACAGCGCCGCCTCATTTATGTAATGAACGTGCACAACGTCGGGGTGCAGCTCGCGAAGCAGGCGCCGCAGTTTGCTCACTCGTGCCGGCATGGCGAAGAGCCCGCGTACCAAGTCCTCGGTGTAGCTCCCCCTCCGCGACAGTGTCAGCGAATGCATGGTGACATTCGACAGCTCCGCGCAACGCCGGTCAGTGGTGGAGATCACATGAACGTCGTATTTCCGCCTGGCAAAAAAGTCAACCCACCGCCGCGTGTGACAGCTCGAAACATCACCGACATAGCACAGCCGCATGGCGCCTTTCTTCTCGTGTGTACCCGCCCGCCCAGCCGAATCTCTGCTTGCCCGCCTATCTCGCGGAGTCCGCCCGGGCGGTCACATAGCGATGGGAGTCCACAAGCTTCTCCGGAATCTTACGGACGGCGTACTTGAGCCGGTTGTGGAAGTTGTAACCAAGCACGAGCCTGTCGTGCACTGCGCGAAAGACGCTGCGATTTGTCAGACGAAACATCGCTTCACACTGACTGATATGCGTGAGCTGATACGTCGGGGAAGAGAAACGTCTTTGGTTATCGTAGTACGACCAATTGTCGGGCCTCACAAAGCGCTCGATCTCCTCGCAAAGCGTGTCCAGCGTGGCCCCCAGATGCGCATCCGCTTCGCTACCGGGGAATGCGCCGCAGTAGTCATACAGCCCAAATAATGCGAAGATCCAACCGTTGAGGATCACGTAATCGTCCTTACGGCAGTATTCGCACAGGTAAACGCGGCGGCCCCGATAGAGGCTGGCTCCACCCTGGTCCACCGGAAGCATCAGGTTCCTGCTCAGCCGCACGGCCAGGCGCGCTGCCTCGTCGGCAAGGTCGGGAAGCAGGCGCTGTTGCGTCACGCGGACGAGGAACGAGATGGCGTGCCCTTGGGTCATGGCGCTGTTGTTCGAGTAGTACTCGATTCTCGGATTGCTGTTTATGTCGCGGAAGAGGTTATCCAGGTAGCCGTTCTCGTTGCAGTTGGCGAAGAGCCAGCGCGTCACGTGGCGAACCTTCTCCAGATAAACCGTCTGACCGGTCTCGAAGTACCTGTCGATGCTTCCTAAGCCGTATTGCATGATGGTCATCGGGAAGAACAGCGTACGGGAGAGCGATGGCATGTAGAGAACGGGAACATTGTCTCGATAGGCGCCGTGCCATTGGGCGCGGCAGCGAAAGTCGGTGAAATAGGACTTGCCGTCGAGAAAGTACTGTCCCAGCCAATCATCTTGATAGGCGTCGTGGCCGCGGACGCCTCTCCAGAGGTCGCGGGCCCTGTACAGGACGTCAATTAGCTTGTGATCGAGGCGCATCGGTGACGGTCGCGTCGAGGCCGGGCGAAAGCGCGGGTGCTTACCGCAGCGGCGTCCGGCCGAGAAGCCGCGCGGTGCTTTCCAAGTCCTTGTGGAGGACGCCGTACGACAAGCCCAGGAAGGCCTTGAGCTTCGTCTGGGGGGTGCCGCGTCTCAGGGCGGCAAGAAAGTGGCGGCGTGCGTCGTTCCACTCGGCGGCGAGGAGTTCCCGGCGGCCCACCTCGAAGTAGGTGTTGTGAAGACGGTCCGAGAGCGCGCTAGCGAGATCCGCCTCGCACCACCCGGTCCGTTTCTGCATCTCCGGATCGAGGCTGCGAAAGAACTCCAGAACATACGGCACGTCTGATTCGACCATCTCCAGGTAATGGTTGCGGGTCATCTGGTCCTGGTGCATCCTATAGTTGGCGAGCGGAAGGTCGAGGTAGCGGAATTCTCCCTGCAAGGCAAGAGCCATGTGGGTGGGATAATCTTCCGCCAGCAGGCCGGGCGGCTGGAGATAACCGCCGATCTTTTCGAGCGCCGCCCTTCGAATCAGAACAGTAGGCTGAGGGATGAAGTTGGAGAGGAACATCTCTTGCAGCGCGGAGCCGGGCGGCCGGTTCCGGATCCTGGCGAGCTCCGGCGGAGGCGTGTTCTCGCCCAAGAGCCGGTCGTTCTCGTCGATGATGGACTGGCGACCGAAGCAGAGCACGACGTTCGGATCGTCGAATAGGGGGACCTGCTTCTCCAGCCGATAGTCGGGCCAGGTGTCGTCGCTAGGGAGCATGGTGACCAGCTCGCCCTTGGTTCGTCGCAAACCGGAGTTGATGGTGGCGGCCAACTGGCGGACACCGCGGTTTTGCTGATAGATGTGGCTGATGCGGGTATCCTGGAAGGACTGGATGACCTCTAGCGTGTTGTCCGTCGAGCCATCGACTACGATGACCATCTCCCAATTCGCGTAGGTCTGGGCCAGCAGGCTCTCAATCGAACGGCCCAAGTAGCGGCCGTGGTTGTAGGTGGGGGTAATCACCGATACCAGCGGGCTGATGCACATAGCTACCTTTCCGGAATACAAAGGAGGTTATAGTCGAAGTCGTCCTGCTCGATAGCGCGTTTTTCCCGCGCATCGAGATCGAACGGCCCCCGTCTGTGGTTGTCATCGATGGCTTTGAGTTCGTATCCGCGGGATTCGAGGAGCTCCAGGATGTCGGAAGGGGATACGCTTGCCCGTTTAAGCCAAGAGGAGCAGAACTCCATCATGAGGATCGGTTTGGACCGCCTGGCGAGGATGGAGTGCATCCCTTGCAAAGCGAGGGGCTCGCAGCCTTCCAGATCCAGCTTGACGAGGTCTACTCGGTCGTTCCCGACGGCTTCGTCGAGAGGAAGCACCTTGACTGAGTAGCGTTCACCCGAGTTGCTCTCAAACAACGAGTGAGAACCCGGCTCGGCGGAATGATACAGTGACGCTGTTCCGGTGGCCGACCCGAGCGCTGCCTTCCACGGCTTCACATTGTCACACCCATTCACGGAGAGGTTCGAAATCAGCATCGAATGGACCACCGGGTGCGGCTCGAAGGCATGGATCATTCCCTGAGATCCCACCACCTTGGAGGCGAGAACCGAGTACAGACCGACGTTGGCCCCCCCATCCACGAAGACCATCCCAGGGTGAAACAGAGACTCCATCACCACCCGGGTTACTGGTTCATAGGAGCCGAGGCAATGGGCGATCCAGTGCGACCTGTAACACCGCAACACGAACTTCTTGTCGTGGTAGGTAAGAACGTCGCCTGTGGGAGAAAACAACGCGAAAGCCGTTTTGACGAGTTCTCTTGGCATGAGTGAAGGCCAGCGCCGACAAAACTGGGCGCCGATCCTTACGAGCGCTTGTATTAGCAAGCACCGTCGATCCCTGAGCCAGTTGGGGCTTTCCATGAAGCAGTCCGAACCGCGATGGCTCGACCGAAGGGAAAGCGCGGTCATGATCTCCCGCGAAAACAGAACGGCAACGAAACTATACCCACCCTCTTGTACAGCGCCAGCACGAGGACGCCTCGCAGCAGTACTAAGCTCGTCCCAGAGGCGACGGCCGCTCCCATCTTGCCCCAGACGGGGATGAGCAAGAAGCACAGCCCCACGTTGCATGCCCCGGAGATGCCCATGACAATGCCCACATCGCGCTGGTGGCCGGTCATATACAGCATGAGGTGGACAAAACCACCGAGGCTGCTGAGAAAGAAGGTGGTGAGCAGGAGCCGCATCACGCCGGCGGCCTCGATGAACTCGGCTCCGTAGAGACCGAGGAAGCGGGGAGCAAACAGAAACAATGCGCTGTAGACCGGCAAGGAGGCCCAAAGGATCATTTTGGTCGCCAGGCCGGTGAACCGTTGCAGCTCGTCGCGGTCGCCGCTGGCGTAGATGCTGGCGAACAAAGACGTCCCGACGAGGGCCACGGCGTCGTGCATGAACAGTACGAACTCGGCGCCGCGGGTGGCGACGGTGTAAAGAGCCACGTCGCGGCTTGTTCCAAGGGCTCCGAGAACCAGCACGTCGCCGCGCCCGATGAGGCTATTCGCGCCGCCGATAAACAACAGGGGCGGGACCATGGCCATCCATTCCGACTTCTCATAGAGGCGAGCCGAGGCTCGGATGGGCTCCGGCATCACGCGCAGCAAGAGCAGCAAGCCGATGCCGGCGGCAACGATCCAGGCGGCGCCGTTGGCCCCCGCCGCCCAAAGCAGCCCCGGCCGCGACCCAGTCACGATATAAGGCCCGGTTACGAACGCAAGCAGAAGAGCCGGATACAAGAGATT
>JBBTDS010000063.1:0-9495 GCA_038060875.1 Acidobacteriota bacterium | reverse complement strand
GATTCTGTCGGGGCCGACGTACATGAGCGTCGCATCCGTCAGCACGATATCCACGCTCTTATCTGCGAAACCATGAAGGTCGTCCGCCCTCCCGACGAACAAAGCCGCCGTTCCATCCGCATCCTTCCGCGCGAGGGCCCTCTTGGCGGCGCGGATTGCCCTGGCGCTGATGTCAACACCGTAAAGCTTCACATCCGGATACGCCAGCGCCAACGCAACTAGATTGGAGCCGCAACTACATCCCACCTCGAGGATGGACTCGAATGGCGCGAAGCGGCCGATCCGCTCCGTCAGAAAAGCGCGGTGCGGGTCACCATGGGAGTCCTCGTAAACCCTATGCATCCGCCAGCGCAGCTCTTGCAGCTTGCTCCCGAACAGGTGCCACTCCGCCACCCGGAGCCCCTCATAGTAGACCCGCCGCAGCGCCGAGTAGGTCCTCGGCGATCCCGTCCTCATCCACTGCCCGATCAATCTGGATATCCGTCCGCCCCGAACAATACCGCGGCGAGGGGTCACTGGCTAGCGCCAGAAAGGCTTAAGATTAGCTCGGTTGTCCTGGCGCCCGCCGGTTGGCGTTTCGCCTGGAGCCAACGGTCGATGTCGCCCGCCCCGGCCTCCGAGAGGTCCCCCACGACCACGTCGGCTCCGTTCTGGCTTAGCATGTCGCCCACGCCCCTCCGGTCCACGCCAATGACGAGGCCGAAACCGGCGCTGCGACCCGCTTGAACTCCCGAGATGGCGTCTTCCACAACCACGCAGCGATCGGGGTCAACTCTGAGCAATTCGGCGCACTTAAGAAACATGTCCGGGCTCGGCTTGCCCTTGAGCCGCAGCTCAGCCGAGACAGCGCCATCCACTCTGGCGGAAAACAACCCTTCTAAACCCGCAATCTGGAGTACCCGCCGGCAGTTCTTGCTGGAGGAAGACACCGCGCGCGCGACGCCGAGCGCCCCCAGTTCATGCACCAAACGCACGCTGGATTCGAAGACCTCGACGCCGTTCCTGGTAAGGACATCGTTGAACGCCCGGTCCTTCCGATTGCCCAGCCCGCAGACCGTCTCGGCGTCGGGCCCGTCGCTAAGGTGTCCCTCCGGCAGCTCGATCCCCCGGGAGAGCAGAAAGCTGCGAACTCCGTCATAGCGAGGCTTGCCGTCCACATAGGAGCGGTAATCCGCCGCCAGGTCGAACGGGCGAAATTGTTCCCCATATTCCGCCGCCCGCCCGCGCAAGTATTCATCGAACATCGACTTCCACGCCGCGGCGTGCACTTTCGCCGTGTCGGTGAGAATTCCGTCGAGATCGAATACGACTGCGTCAAAATGACGCGGCCGATCCTGTTGCCCGGTTTTGCTCATCGCCTGTTCTCTGGCGCCGGCCACCTTCTGGAATGCGGCCGTAGATGACAGCGTCAACTCCCGGGTGAACGCCACGTCGCCTCCTACCTGCCTCACCGCCTCCGCCTCGGCGATGAAGTTCGGATTCACCTGCATCGCCCTGGTCTCGTACTCTTCGCCCTTGACGAACGCATTCGGCCGGAGCAGCCTGATCGTTTCGACTGCCGAGTCCCATCGATTGATCGCAACCCAGTCGATCGAGCGCAGCCCGGCCAGCACCTCCGCCCGCTGCTCACCGGGGAAGACCGGCCGATTGGGCCCCTTGCGGACGAACGCGTCGGGCGTCACCGTAACTACCAGAATGTCCGCCAGGCCGCGAGCGGCCTCGAAGTGTCTCAGGTGACCGCAGTGGAGGATGTCGAAACAACCGTGGCAGTGCGCGACCCGCTTGCCGGCTTGTTGAGCTGCACGGACCGCAACAGCAAGCTTCTCGAGTGTCAGCACCTTTGCTCTTGCAGGTTGTATCGGTTTCGCCCCAGGGCTGCCTGCTTGAGGTGAGGTCGAGCCCGTTAGCATCACCTCGACGATCCGCTCCGCGGCGCGACCGTCCCATTTCTCGGGCGCCGCCCCGGTCCGTGTATGGCCGTTCAATATGGCCAGGGCTGCGCTGCGTATCCTGTTCGGATCTGTTCCCACCAGGCAGTTCGTGCCGAGCTGGCAGGTTATCGGCCGCTCGGTGTTCGCCCGAAGCGTCAAACACGGAATACCGAGGACCGTTGTCTCCTCCTGTATGCCGCCGCTGTCGGTTAACACCATCTTCGCGTTGGCTACGAGACCCAGAAAAGACAGGTAGCCTAATGGTTCTGTAATCCTGACGCGCGGGTGAAGCCTGATGCCCTCGATCAGCTTTCTCGTTCGAGGATGAGCTGGAAAAACAAAAGGCACCTGATCGGCAACCGAGGCGACGACTGTAAGAATACTTGACAGCGTCTCCTTATCATCGACATTGCTAGGCCGGTGCAGGGTCAGGACGGCGTACTGTCCTCTCGAAAGCCCGTCTTGGAGAGGCAGAGCGCGGGCTCTGTCGATGTGGCGCAAGAGGGTATCGATCATCGTATTGCCGACGAAGAGGATCTTCTCGGCGCTAACTCCCTCGTTGCGAAGGTTTTCGCTGGCCATCTGGTCGGTGGTGAAGAGAAGATCCGAGACCGCATCCGTGCAGACGCGGTTGATCTCCTCGGGCATGGACATGTCCCGCGACCGGAGGCCTGCTTCTACGTGAGCTACTTTAATTCCCAGCTTCTTCGCCGTGACGGCACAGGCCAATGTCGAGTTGACGTCTCCAACCACCATTACCCAATCTGGCCGGTGAGCGATGCAGATCTTTTCGAACTCGACCATGATTCGGGCTGTCTGCTCGGCGTGGCTGCCGGATCCCACGCCGAGGTTGATGTCCGGCTCCGGAATACCGAGATCGGTAAAGAAGTCGCCGGACATGTTTCGGCTGTAGTGCTGTCCGGTATGGATCAGCAGCACCTGAAGATTCGCCCCGTCGCTCCTGCGGAATTCCTCGACCAGCGCGGCAATCTTCACGAAGTTCGGGCGCGCGCCAGCTACTAGGAATATCTTCATGTGCTGTACCCGCGCGTTCCTAATGACCAAGCCCTAATACGCGGCGCACGAACTGATTGCGCAACCGCTCCCTGACGGTCGCGGCTCACCAACGCTGTCGAGCCGCGCGCGTAAGCAAGCGGTCTGCGTGATGCGCAAGCACTCAAGACGCCGCGTATAGACTCGACGGAATCCGCGTTCGGTCGCGGGCTGGTCACGACGGCGACCCCTCCCCGTCCGGCTTGTAGTACTTGGAGTACTTCCCGTAATACCCGTAGTAGTGGTAGCCGTCGCCCATATGGCTGGTCACTTCGTTCAGCACCAGGCCGATGACGTGGGCCCGTACCCGCTGCAAGGTGGTCATGGCCGCGCTGACGGCCTTGCGGTTGGTCTCGCCGGCTACGGAGATAAGCACGACTCCGTCCACGGCGGCGGCCATCTGGAGCGGCTCGGGGAAGCCCAGCACCGGCGGAGAATCGACGATCACCAGGTCGTAGTCGGCGCCGGCCTCCTCGAGAATCTGTGGCAGGCCCGGGCCGAGCAGGTCGGCGCCGCGGCGCGTGGCATGGCCGGCCGGCAGGATGTCCAGCTCGGGCAGGCTCTCCAGCTTCACCACGCTCTCCTTCCACTTCAGTCCGTTGGAAAGCACGTGGCTCAGGCCGGGATCGGCGCTGATCCCCAGCATGCGGTGGACGCCGGGACGGCGCAGGTCGCCATCGATCAGCAGCGTCCGCTGCTTCTGCTGCGCGTGGGCCACGGCCAGGTGCACCGCCGTGGTGGTCTTCCCTTCACGGGGCCCGGCGCTGGTGACCATGATCGAGCGGAGCTGCCGGTCGTCAGCGCCCAGCAGGATGGAGTTCCGCAGCGTGCGGATGGCCTCCTCGAACCCGCTCAGGCTTCGCCCGGCGGACTCCGCCACCGGCACCAGCGCCTTCGACTCCCCATCACCCGCGGGAAGCGCCCGCGGCAGCTTGTCCCTCCAGGGCTTGACCATCGGCAGGCTGCCCACCACCTCGGTATTGAACAGCCGCGACGCCTGCTCGGGGTCGCGCACGGTGTTGTCGAGCACATCGCTCAAGACGGCGGCGCCCACGGCCAGCACGGACGAAAACAGGAACGCCAGCACCAGGTTCAGCGTGGTGTTGGGAAACACCGGCTTGCGGGCCGGGCGGGCCGAGTCGGCCAGGCGGATGGCGCTGTTCTGGAAGCCGGCGTTGATGCCCGCCTCCCGGATCTTGCGCACCAGCTCCTCGTAGAGCTTCTTGTCGGCTTCGGCCTCGCGCTTCAAGGACTGGTACTCGAAGGAGCGCGCGTTGAGCCGGTCGAACTCGGCCCTGGTGAGCGCCACCTCCTTCTTGAGCATCGCCTCGCGGTTGACGGCTTCCTGGTACTCGACCTCGACGCGCCGCAGGATGCTCTTGGTGTTCTGGTCGATCTGGGTCTGAAGCTGGGCGACCTGGGTGGCGGCCTTGCGGTGCTCGGGGTGGTTGGCGCCGAACTGGGTTTTCACTTGGGCATGCTTCTCTTCGGCCTCGGACAGGCGCTCGATCAGCTTACGCATGGACTCGCCCTGGGAGGAGACCTGGGCCGCTTCCGCGCCGCCGCTTTTGACCGAATTGTAGGCTGCCTCCTTGCGAACGCGGTCGGCCTGCGCGTTGGTGTACTCGGTGTTGAGTTGCAGCAGCCGGGCCGAGAGGATGCTGGTCTTCTCCTCGGGGTTGATGACGTTCAGTTCGCGCTCGAACTGGGTCAGCGCGGCGCCGGAGCGCTCCACCTTGGCCTTCAGCTCCTCTAGCTGCCGCTCCATGAACGACGACAGGCCGAGGGTGGAGCGGTAGCGGATGTCATAGGTTTGCTCGATGTAGGAGTGGGCGGTGGCGTTGGCGACGTCGGCGGCCAGCCGCGCGTCCGCCGAGCGGTAGGCGATCAGCAGCAGGTACGTGTTGGGCGGGCGGGTGACCTTCAGGTTCCTCAGCTTCACCGGGGCGTCTTCGGCATCCACGCTCTGGACCCGCGTCGGGGCGGCGCCCTGTTCCAGGTCGGTGAGCTTGAAGCGCTGGACGACGGGGCGGAGCACCGCATCCGACTGGATCAGCTTCACCTGGGTGGCCAGGAACTGATCGGCGTCATTGGTGGCGGACTGGAGGGATTCCTGGCCGAGGATGCCGGTGGGCATGCGCCGGTCGATGTCGATGGTGGCGGTGGCTTCGTAAATCGGCGTCAGCCGCGCCGAGACTATCAGGGTGGCGATCACGCAAGTGGAAACAAAGGCCAGGATCTTCCAGCGGTGGTGGCGGAGGATCCACAGGTAGTGCGAGAGCGGCGTCCCGGCTTCCTGCAACTCGTACTCGGGCCCGTACCAGGGGACGTTGTGGGCGCCCGGCAGCGCGGGCAGGTTGGGGTTCGGTCTGTCCGGCGGCGGCAGGCTGCGGAAACGGTCCTGCTCAGGCATGGGAGTGTTCACCTCACTGCGACCCCGTAGATCAACGCCGTGGCCGCTGCGGCGCCGAACATGATGATCTTATCCAGCGCGGCCAGGCCGGTGCGCCGGCCCGAATTGTCCGGGATGTAAAGAATGTCGTTGGCCACCAGCGGCACGTCCGGGACCTTGCGCTGCATGATCTGCCGCAGCTCGATGGGCAACTCGTGCTTGGCGCCGGTGCGGTCGTCGCGGCGGATGATGTAGGCCTGCTTGGCGGCGTAGGGCGCCAGGCCCTCAGCCAGGGCCAGCATTTTCATGACGGTGGTTTCCGAGGCGTCCTCCACCGGGTAGGCGCCGGGCTTCTTGACATTGCCGACGACGAAGACCTTGCCGACCTCGGGGACGCGGACCTCCTCGCCGCCCGACAGGCGGAGATTGACCTCGGGATCGGCGGAGTCGATCAGAGCTTTGACCGGGATGCGCCGCGTCAGCGCGGCCAGCGTCCCGTCCGGGCCGGGCTGCGAGCGCGTAACCAGCACCTCGGGGCCGGCCTCTGGGCTGAGGCCGCCGGCGCGGGTGACGGCTTCGAGCAGCGTCATCGAGCCGGCCGCCTGGAATGTGGTTGGGTTCTTCACCGCCCCGGCGACGCTGATGGGGCGGCTGTGGTACTCGACAATGGTGACGGTGACCGCCGGGTCCACCAGGATCTGTTCAGCAGTGAGCGCCTCGGCGATGGCGCCCTCTATTTCAGCCGGCAACAGGCCCTCGGCCCGGAGGCGCCGCCTGAGCATCGGCAAGCGGATCAGGCCGTCGGCGCCCACCCGCACCGTGCGGGTGAACTCCGGCGCGTCGTAGACCGATACGGCGATCAGGTCGTTGGCGCCGATCTTCTGCGCCGGCAGGTTGGCCCCGCCGGGCTCGCGCGCCGCCGTCTGCGATGCTTGCGCCCAAGTCCCGCCTGGGACCGCCAAAAGCAACGCTACCGCCAAGATAACCATCGCTATAAACCTCCGCTCAAGTCTTGCCCCGCGAGGCCTTCTCCGCCGGCTGGCCCCGCCTTGCTTCGACCGATTTTCAACCACCGCGCCAGCTCCACCATCGTTCGGCTCACTCTCGCCAGCTCCTGATCCAGACTCCGCAGCCGGCCCTCTACCGTGCGATCCGCGCCGGGGCCGGCCCTGGCGGCGCCAAGCACAACGGTGCGGGTGAACTCCGAGACACTCCGCTCACCTCGCTGAACGGAAGCAGACCTCAGCTCCTCGTACTCCTGCTGGGTGAGACGGAAATTCACAACACGACTACGCCTGACAATCGGGGTCGTCTCCTTCGCTCAGCACCGCCGCGCCGGCCTGGCCGGCCCGTTGGGCTGCGGGCGGGCTCCGGCGCTTATGAGAACAGGCGACGTTAGCCGCAGCCGCGGCGGCGAGCATAGCTGTAGCTCTGTGAGTCCCACTGGAGTATCGTCAGTTTAAGATACAACCGGACTCCGCCTTCCCCACAGGGAGAGGCGCGTATCACAGATGGCTTACAACCGGCTCTCTAATAATAGGAACCGAACACTGGCGGATTCAATAAGTTGAATGCCGTAAATGGCCGCCGAGATTTGCCCAACGGACGGCGACAATAACTCTCTAAGCTGCACGCGGCCTTATTCCTACACGGGCCGAGGCGATCCCGGCCGGCGAAACACACATCCGGTCCACCTCGGCGGCGACCGAGCGCTGGAGAAGCTCGACGCTGACCACCACGCGCCATGAATCCTTCACCTCGACGAGGATGCCCTCCAGATTCCTTAGCGGCCCGCGGTCGATGCGCACCCGCTGGCCGGTCTGGAGAAACGGCCAGGGGTGGACGGGGATCTGAGACGCGACCATGGTCTTCAGTGCGTCGATCTCGGCGTCGGGGATGGGCGTCGGCCCCCGGCCGAAGCCGACGAAGGAGTGCACACCGGGTAAATTCAGGATCGGCGCATGGCTGCCAAGGGGCACGTGGCAGAAGACATAGCCGGCGAACAGGGGGAGGTCGAGTTCCTTCTGCCGGTCGGACCAGGCTCGCCGGGTGCGATACAGCGGCAGGCAGGTTTCCAGGTCCAGGCGGGCCAGGTGAAACGCGACCGTCTTTTCGTGCTGGTGCCGGACGCTTAATGCGAACCATTCAGCCACACCAGACTATCGGGCGAGCTGAGCGATTCGTCTCTAGGTAAACTACCGGTTCCCAGAGGCGCAACAATGGCTTAGAATATTCTCCGGGAAGCGGCGGACGATTCCCAGGTGTAAGACAGATGCCTTACGCACAAGGGGAAACAAAGGCAGGCCGCGGAGCTCTGCTGCGGCGCCTGGCTGGTCTGGGCGCGGTCGCAGTGCTGGCGGCGGCGGCCTACTGGTCACTCCGGGCAGCCTACGCCGACCTGCTGTTTCATCGCGGCACCCTCGACAGTGTCGGACGTGCCATTCAGCTTGAGGCGGGCAATTCCCGCTATCACGTTCGCTGGGCTGAGCTAACTACAGACAGAGGCCAAGCCCGCTCGGGGGCGCTGGCCAGGGCGCTGGCGCTCAATCGGTGGGACTCGGCGCTCTGGATCGAACTCGGCCTCGAAGCGGAGATGGCCGGAGATTTTTCCAGGGCCGAGCGGCGCCTGCTCGAGGCGGCCAGAGTGGACAAGAGCTACCAGCCGCGGGGCGCGCTGGCGAACTATTACTTTCGCAGGGGCGAGGAGGGGAAGTTCTGGCGCTGGGTGCGGGAAGCGGTGGCGATGGCTTACGCGGACCCGGCGCCGCTGTTCCGGATGTGCTGGACCCTCACCGGCGATGCTGAGCTGATCCTGAGCCGGGCAATTCCGGACCGGGTCCGCGCGTGGCGCGCCTACCTCCACTTCTTGCTGGCCCAAGGCCGTTTGGAGGCAGCCGGCGCCGTGGCCGAGCGGATCATCGGGAACGGGGCGGGCGAAGATGTGCCGCTGTTGCTCTCTTATTGTGACCGCCTGCTGGAAAGCAGGAATGGCGAGGCGGCGGTCCGGCTCTGGAACCGCCTGCGCGAGAAGGGTCTGATCGCCTACCCCGCTTCCAGGCCAGGGAGTGGAGAGGCGCTTACGAATGGCGAGTTTCTGGTCCCGCCGCGGTCGCAGGGGTTCGACTGGCGGCTGGCGCCGATAGAAGGCGTCGCCATCTCGCGGGACGAAACTGAGCGCGGCCTGCGAGTATCCTTTACCGGCAAGCAGCCGGAGCGGTGCGAAGTGCTTTCCCAGATCGTCGCGCTCAGGCCGGGCAGAGGGTACCGCTTTCGGTATGAGTATCGGACATCCGGCATCGCGGCCGGCTCGGGCCTGCGGTGGCGGGTCTTCGACTTGACCAAGGCCGAGGAGTTGCTGGCGGAGTCCGGCCATCTCTCGCGCGAGGGCTGGGCGGAGGAGAGTTTGGCGTTCACCGCGCCGCCGGCACTCAAGCTGGTCAGGCTCGCGCTGGGCTACCAGCGCACGCCGGGAACCACGCGCATCGAAGGCTCGCTTTCCTTGCGAAAGCTTAAGCTGGGACCTGGCAGGTAACCGGTTTCAGGAATGCAGGGCTTTGACCGGGCGTGGTGGCCAGGGACGGAATCGAACCGCCGCCGCCGGCCTTTACAGGACTGAGGTCTGCCAAGACTATCCCGTTGATGCAAAACAAGTTAAGTGTTTCTGCGGGCCGGAAAACCGGCCTGTAAGTGCAACCAAACGCAGCCAACGGCTCGTTCGGGATGGTGCGCAGTCGAGCCCGTAACGTGATCGGCGACAATTAGACCAAGCTTGGCTGCGTTCTTCAGGAACGGAGGAGGATTGGTCACGGACAAGCAGGTGCGTTGGATGCTGCGGAGGGCCGATAGACGCGGTTCGGAGGCAAGTGGTTGGAAAAACGTTGAGGAGTTGTTTTGCACCTGATGATTGGGCACGGGATTCCCTCCCCGGAGGCGGCGAGCCGGCTGATCGAGTGGCGCCGGGAAAAAGCGGGAACCATTGCAGGGGTGCATGACGTTTTGAAGAACGAACTGGCGGCGGGTGTGATGCCGTCGAAGTACTTCGGAACCAATGCGTGGGAGAGACCACCCATCTGGGCCATCGTCACGCCTTAACGGTCCTGCGGACGCTGCGGATTTCGA
>JBBTDS010000062.1:0-4803 GCA_038060875.1 Acidobacteriota bacterium | reverse complement strand
GGGGTGTTGACGGTGAGTTTCCCTTTGAAGCTGAAGTTCCCGGTATTCCAACTGAAGGACCAGTCGAACGCGAAGTCCTTTGTGCCAGGACCGGCTTGGGAGTTCTCGACCGCCTGAATGTTCGCCTTGGGGTCACGCCCGCCCATGTTGAATCGCGTCAGCTTGACCTCAAAGTGATCCAGCCGCAGCGTGGCGCGGGCGGCCTCGGGCCGGCGGTTCACGTCACCCGCGCCGGGGAGGACAACCAGCCCCAGGCAGACCAGCCACTTAGCGTGTCCCTGCCTGATCATGTCGGTATCCTGTTGAACTGGCCTACACGGTTCCTGATCGGAGGGATCGACTGCTTGGATAGGAGGATTTGCCCTGAGGCCCGCCGGACTTTAGCCTTACCGCCCCAGCACCAGCCCGCCGCCCAGGAAAAACAGGCAGGCCAGCGCGATCACCGCCCCGTGCGGCAGCGTGACCGCCTTGGGGCTGCGCACGTCCAGCTCCTCGCTCGACAACCGCGGCGGGCGCATGTGCCCCAGCTCCCACAAGATGTAGCCGACGTTATAGATGGTCTTGCGGAAGCGGCCCTTGGTCAGGATGATGATGACCGCCAGGACGCCGCCCAGAATCCCCGAGAAGATGAAAATGATCAGCCAGTTCTTCCACCCGACCAGCGCCGCGACCGCGGCCATCAGCTTCACGTCACCGGCGCCCATCCCGCGCAGCAGGTAGAGCGGAAAATAGATGAGGAAGGCGAGGCCGACTCCCAGCCCCGACTCGGCGATCCCCGGCGAGTAATTCGATCCCAACACCGCGTTCAGCGCCAGGCCCAGCAGGAAACCCGGCAGCACCAGCCAGTTCGGAATCCGCCGGTACAGGATGTCATACACGCCGGCGATGATCACCAGAGCCGCCAGCGGAGCTTGTAGCACCAAAGGTAGAGAGGTCATGTTGGCCGAAAGGGAAAGTATACTACCTGGTGAGCATGTATACGACGATGGCTTCAAACAGACGGGTTTTCCTCATGGCCGGCGGAGGCGCACTGATGGCGGCGCCATCGGACCAGACGATCCTCGGCCTGATCGGCAGCGGCGGCCGCGGCACGTTCGTGATGACCGTCTTCCAGAAGAACCCGGCGGTGCGTGTCGGCGCCATCTGCGACGTCTACGAGCCGAATCTGGAACGCGGGCTTTCGGTGGCGGCCAAGACGCCCGGCCATTCCGCCAGGGCCTATCGCGATTACCGGCGGCTGCTCGAGGACAAAGACATCACCGCGGTGCTGATCGCCACGCCCGAGCACTGGCATCACCGCATGGTGCTCGACGCCATGGCCGCGGGCAAGGACGTGTACGTCGAAAAGCCGCTCTGCCAGACACCGGAGCAGGGCGTCGAGCTGATCGAGGCGGAGAAGAAATCCGGCCGCATCGTCCAGGTCGGCATGCAGCGCCGCAGCTACGACCTCTACATCGAGGCCCGGAAGATCGTGGCTTCGGGAACGCTGGGCGCGGTGCGCATGATCCGCTCCTGGTGGCTCAACAACAACCTGGGCGGGGCGCGAACGGCCAGGCTCGAAGGCCCGCTCGATTGGGAGCAGTGGCAGGGCCCGGCGAAGCGGCATCCCGTCGATCCCGACCGCTTCCGGCACTGGCGCTTTTACCGGGACTACGCCGGCGGCATCGTAGCCGACCAGGGCGCGCACGTCTACGACGGCATCCACATGCTCATGAACGCCGGCTACCCGCTGGCGGTGACGGCCGCGGCCGGCAGGCCGCACCGGGAAGGATTCGACACGCCGGAGTCGGTGGTGGTCACGGCCGAGTATCCCGAGGACTTCATCGGCGTGTTCAGCATCAATTACGCGGCCATGAGATACAAGACCCGCAACGACCAGCTCAACCATGTCGATGGCGACAAGGCGCGCATGGACATCGGGCGCGAGGAATGCAGGGTCTACATGCAGGGCGCCGAGGAGACGCCGGCCATCACCAGGTCCTCCGAGCGCGGCTTCGGCTATGCCACCAACCTGCACGTGGAGAACTTCCTGGAGTGCATCCGGACGCGCAAGACGCCGGCCGCGCCGATGTGGCTGGGTTTCCAGGCCACGCTGGTGGTCCAGATGGCCAACCTCTCGCTCATCGACGGCCGCCGCGTCAGGTGGAACCGATCGCTGAACAAAGTGGAAGTCTGAGCGCTACTGCCGGATCTCCACCAGCTTGCTCCGTGAGCTCAGCCCCGAGCGGATCCGCACCCGCGACTTCGGCACGCCGAACCGCGCGGCAAGCTGCGCGATCAGCTCCTCGTTGGCCCGGCCCTCGACCGGAGGGGATTTCAGGTAAGCGACCAGCCCGCCCGCCGCGTCTTCCTCGATGCGCGGCTGCCTTGAGTTGGGCTTGACTCTGACGCTGACCAGCATGGCGGCGTTGCGGGCCCCAGGGCGAAACCGTTAGAGTGGGGCCTGTCGAAAGGAGAGCATACCATGAAGGGCAAACTCAGCCGCCGTTCGGTGGCCGCGGGCGCGGTGGCCGGCCTGGGCTGGCCCGGCCTCGAAGCCGCCGCCCAGGAGCGCGCCGCGAAGAACGCACCCGTGTCCGCCAGGGACAATCTGAAGATCACCCGCCTGGAGACCTTCCTGGTCAAGCCGCGCTGGCTGTTCCTGAAGATCCACACGAACGCGGGCATCGTGGGCCTCGGCGAGCCGATCACGGAGGGCCGCGCCAAGACCTGCGCCGAGGCGGTCAAGGAAGTCGAGTCATACCTCATCGGCAAGGACCCCCGCCAGGTGGCGCATCACTGGCAGGCGATTTATCGGCACGCGTTTTACCGCGGCGGGCCGATCCTGACCAGCGTGCTGAGCGGCATCGACATGGCGCTGTGGGACATCAAGGGCAAGGCGCTGGGCGTGCCGGTCTATGAGCTGCTCGGCGGCCCGACCCGCTCGCGCGTCCGCGTTTACGCCCACGCCGGCACAGTGGAGCAGATGAAGGCCCGGCTGGCACAGGGCTTCACCGCCTTCAAGACCGGCCCGGCCAAGCGGCGCCCGTCGCGCTACGTCGAAACGCCGGCCGAGGTGCAGTACGCCGCCGAGCGCTTCGCCGAGCTGCGCCGCGCCATGGGCAACGACGTCGATATCGGGGTGGACTTCCACGGCGCCATCAGCCCGGCCACCGCCAAGCTGCTGATCAAGGCGCTGGAGCCTTACCAGCCCATGTTCATCGAGGAGCCGTGCCAGGCCCAGAACCACGACGTGATGGCCGAGATCGCCCGCGGCACCCACCTGCCCATCGCCACCGGCGAGCGCGTCTTCACCAAGTGGGGCTTCCGCGAGGTACTGGAGAAGCGCGCCGCCACCATCCTTCAGCCCGACCTCTGCCACGCCGGCGGCATCACCGAGGTGCGCCTCATCGCCGGCATGGCCGAGGCCTACTACGCTTCGATCGCGCCGCACAACCCGCTGGGGCCGATCTCGCTGGCCGCCGGCGTGCAGCTCGCCGCCTCGATCCCCAACTTCCTCTGCCAGGAGCAGGTCTCGCTCGGCGAGGGCTACCTGAAGAAGCCCTTCACCGTGCGCAACGGCTACCTGGATCTGCCCACCGGCCCCGGCCTCGGCATCGAGCTGGACGACAACGCGATGGCCGACAAGATCGGCCATGACTGGCGCAACCGTGAAAGCTACGACGCCGACGACGGCTCGGTGGTGGACTGGTAGCCGCGGCCGGCGTACCGCTTTTCGAGTTCGGCGATCTTGCGGACGCGGCCCGCGTGGCGGCCGCCCGCGAACGGCGTCGCCAGCCAGGTGCGGAGCACTTCTTCGGCCTGGGTCACGGTGAGCAGCCGGCCGCCGAGCGTGAGCACGTTGGCGTCGTTGTGCTCGCGGCTGTTGCGCGCCGAGGCCTTGTCGTAGCACAGGGCCGCGCGAATGCCCGGCGCCTTGTTGGCCGCGATCGCCGAGCCGATGCCGGCCCCGTCGATGATGATCCCGCGCTCCGCCTGGCCCTGGGCGACCAGGTCGGCCACCTGCGCGGCGATATCCGGGTAATCGACCGGCGTCTCCTCGTGCACGCCGACGTCGTGCACGTCGAGGCCGAGCTCCGCCAGCAGCGGCTTGAGCGCCTCCTTCATCCGGAAGCCGCCGTGGTCGGCGCCGATGGCCACCCTCCCGGCTGCCGTCGCCGCGACGATCCGGATGCCCCGCGCCGCGGCCGCATCGCGCGCCGAGGGCGTGAAGATGGTCCCGGCTTCGACCTTCAGCTCACCCGACTCGGGCAGGTCTCGCTCGGTGATGACCTTTCGCATCTGGTCGCTCACGGCCGCGCCTCCAGCGGCAGCAGCGAGTAAATGACATCGCGCAGCCGACCGCGCGCATAGTCAAAGCAGCTTTTCATACAGAACGCGCCCCTCTCGCACGGCGCGTGTGGCAACGTGATACCTCACTTGAGACCAGTCGTAGATTTCCTCCGGGGTATACCACAGGATATCGATCGGGACCGCGATGCCCATCAAAGCCCGGTACATAACTCTATTCTCGCGCGGTCCGAACCGACCGGCCGCCCAGGCACGTGTCCCCCGCCAGACCTCCGTCCCGAACTCGTATCATACCGTCAATCCAAACAATCGGTAGCACCTTAACTCAAGACCCCATATGCCAAAACGCCACAGGAGCTTTGGTCCGTCCACCGCACTGCACGGGGCGTCATCGTGCTCGCGCATCAGGCAGGCCGCTTGCTTATGCGCCCGGCTCTTAAGTCTTCACCAGCTCCTCCATCTCCGCTCGCAGCTCCGCCCTGAGGTTGACCAGCTTCGGCTCGGCGCAGTTGA
>JBBTDS010000061.1:0-3612 GCA_038060875.1 Acidobacteriota bacterium | reverse complement strand
TTCGGCGGCGGGCAGATCCGCGACCGCGGCGCCCACGTCATGAGCATCGCCCAGTGGATCATGGACGCCGACTACACCGGGCCGGTCAGCGTCGAGACAACCGGCGAGCCGCCCCACGACGGCATGTACGATTCGGCCGTGACCATGGAAGTGACCTACGAGTTCAAGAACCCCGACTGGACGCTGGTGTGGGCCCAACCGGGCACGATGTCCACCGAGCTCGAAGGCAAGTACGGGGCGGTCTATTGGGGCGGCCAGGGCCGGCTGACCGTCACCTACGGCGACGGGGCGCCCACCAACACCGAGCAGAAGGCCAAGGACTACCAGCCGCCCTGCGACGGCGTGCAGGTGTTCCGCAGCCCCGGCCACGCCGAGAACTTAGAGGACTGCATCCGCACCCGCGAGAAGCCGCTGATGCACATCGAGGCGGGGCACCGCGTGGCCTCGCTGTGCATCCTCGGCAACATTGCCTTCCAGTTGCGGCGGAAGCTGGAGTGGGACCCGGTGAACGAGCGGTTCCTCAACGACGACGAAGCCAACCGGCTGCTGAGCCGGCCGGGCCGCGGCCCGTGGCACCTGTAAGGAGGCCCCTCATGCAAGACAGAGACAAGTTCCTCCAGGAGATTCGGAGCGACGACGCCGAGGTGCGCTTCGCCGCCTGGCGGCGCGCGGGCGAGATGGACGCGGCGGTGATCGCGGGCTTGGGCAAGCTGGCGGCGTCGGAGAAACCGGGCGTGGCCAAGGCGGCGCGCGAAGCGATCAGCACGCTGGTCCACTCGGTGGGCAAGGAGAGCGGGACCCCCAAGCGCGCCGAGGTCGTCAAAGCGCTGCTCGAGCTGGCCGAAGGCGCGGCGCCGCCGCTGCGGGCGTTCGCTTTGCGCTGGCTCTCGCTGCTGGCCGGCGAGGATGCGGTGGCCGCGGTCGCCAGGTGGATCAATGACCCCGCCCTGCGCGAGGAAGTGGTCTACTGCCTGGAGAGGATTCCCGGTCCGGCCCCGCTAAAAGCGCTGCTGGCCGCCTGCAAGGACGCCAGGGAGGACTTCAAGCCGCGCATCCTGGCGGCGCTGGGGCACCGGCGCGCGGAGGAGGCGGTGGGCCTTTGCCTGGAGGCCATGCGTTCGCCCAACAAAGAGCTGGCGCTGGCGGCGGCCAAGGCGTTCGGGCGCATCGGCAAGAAAGCGGCCGCCGCGCCGCGCTGGCCGGATGCGGCCGGGCTCTCGGAGTGGCAGAAGATCGAGCGCATGGACAGCCTGCTCCGCTACGCGGACGCGCAGGCGGCCGAGGGCAACGCAGGCGAGGCGATGAAGATATACCGAACCGCGCTTGAGGCGCCCGAGGAACACTGGCAGTCCGCGGCCATCATCGGCATCGCCAGGATGGGGACGGCTGAGGCCGCGGCGGCGATCTTCCCCAAGCTCAAGAGCAGCGACCGGACCGTGCGCCTCACCGCCGCCAAGGCCTGGCAGGGGATGGCCAAACTATGAACACTACTCGAAGAGGGTTCCTGGCCGGTGCAGCCGTGGCGGCGGCGCAGCCGGTGGCGGGCGGCGGGCTCGACGGCTACCGCATCGCGCGGCGGCACCGCATTGTCCGCGATCTGCCGACGCCCAATTTCTTCGAAGGGATGCTGCTCGGCAACGGCGACATCGGCGTCTCGGTCACCGTGCGGCCCGACGCGCTGGGACTGCACATCGGCAAAGAGGATTCCTGGGACATCCGCGTCAGCGAGGACCACTACCGGCACGTACTGCACTTCAAGGACCTGCTGAAGCTCTGGGAGCGCGCCGGCGAGGAGGCCAAGCGCCAGGGCCGGCCGGACATGCTGCACCTGGAAAACAACATCGGCTTCTTCCGCGAGTACGCGCAGAAGGTGCGGTCGTCGTATGAAAAGCCCTGGCCGCGGCCGTGGCCGTGCGGAATCGTGTGGATTCACTGGGACTCGCGCATGGTGCGGCTGGTGCGACACGTGCTCGACCCCGCTGACGGCACGCTGGCGGTGGAACTGGAGCACGACGACCTGCGCGGCGCGGTGCGCCGGGTGAGCGTGCTCTGCTTCGTCAACCAGGAGACCGGGCACGTCTCGGTCTCCACGCGCGAGGCGGCGCCGTTCCTCTCGGTGGCGTATTACCCCAATATCGACGCGAGCGCGAAGCTGCCGCCGCCGGAAGTGGCGGCGCGGAGCGGGGAAGGATACGCCGAGTTCACCTGCTACCAGCATTTCCCGGCCCTCGCGCCGACGGAAGAAGTGCCCGAACCGCCGCGCTCGGACAAGGACCGCAACTTCGCGCTATGCGGGCGGGTGAGCGGCGAGTGGCGGGCCGAGGGGCCGCGGGCGTTGCTGCGCAGCGCGAAGCCTCAGCCGTTCCGGCTCGACTTGACGCTGTTCACGCCGCGCGACGTGGCCGGCAACGTTGCGCACGCGGCGCGCGAGGCGGCCCGGCTGTCGCGCGTCCCGGTCGCCCAGTTGCGGCAGGCGTCGGCGAAGTGGTGGCGCGGGTTCTGGGCGAAGTCGGCGGTCGAGTTCTCCGACCAGGAGCTGGAGCGGATCTGGTATCACAACCAGTACTTCCTGGCCTGCTGCTTGCGCGAGGGGAAGGTGGCGCCGGGGCTGTTCGGCAACTGGACCAGCGGGCGGATCGGCACCGCCTGGCACGGCGACTACCACATGAACTACAACACGCAGCAGGTCTTCTGGGGCGTGTTTTCGAGCAATCACGCCGACCAGCACCTGCCTTACGTCGAGCTGTGCGAGAACCTGCTGCCGCTGTCGGAATCTTACGCGCGGGAGAAGTTCGGCCTGCCGGGGGCGTTTTTCCCGCACACGGCCTACCCGGTGCCGAGCCAGACCATCCCCTACCCGGTGCCGCCGTGGGGCTACGAGATCTGCGAGACGCCGTGGACGGTCCAGAGCCTGTGGTGGCACTACTTGTACACGCTGGACCAGGACTACCTGCGGCGCGTGTATCCGATGCTGCGGGCCGCGGCGCGCTTCCTGGCGGCGTACGTGTCTAAGGGCGCCGACGGCAAGTACCACATCATCCCCACCGTGTCGCCGGAGAATTGGGGTGCCACGGTGGATTTCCGGCTGAACAAGGACTGCATCATCGACCTGGCGCTCACTGAGTTCGCGCTGAAGGCGGCGGCGGAGGCGGCCAAAGTCCTGGGTGTGGACGACGGTGAGCGGGCGAAGTGGGCCGAGCTGGGGTCGAACATGGCGCCGTACCCGAAGGCGAAGGGGCCGTACGGCGAGGTGTGGCTGGATGTGGTCGATGGTCCCGTCGAGTACGTGTTCAACGTGCCGGTGACGCCGGCGCCGGTGTTTCCCGGCGAGCAGGTGGGGCTGGGCCTGCGCGAGGAGCAGCTTGAGATCGCGCGGCGTACGGCCAGGACGGTGCGTCTCGAAGGCGGCAATGACCTGGTCTACTTGCCGCTGATTCTGGCGCGGCTCGGCATGCTGGACCTGGCCGCGTTCAAGCGCGAGGTGCGCTACTGCCGGTTGCCCAACGGGGTGGCCGGCGACCGGGTGCGGCAAATCGGCGGTCGCTACCGCGACTCGACCGACTTCGACTTCATGATGCGCATGGGAGTGTGGACCGAGAACCTCTCGCTGCC
>JBBTDS010000060.1:0-1741 GCA_038060875.1 Acidobacteriota bacterium | reverse complement strand
CGCGGCCGATTCCCGCGAACGGGACCAGCGTGCCCTTGGGCGCCTTCGGATCTAGGTTGGACAGTTCGGTGAAGCCGGTGCACGTCATGCACCAGACGCCCCGCAGCATCTGTGTGCTGCAAGGACCCGACTGCGCCAGCGCCGGGACGCGCGCCAGCACCATGGCGGCGACAACCGTAACCAACATGACTCGTTTCATGGGATTCTCCTTTCCCACTTCTGCAAGTACCACGACGGCCGGCCTCGGAGAATCGGCAAAATGCGACATCCCGCAAGGTTGTCGAGCATTGCCTAGGATTGCCGCCGATTGCCGCCAGGGGTAAGATTGAGGGGCGCCATAGAGATGTCCCCTTCCTCGCCCCCGGATGCCTCGCGGCGGGCGCCCGCCGCTCCGGATCGGCTGGAATCCTGGAAAGAGATCGCAGCCTACCTGAGACGCGACGCCCGCACCGTGCAGCGCTGGGAGCAGACCAAGAACCTCCCGGTGCACAGGCTTCCCGGCGGCAAGCAACCCCGCATTTACGCACTGCGATCCGGACTGGACGCCTGGTGGAACAGCCGTGGCATCCACGTCGCCCAGGAGGAGGAAGCCGAGCACGGGCCTGGGGCGCGGAAAGGCGGGTGGCGCCGTCTGGCCTGGGCCGCGGGCGTGGCGGGCGCGTTGCTGGTGGCCGCAGTGGCGTACTGGCGGTGGTCCGGAACCGGCTCCCAGCGGCCGCTGCGCGTCACGCCTCTAACCAGCCTGCCGGGCTTCGTGCGCTCGCCTTTCTTCTCACCGGACGGCCAGCAGGTGGTGTTCTCCTGGAACGGGGCCTCGCCCGACAACTTCGACCTGTACATAAAGGACCTCGCAGCGGGCGAGCCGCGGCGCCTGACCACGGACCCAGCCGACGAAGGCTACCCCGCCTGGTCGCCCGACGGCCATCACATCGCGTTTCTGCGCTGGCGGCTCGGCCAGCCCGTGGTCCAGACCTGTGTCGTACCGCAAGCGGGAGGAACTGGGCGCGTCGTCAGCGACAACGTTCCGGTTCCGGAGTTGGATCCCGTTCCGATCATGTGCTGGACGCCGGACAGCCGGCGCCTGATCGCCGGTACACCCAGTATTCCCGGTCCGATGACCCTGTTCCTGACCTCGGTCGAGACCGGGGAGCGGCGCCGCCTGACCCAGCCGCCCCTCACTTCCGCCGGCGACGACTCCGCCGTTCTTTCCCCGGATGGGAAGAAACTGGCCTTCATCCGCCGACTGGGACCCGGCGGCGGCAATGTGTTTGTGCTCGACCTCAACGCCGATTACAGCCCGCGCGGCGAGCCGCGCCAGTTGACGCACGAGCCCTGCTGCGTCTCGAATCCGATCTGGACCGCGAAAGGTAAGGAGATTCTGTATGTGAAACAGGAGGACGCCACCTCGACCGTCTACCGGGTTCCAGCGGCCGGCGGCGGGCGTCCCCGCGCGCTGAGCTCGATCGGGCCGGCAACTCCGTATCTCACGAGCTCACAAAGCTCGCTCGCCTCGGCCTCGGCACAGCTCGCCATCTCCCCTCAGGGGGACAAGCTCGTCTATGTGGGCGGTTCGCTGGAATCCGGCCTCTGGCGTGTGGATCTGGCCGGCCGCCGGCCGGACGGCGAACTTCCGGCCGCCCGCTGGCTGTCGTCGAGCCGCGTGGATTCCAGGCCGCAGATTTCCCCGGACGGCCAGAAAGTGGCGTTCGTCTCTAGCCGCGGCGGCAATCTTGAAATCTAG
>JBBTDS010000059.1:0-17341 GCA_038060875.1 Acidobacteriota bacterium | reverse complement strand
AACACCGTCCTGCGCGGCGGATGGGGCATTTTCTATACCAACTCGGTATCGAACGGCAACGAACACGGCTACAGCCTCAGCACGCCCTACGTGGCATCGCTCGACTCCGGACGCACCCCGGCCAACAGCCTTTCGAATCCCTTCCCCAGCGGCGTGTTGCGGCCGCCCGGCTCCTCGCTCGGCATGATGACCCTGCTGGGGCAAGGGCCAGGTTTCGTTAATGTGAATGCAAAACTCTGCTACGTGCACCAGTTCTCGTTCGGGATACAGCGGCAGCTCCCCGGCAACATCGCGCTGGACATGTCCTACGTCGGATCCCGCACGAGGTCGGGCGCGGTGAGCAAAGGCTTCAACGAGCCCGGCGTCGATCTGCTCGACAAAGGCAACCCGCAGAAGGGCGGCAATCCCAACTACCTTAACGAGCAGTTGCCGAACCCGTTCGCCGGCCTCGTGGCGGGCACGGCGCTGAATAACGCGACTGCATCGCGGTTCCAATTATCCCGCCCTTACCCGCAGTTCACCGGTTTCAGCCAGGCGCAGCTCAGTCAGGCCAGGCTCTGGTACAACTCTTTCCAGATGTCCTTTGAGAAGCGGTATTCCCACGGTCTCACCGCCACCGTGACCTACACGCTGTCGAAGAACATCGAAAGTATGATGTATCTGAATGCGCAGGACTCCCAGCCGACCCGCAGTCTGACAGATTGGGACCGCACGCACCGGCTGGTGATCGCGCCGATCTACGACCTGCCCTTCGGACCGGGCCGCCGATTCCTGAATACAGGGAACCGGCTGCTCGGCCGCGTCGTGGGCGGATGGGAGACGATTGTCACCACCATCATTCAGACCGGCGACCCGATGAACATCCCCAGCAATGTGTACCTGCTTGGCGATCCGCGCCTGCCCAACCCGACGTGGGACCGCATGTTCAAGACCGGCGTTATCGATGTGGACGGCACGGTGCGCAACGTGCTCCAAGGCGAAAGCCCGGTTTTCGCCGTGCGTCCCCCCAACTCGCTCCGCGTAACGCCGGCCCGCTACGGCAACATGCGGAACCAGTGGGCACGGACCTTCAACATTTCTCTCATCAAGAACACGCGGATCAGCGAGAAGATGAGCTGCCAGTTCCGGGCCGAGGCTTTCAACGCGTTCAACACGCCCATCTTTTCGTCGGATCCGGACCAGAGCCCGACCTCGACCAACTTCGGCAGAATCTTCCGCGACAACGGGCAAAACAACCTGCCCCGGAATATCCAGTTGGGCTTGCGCCTCGTTTTCTAAAACCGGGGACAGACGGCGCTGTCCCCAACCAAGGGAGCCATGGCATGAACCGGCGTGAAGCGGCAGTATGTTTCTTCTGTGTGGGATGGGTTCCCCTATCGAACCTCGCGGCGGCGGACACCTGGTCGCTGCTTTACGATCACGGCGTTCCCGAAGTGAGGTTCGCGGCCTCCGAGATTCGCCGCGCGTGCGTTGCCCGGCACGGCAGCCTGGTGGAGGAGCCGCTGGATCGGCTGGCGGACGTGAACAGCCCCGTGCGCCTGGTGATCGCCGCCGGTCCGGCCGCCTCCGCCCGCGTGGCTGGCGCGCTCGGCTTGAAGCCGGCGGCGCGGGCCTCCGCCCAGTCGTACTCGATCCGGCGCCTGGTCCGTGACGGCCGCACCACCATGGCCGTTCTCGGCGCCGATGCGGCCGGCGCCATGTACGGCGGCCTCGATTTGGCCGAGGCGATCCGTTGGGGAGCGCTGGACGCGGTCCGCGACGCCGATCATTCCCCCCACATCGAGCGCAGAGGCATCAAGTTCAACATCCCGCTCGATGTGCGCACGCCCAGCTACTCCGACAACAGCCACGCGGCCCAGAACAACATCCCCGAGATGTGGAGCTTCGACTTCTGGCGGGAATTCCTCGACGAGATGGCGCGCCACCGCTTCAACGTGCTTACGCTGTGGAACCTCCACCCGTTCCCGTCGCTCGTCAAGGCGCCCGAGTTCCCCGAGGTGGCCCTCGACGACGTCAAGCGCACCCGTGTGCCGATGGACGACACCTACAGCGGCAGCGGCAGCGACATGGTCCGCCCCGAGCTGCTCGAAAACGTGGAAACGGTGAAGAAGCTGGCCATCGGCGAGAAGATCCAGTTCTGGCGCGACGTCATGCAACACGCCCGCGACCGCGGCATCGAGGTGTACTGGTTTACCTGGAACCTGTTCACTTGGGGCGCCGAGGGCAAGCACGGAATCACGCCCGACCAGACCAACCCCAAGACGATCGAATATTTCCGCGCCAGCATCCGGGAAATGGTGCTCACCTATCCGCTGCTCGCCGGTTTCGGCATCACCGCCGGCGAACGGATGCAAAGCCGCGCCGATGAGTTCTCCAAAGAGAAGTGGCTATGGAAAGCTTACGGGGAAGGGGTAGCGGACGCCAAGAAGGTGCAGCCGCACCGCAACATCCGGATGATCCACCGCTACCACCAGACCGGGCACGATGAAATCCAGCGGGAATGGAAAGACTACCCGGGCACGCTCGATCTGAGCTTCAAGTACTCCATTGCCCACATGTACTCCATTCCCAACCCGCCGTTCCTCCAGCCGGCGCTGTCGCACCTGTCGCCGTCGCTGCGCACCTGGCTCACCGTTCGCGACGACGACTACTACAGTTTCCGCTGGGGCGATCCGGAATACGCCCGCGCCTTCATCCGCAACATTCCGGGGCCGGACAAGGTTGCCGGCTACTACATGGGGCCGGACGGATACATATGGGGGCGCGAATTCCTCAGCACGGAGCCGGAGTCCCCGCGGCAGCTCGTAATCGGCAAGCGCTGGTACGCGTTCATGATCTGGGGCCGGCTCAGTTACGATCCCAACCTGCCCGATGATCTGTTCCAGCGGAGCCTGGCCGCGCGGTTCCCCGAGGTCCCCGCCGGCACGATGTTTCGCGCCTGGGCGGCGGCGTCGAAGATCTTTCCTCAGATCACGCGCTTCTTCTGGGGCGACATCGACGTCCGGTGGTTCCCCGAGGCCTGCCTCAGCCATCCGCGGCACCGCGGCTTTTACACCGTCCAGCACTTCATCGAAGGCGAGACCATGCCGGGCAGCGGGATTCTGGACATCGTCGAGTGGCGCCGCCGGAAGCTGGCCGGAGAGCCGCTGAAGGCCGTGGGCCCGCTGGAGGTTGCCGACGCGCTGGCCGGCCATGCCGCCGAAGTGTTGAGGCTGTCGCCGGAGCTGCGCCGGACCCAGGGATCGAACAAGGAGCTTCGCCTCACTCTCGGCGACCTGGCGGCGATGGCCCACCTGGGCAATTACTACGCCGCCAAGATCCGCGGCGCGGCCGAACTCGCGCTGTTCGACAGGAGCGGCGCGCCGGCCCAGCGCGAGGCCGCCGTCCGTCACCTCCAGGCGGCGCTCGAGCACTGGAAGCGTTACGCCGCCGCCTACACCTTGCAGTACGAGCAACCGCGCCTGTACAACCGCGTCGGCTGGGTGGACATCCCCGCGCTGACGGCCAGGGTTGAGCAGGACATCGCCATCGCCCGCCTCTGGGCGCCGGGCACGGTGCCGGACAAGCCGGCCGCGCCCCGCGCGGCGGATATGCCGTTTCGGAAGTAGCCGAGGACCGCCGCCGCCCCGAGCGCCGCCGCCAAGGGTCGTTCGAAAAGCGCTTGACGTTTCGCTCAGTGACTGAAATAATAAACTGATTCCAGGCTTTCGATGGTGCTATGTCAACACTCACTCTGACGACGCGAGGCGCCTTGCGGAAGTCCCACCTGCGGGAAGCCAACGAGCGCCTGGTGCTGAACCTGGTCCGCCAGACCCCCCAGATATCCCGGTCCGACATCGTGCGGATCACCGGTCTCCCTCCGAGCTCGGTGACCTTCATCGTGAACCGGATGATGCGGGACGGGCTGTTGTGTGAAGCCGGAAGCCAAGGCCCGAAGCAGGTGGGCAGACGTCCCGTGGCGCTCCGCCTGCGGCCGGAAGCCATGATGGTGGTGGGGGTGGAGATTTCCCAGGCTCACTCGCGGATCGTTGCCGCAGACCTGCACGGCCACATGTTGCGGAGGCGGGTGGTCGGGTGGCGCCCTGACCACAAGCTTTTCCTGGTCCGGGTGCGGGAGGCGATCCGGGCGCTGACCGAGCGCATCTCCGCGAGCCGGCTCCTGGGGGTTGGGGTGAGCCTTCCCGGCACCATCGATCGCACCACGGGAAAGGTGATCGCGGCCGAGAACCTGGGCTGGTTTGACGTCGAGGCGGGCCGCATCCTGTCGGAAGGCATTCCCACGAACTTCTATTTCGAGAACAACGCCAAGCTGGGGGCGCTGGCCGAGAGATGGTTCTGCGAGCCGGGGAGCAAGCCGCTGGAGAACTTCGTCTTCGTGGTGATGCGCGGAGGGCTCGGCACTGGCGTGATCGCCGACGGCAGACTCCTCCAGGGGGCCTCCGGAGAGGCCTCCGAGTTCGGCCACACCATCCTCTATCCAGAGGGACGCCGGTGTGTGTGCGGAAACAGCGGATGCTGGGAAGAGTATGCCTCCGACCTGGCGCTGGAACGGCTGTATGCCGAGCGGCGCGGCATCGCAAACGGAGTGGAGAAACCGGACGCGGAGGAGATCGTGCGCCTGGGGCGCAACGGGGATGCGCTCGCCCTGGCGGCATTGCGGGAGACGGCCGCCTACCTGGGGATGGGCTTCGCCAATCTCAACGCCGCGCTCAATCCGGAAGCCATTGTGGTGGGCGATTGGCTCGCTTCGGGCTGGGATCTGCTGCGGGACTGGGTGTGGGAGGCGCTGCGGAGCCGGGCGCCCCAGCGCTATCTCACCCGGCTGCGGATCGTCCCTGCCCGGCACGGGGCCGATTCCATGCTGATGGGCGCGCTGGCCCTGGCGTTCTCCGAGTTCTTCACCCAGTCCAGCGGCAGCAATGGGAGAGGCACGGCGCTGAATTCGGTCTCCCTGCACACCTCCTCGGCCTGATCCGGGCAGGCCGCAACTTCTCTATTGACAGGCGTGGCCAAAATATCTACACTAACTGCAATAACGGATTGCTGAGGGTGACCTCAGCGGACCGGCGGCGAAGGCTGCCAGCATGGCTCGAGCAAGGAAGGACATCCGATGAGGATTCAGCACCTTACACTCGCCGTCTGGACTCTGGCTGTGGGCTTCCACTTAGCCGACGACCTCCAGGCGCAGTCCACACAAAGCAGCATCCTGGGGACGGTGGCCGACGCCAGCGGGGCGCCGGTCTCCGGAGCCAAGGTGACCGTTCGCAACGAAGGCACCAACTTCACCCGAACGTTTGACACAGACGCCAGCGGAGACTACCGGGTCTCGGGTCTGGAAGCGGGCTTCTATCGGGTTACTGTGGGCGCCACAGGCTTCAAGACCTACACCCAAACCCGCATCGATCTGGCCAGCAGCCAGATCAAGCGCATCGACGCCAAACTCGAGGTGGGCGACATCACCACCACGGTCACCGTGGAGGGCGGTGTCTCGCAGGTGGAGACGGAGACCGCCACGCTCTCCAACTTGAAGACCAGCCGGGACTTCGCTCAGCTCCCCATGAGCGTGTTCGGCCGCGCCTGGGCCAACATCACCAACGTGACCGCGGGCGTGCAAAGCGCCAGCGGCTTCGAGGTGAACGGCGCTCGCGATACGGCCAACAATTTCACCGCCGATGGCATCTCGGTCAACGATATGATCAGCAGCCGGAACACGGCCAACGGGTTCTCGGGAGACATCGAGGCCTTCCAGGAAATCAAGATCCTGGGCGCCAACAGTTCGGCCGAGTATCCGCAAGTCGCCCAGTTCCTCGCGATCAGCAAGTCGGGCACCAATGAGGTGCACGCCAACCTCTACTGGGGCATCTTTAACAGCAACTTCTCGGCCCGCAGTTGGGCCGACCGGCAGCCGCCTTCGTTTACCAACCACAACATGTTCGCAATGAGCGGTGGCGGGCCGGTGTATATCCCCCGCCTGTACGACGGACGCGACCGGACGTTCTTCTTCGTCTCCTACAGCGGCGCCCGATACCGGATCGGCAACCGCATGTACATGACCGTCCCCACGCCCCAGATGCGGCAGGGGGATTTCTCAGCCCTGGCCGGGAGGATCAGTTTGGTAGACTCCTTGAGCGGCCAGCCGTTCTCCAACAATGTCATTCCGGCCAACCGCATCAGTTCCGTTTCCAAGACCGTCCAGGATATGATCTACCCGGATCCCAACCAGCCGGGCGTGGGAGCATACGGGCTGACCAACAACTACTACGCCGATCCAGGTGGGAAATACGACTCGGACGTCTATTCCTTGCGCGTCGATCAGAAGCTCAGCGCCCGCAACTTGCTGTTCGCCCGCGTCGGCCTGACGATCAACAACCGGAACCTCTACCCGGGCGGGCTGAAGCAAGGCTACGGTCAGACCAGCAACCGGGCCAACCTCCCCGGTCGAAGCATGGTGATCTCCGACACCCATGCCTTCACTCCAGTGCTGGTGAACGAGGTGAAGCTCGGTTTCAACCGGACTTACACTCGCAGCTTTGACACCAACTACGGCGAGGACGTGCTTTCCAAACTCGGCATCCAGGGCATTGAGAATCCCGGTAACGACCCCGCCATCGGAGGGATGCCCGGATTCAGCTTCGGCGGCGCTATTCCCATCCACGGCACCACGGGAAGGAACGACAGCTACACCGCGCAGAACACCTACCAGGCGATCGACAACCTGTCCTGGTACCGTGGGCGGCACAACTTCAAGATGGGTGTGGACATCCGTCGCCTTCAGGTCAACAACCAGAGCAAGGCGCTGTTCCTGCGCGGAACCTACGCTTTCGATGACCGCCTGGCCGGCTTGGCCTATGCGAACTTCCTGCTGGGATGGCCCGCCAATGCCACCCGTGGCGTGGGGCGGCCCAATGCGTATCCGCGCAGCACCCACTCGGGCTTCTACTGGCAGGACGACTTCAAGGTCAGCCCCAGGATCACGCTGAACTTCGGTGTCCGCTACGAGTACCAGACCCCCTGGGTGGAGAAGTTTGACCGGATGTTCACCTTCGACTCCAAGACGGGGAGCATGGTGACGGCGGGATCGTCCATCCCCACGGACCTGGTGCCGAAGGTAGCGGCCACTTTGCCCATTGTCAGCGCTTCGCAGGCAGGCTTGCCCACCCGCAGCCTGATGCAGTCCGACAAGAACAACTGGAACCCGCGAATCGGTCTTGCCATCCGGCCGCTGGGCGACGCTACCACCGTGGTTAGGCTCGGCTACGGTCTCTATTCGCAGTTCTGGCCCGGCCTGCTGGCGCTGAACGCCACCGGCGGCCCCTGGCAATCCACCGAGTCGTTCATCCTGGAGAACCCCAACGTCCCCTCGATCCAGTTCCCCAACCCTTTCCGCACCACCTCCACGTTCTCGGGAATCCAGGCCATCAGCGGCGTCAGCGCCAACTTCCCGACCGAGCGCACCCAGCAGTGGAATGTCTCGGTCGGGCGCCAGGTCTGGAGAACCGCGATCGATATCGGATACGTGGGGACCAGAAGTCTGAACGTACCGTACAACGAAGATCTCAACCTGCTGCGGCCGAGCACCCAGCCATTCAGCGCCGCCCGGCGGCCGTATCCACGGTTTAACAGCGCCAACCTGGTGCAGACCGGTGGTTCCGCCAGCTATCACGGGCTGACCATTCAGGCCGACCGGCGCATGGCGCAAGGGTTGTGGTTCAACGCCAACTACACCTGGGCCAAAGGCCTGACCGACGTGGATCTGCGCGCTTACACGGCCGGGATCCAGCAGAATCAGTATGCGCGCTCTCTCGAGCGGTCCGACGACGGCAACCTGCGCCGGCAGGAACTCCGTTTCAGCTATCTCTTTGATCTGCCGTTTGGCCGGGGTCAACGGTTCCTCAGCCGCCTGCCTGTAGTGGTGAACCACATCCTCGGCGGCTGGCAGCTCGCCGGCATCACCACCATGCAGACCGGCGCGCGGCTCAGCCCGGGGTACTCGAATTCCGATCCGGCCTACACCAACCAGTTCAGCGGCCGCCCGGACCGTGTCGGGGACGGCAACTTCGATTCCGGCCTGATGCGCGCGAACATCAAGGACCGGAAGCCGATTCTCGACCGCACCGCGTTCGTCCTTCCCCAAACGGGCCGCGGCTTCTATGGCAATTCCGCCCGCTACATTCTCACCGGCCCGGGAGGTTTGGTCTGGAATACCGGCATCCACAAGAACTGGAAAGTCGCCGGGGAACGGGCGCAGTTGCAGTTCCGCTGGGAGGCGCACAACGCCTTCAACCGCCCGAACTTCAATAACCCCAGCACCAACATCCAGGCCGGCGACTTCGGTCTGGTGACCACGGCGGGATCCGGCCGCGCCATGCTGTTTGGCCTGCGCCTCGACTTCTAAGATGCGAGCGCTCGTCCTGTTGGCCGGCGCTTCTTTGCTCTGGGGCCAGCCGCCGGGAACCGGCGGCACGGTAGTTGGAACCGTGGCCGAGCCCTTCGACGTGGGCGTCACCTACGAGCGAACCCTTCACGTGAGCCCGAGCGGAAGTTCTTCGGGCGACGGCTCGCTGGACGCGCCCTTCGATTCGATCCGCACGGCGGCACGGCGCGCCACGCCGGGAACGCGCATCCTGGTTCAGCCGGGAACGTATCCGGGGAGCACTAACTTGAGCGGGGTTCGTGGCGAGCCGGGCCGGCCCATTGCGGTTGTCGCGTCGGGAGACGTCGTGCTCGATGCCGCGGGAGCCTCCACGGTGATCTCGGGCAGTGACCTCCGGTACGTCGTGATCGAGGGCTTCACGCTGCGCGGCGCCTCCGCGCACGGCATCAACATCGACGATGGCGGCTCGTACGAGACGCCGACTGAGTCCCTCGTCCTCCGACGTCTCACGATCCTCGGCACGGGTTCCGGCGGGAACAACGACTGCCTCAAGCTCTCGGGCGTAGACCGCTTCTTCGTCCTCGACAGCGACGTGTCCGGCTGCAACCGGGGCGAAATCATCGACATGGTCGGCTGCCACGAGGGTCTCATCGCGGGCAACTACTTCCACGACACCGTCGCATCCGGCGTCCAGACCAAGGGCGGAAGCGCCGACATACTCATCCACGGAAACGTCTTCCCCGGCATTCCCGGCCGCGCCGTGAACGCCGGCGGATCCACGGGCTTGGAGTTCTTCCGGCCGATCGACGCGGCCTTCGAGGCCGCGCGAATCCGCGTGCTCTCGAATGTCTTCGTTCGCAACGGCGCAACGAGCGGCGCGACCATCGCGTACGTGGGGTGCGACGGGTGCGTCTTCGCGCAGAACACGGTGGTCGAGCCGCGCACGTGGGTGGCGAGGATCTTGCAGGAATCGACCGATGCGCGGTTCGTTCCCTCGCGCAACGGCCTCTTCGTGAACAACCTGATCGTGCTGAAGGAGGGGGACCTTCGCACGTTCGTCAACGTCGGAGCGGGCACCGCGCCGGAGACCTTCGTTTTCGGCTCGAACCTCTGGTACGCGCTGGACCGGGGCGCGGACTGGGCCGGACCAACCTATTCGAGCGGGATCCCGCCCGAGACGGGATCCGTCATCCAGCGCGACCCGGCCCTGGTCGATCGCATGGGCGGCGAGTACCACATTCTCCGCCGCAGTCCCGCCGAGGGCGCGGGGCGCGTGCCGGCCTTCGATCCCGCGCCGGACTTCGATGGCCGGTGCTGGGCCGATCCACCCTCGGTCGGCGCGTTCGAGGCGGGGCTTCCGCGCCAGGGGTGGCGAGGGGCTAAACCTCAACTCCGGAACTAAGCCATGCGGAGACGTTTCCATGCCTGCGCTGTGCTCGGCTTGAGTTTCCTTGCCGCCCCCTCCCGGTTGCCCGCTCAGAATGAGCAGTTCCAGGCGCTGCAATCTCATTTCGAGCGCGTGATCAGCGCGCGATTCAACGCCCTTTTCGACGGGATTGGGAGCGTCGAGCAGTGGGAGCAGCGCAAACAGAGAACCCGAAACGACCTCACGAGAATGTTGTGGCATGACCGCCGCTGGCCGTCCGGCGCGCCGCCGGCAAGGATGGTCCGGCGGGAGGAACGGCCCGAGTACACGGTCGAAGTCCTGATTCTCGAAACGGCCCCCCATCTCTACTTGACAGCCAACCTGTACCTGCCCCGAACCGGACGGAAGCCCTTTCCGGTGATTCTGTATCAATGCGGCCACGCCAACAAGAACGAGTTCACGCATCACGGAGCCTGGTTCGCTGCCAGGGGCATTGCGGTGCTGATCATGGACAACATCGAGGCGGGTGAAATCCAGTCCACACACCACGGCGTTTACTCCCATGCATGGTTCCACTGGTACAGCCGGGGATACTCTCCGCTGGCGGTGGAATTGCTGAACGCGCGCCGGGCCATCGACTATCTCTCGACCAGGGCGGACCTCGACAGCAAACGTATCGGCGCCACGGGGGTCTCCGGCGGCGGCATGGCGACCTTCTTCCTGGCGGCCCTCGATGAGCGGGTAAAGGCTTCCGCCCCCGTCTCTGGATCCTTTTCGACCGCTGGCTGGATCAAGCAACGGCTCTCTTTCGCTCACTGCGACTGCCAGTACCCGGTAAACAGCTACGGCCTGATGTATTCGGAAATCGGGGCTTTGACCGCGCCGCGGAAACAGCTTCTCTCGAACGCCGATGCCGACCGGGGCTTTCCCATGAGCGCGTTCAACGAGATGGTGGACAAGATGCGGGAAGTCTATCGGCTCTATCACGCCGGGGGGGATCTGCGCACTGCCGTGGTTGCCGGCGGGCACGGCGACACCGAGACCATCCGGCTCCCGGTTTACTCCTTCTTCCTCAAGGAGTTCCTGGGTAACGACACCATCATCGCAGCCGAAGGCCCGGTGGATAGGCCGCCACCCGACAAACTCGTCTGCTTTCAAGACGGTTATCCCCTCGATGAACGGCTGACCCGGATCGACGAAGAGTTGATCCCAGCTTACGCCTACTCTCCAACGTCATTTTACGCCAGGGACGCGAGGATCCGTACGATAACCGGCCAGTTGCGCAATGAGGTGTTCCGATACTTCCCGAAAAAGAGCGCCTCGTTTGATCCTGCCTGGAGTGAGGAAAGAACCCTGCAAGGCCGCAAGACCAGAAGAGTCAGCTTCAACTCATTCGAAGACCTGCGCGTGCGGGGCGTTTACTCTCTTCCCAATACCGCGACCTCCGGTTCCAGCCTGCCGGCTGTATTGGTCCTGGACCACCGCAAGGGAATCCCGCGTTGGGGAAACGAGCAGCCCCTGGAGGGTAACCGCTGGGGAGAACGCGCGGTGCTTGTGGTCGAAACTCTCGACAGAGGGAGCCGAACACTCGAACAAAACCTCAGGAGCTTCAACGACGACGATCTCCTTCACCATATGAAGCGTCAGGCGATGGTGGCCGGCACGACCCTGGAATCGATGCAGGTCTATGAGGTCCTTCGTTCCCTGGAGTTCCTTAGGTCCCTGGCGAATGTCGACGCGTCCAGGATCACCATAGCCGGCAAGGGGGAAACCGGGATTAACGGCTTGTATGCGGCCCTGCTCAATGGCAATGTGGCGAGAGTGGCTCTAAGCTCACCCCCAGCCTCGCACAGGCAAGGCCCGGCCTATCTGGGAATCCTGAGGTACACCGACATCCCGGAGGTGATCGCGCTGCTGAGAAACAAGGTGAGGCTTTATGGGGAACTTCCATCGGCCCTACGGCTTTCCCTGGCAAAGGAGGGGTTGGATAAGATCCTGCTCGCCGCATCGTTGGAGGACTGTTTACTTTGAGCATCGTTCCGTTGTGTCCGATTCGGGAGGTAAATCCCCTCGGCGAAGCCCTGAAGGTCTGGGAACACTGACATGAAACCATACTCTCGCCGGCAATTCTCACGGATGACCGTCGCCGGTCTGGCGACTTCCCTCGCGGCGCAAGTCCCGGGGCAGCGTCCCGCGCGAGCCATGGGTGTCGAGGTGCTCAATCCCAGGAACCGCGTCCCGGTGAGCCTGATCATCGACGACTCGACCTGCCTGGTGAACCTCGCTCATTTCTGTATCCCCCAGGTCGCCGAGGTTTCCCCCGACCGCTACCGTCAGGACTGGAAGTCTCTGCCACGCGAGATCCCGGACTCGTTCGTGCGCCGGTTCGGCGAGTGGTGCCGGGAGCACGGAGTGAAAGGCAGGTACAGCATCGTGTCCTACCCGGCCCGCGTCGGCTGGGTGGACATCCCCGCGCTGACGGCCAGGGTTGAGCAGGACATCGCCATCGCCCGCCTCTGGGCGCCGGGCACGGTGCCGGACAAGCCGGCCGCGCCCCGCGCGGCGGATATGCCGTTTCGGAAGTAATCGAGGGAGCAGCTATGCAACAGATAGTCTTGGTGGTGAGCTTCCTGTCCGCGCTGCCGTGGGCCGCGGCCGGCGAGCAGGCGGTGTTCCGTGCGGGCGCCGCCACCAGCAACATCACTCCGCCGCTCGGATCGCCGATCGTGGGCGGCTGGGAACCGTACCCGGCCACTTATGTTCACGACGAGCTGCATGCCCGCTGTCTCGTCCTCGACGACAGCCGGACGCGGCTGGCCATCGCGGTCAGCGACAACGTCGGCATCGCGCGCGAGGTGTACGACGAGGCCAAGCGCGCCATCAACCAGAAGACGGGCCTGCCGCTGGCGCACATGCTGATGTCCTCGACCCACACGCACTCGGCGGCCAGCGCGCGCGGCAGCGGCGCGATGGTGTCCAGGGAGCCGCTGGACGACTACCAGCGCTTCGTGGCCTCGCGAATCGCCGATTGCGTGCTGATGGCCATTCACAACCTGGAGCCGGCCCGCGTCGGCTGGGGTCTCGGCCACGAGCCCAGCCAGGTCTTCAACCGCCGCTGGCGAATGAAGCCGGGCACGCCGATGTCGAATCCGTTCGGCGGGGCGGACCTGGCGGTGATGAACCCGCGCTCCGGCGACCCCAACCTGCTCGAACCCGCCGGCCCGACCGACCCCGAGATCCCCTTCATCTCGGTGCAGGCCGCCGGCGGCCGCCCCATCGCTCTGCTGGCCAACTACTCGCTGCACTATGTGGGCGGCGTCGGCAAGGGCCACGTCTCCGCCGACTACTTCGCCATGTTCGCGGAGCGGATCGGGGAGCTGCTCGGCGCCCGCGGCCAGGACCCGCCCTTTGTCGGCATCATGTCCAACGGGACCAGCGGCGACATCAACAACATCAACTTCCGCGACGGCAGCCCGCGGCGGCGGCAGCCTTACGAGAAGATGCGCATGGTGGCCAACATGGTGGCCGCCGAGGTGTTCAGGAACTGGCAGACGGTTGAGCACCGCGATTGGGTCCCGCTCGGCGCCGCCCAGACGGAGCTCGAGATCGGCCTGCGCGTGCCGACCCAGGCGCAGATCGAGTGGGCGCAGGCGGCCCTGAAGAAGCCCAAGGACGCCCCCAGGGTCCATATCCGGGAGGAGATCTATGGCCGCCGGGTTCTCGCGATGAAGGATTACCCGCCGCGGATGCCGCTGATCTTACAGGCGCTGCGCATCGGCGAGGTGGGTATCGCCGCCGTTCCCAACGAGGTCCTCGTCCAGATGGGCCTGGAGATCAAGAAGCGGAGCCCGTTCCCGCACACCTTCACCATCTCGCTGGCCAACGGCTCCTATGGGTATCTGCCCACGGTGGAGCAGCACAAGCTTGGCGGCTACGAGACCTGGCTGGGCACCAACCGCCTGGAGATCGAGGCCGCGCCCAAAATGGTGACCGCGCTCCTGGGGCTGTTCGACGGGCTGAAGTAGACCGCCGCGTCTTACTTTACTTCGACGCTGGCCCCGGCCTCGACGAACTTCTTGCGGAGGGCCTCGGCCTCGTCCTTGTTCACGCCTTCCTTGATCGGCTTGGGCGCACCGTCCACCAGGTCCTTGGCTTCTTTCAGACCCAGGCTGGTGACTTCCCGGACGGCCTTGATCACGTTGATCTTGTTGGCGCCGGCCGCGGTGAGGATGACGTTGAACTCGGTCTGCTCTTCGGCCGCCGGCGCAGCTGTCGCCGCCGCGGCCGCCGGCGCCGCCGCCACCGCGGCCGCTGCCGCCGACACGCCCAGCCTCTCTTCCAGCACCTTGACGAGCTGAGACGCTTCCAACAGCGTCAGCCCCTGAATCTCGTCTGCAATCGCGTTGATGTCCGCCATTTTATTACCTTTGAAACTCCTGAAAACTGTTGCTGCACGGGCCTGTAGAGTCGAGGCATGCCTCGCCCCCCAACACCGCAAATCTGTTCTCCTGGACCCCCTGGTCGATGGCCGCGGCCAGGTTCCGGCCCACGGCGTTGATCGCGCTGGCCAGTCGCTGCGCCGGCGCCTTGATCAAAAACAGCAGCTTGGCCAGCACCTGCTCGCGCGGGGGCAGGTTGGCCAGTTCCTGAATCGAGCGCACGTCAACGGCGCGGCCTTCCACCATCCCCGCCTTGAAGGTGAAGGCGGGATTGTCCTTGGCGTAGGCGGTCAGCGCCTTGGCCAGCGCCACCGGATCGCCGTTGGTGTAAGCCAGCGAGGTCATGCCGCGCAGGTCCCTGAACAACTCGGCGGCGGCGCCGCCCTCGGCCGCCTTCTCGGCCACGTTGTTCTTGATCACACGGTAGCGCCCGCCGGCCGCCCGGATCGTCTTGCGCAGCTCGAAATCCTGGGCCACGGTGAGCTTCTCAAAGCCCGCGATGAACACGTGCGGAAGCCGCGCCAGTTCCCCGCGCAACGCTTCCACATCCTTCTGTTTCTCGGATCTCTTCTTCATGGCATTGCCTCGCCGCGCTATTGCGCCTTGACGTTGTACGGCGTGGTGTCGAGCGAGACACTCGGCCCCATCGTCGAGCAGATGGTGGCGCTGCGCACGTACTTGCCCTTGGCCACCGCCGGCTTGGCCCGCACCACCGCCTGGATCAGGCTCTCGGCGTTCTCCACCAGCTTGCCTTCGCTGAAGCTGACCTTGCCGACCGGGGCGTGAATGATGCCCGTCTTGTCCACCCGGAATTCGACTTTGCCGGCCTTGATCTCTTTCACCGCCCGGCCCACTTCCATGGTGACCGTGCCGGTTTTCGGGTTCGGCATCAGGCCCCGCGGCCCGAGGATCTTGCCGAGCTTGCCGACCGACCGCATCATGTCGGGGGTGGCGATCACCGCCTCGAAATCGGTCCAGCCTTCGCCCTGGATCTTCTGGACCATGTCCTCGCCGCCCACGATATCGGCGCCGGCCTCCTCGGCTTCCCGCTGTTTGTCGCCGGAGGCGATCACCAGCACCTTCTTCGACTTGCCCAGGCCGTTAGGCAGCACCACCGTGCCGCGCACCATCTGGTCGGCGTGCTTGGGATCCACCCCGAGGCGCAGATGCACCTCGACGGTTTCGTCGAACTTGGCGAACTTGACCCGCTTGACCAGCGAGACCGCCTCTTCCAGCGAGTGCGGCTGCCGCGGCACTTGTTTGGCCGCAGCCTGGAATTGCTTTCCTGATTTGTGAGCCATTCTCTCCTCTTTGGTGCTAGCGGCGGAACCGGTGCCAGCCCCGCCTCCCACGGAGGGTGCGCTTGAGTTTATGAATTTTCTAGTCTATCAGCTTCCCCGGCCGGAAGTCCACCGCGCGCTACACCACCTCCACGCCCATGCTTTGGGCGGTGCCTTCGACGCACTTGACGGCCGCCTCCAAAGTGAAGCAGTTCAGGTCGGGCATCTTGATCCTGGCGATCTCTTCGGCCTGCTTGTGGCTGATCTTGCCCACCTTGTTTTTGTTCGGCTCGGGCGAGCCCTTGGCCAGGTTCACCGCCCGCTTGATCAGCACCGGAACCGGCGGCGTCTTGGTGATGAAGGTGAAGGACCGGTCGGCGTAAATGGTGATCACCACCGGGATGATCAGTCCTTCCTGGTCCTTGGCGGAGGTCTTGGCGTTAAACGCCTTGCAGAACTCCATGATGTTGACGCCCTGGGGACCCAGTGCGGTGCCCACCGGCGGCGCCGGCGTCGCCTTGCCGGCCGGTATCTGCAATTTCACTTGCGCGGTGACTTTTTTTGCCATTTCCTACAACCCACTCCCCACTACCTAGATCTTCTCCACCTGCCCGAACTCCAGTTCCACCGGCGTGGCCCGCCCGAAGATGGTGACCAGCACCCGCAGCGTGCTGCGCTCTGGGTTCACCTCGTCCACCTTGCCGGAGAAGTTGGTGAACGGCCCGTCGGTGATGCGCACCGTCTCGTTCTTCTCGAAGATCTGCTTGGGCCGCGGCCGTTCGGCCGAGGCCGCCTGGCGGTTGAGGATGTCCTCGACCTCCTGGGGCTTGAGCGGCACCGGCGTGTTGCCGCCGCCGACGAAGCCGGTGACTCGCGGGGTGGAGCGCACCGCGTGCCAGAGGTCGTCGTTCATCTCCATCTCCACCAGCACGTAGCCGGGATACATCAGGCGCTTGCTGGTGACCTTCTTACCGCTGCGCACCTCCACCACCTCTTCGGTCGGGATGAGGACCTGGCCGAGCTTGTCCTGGAAGCCGAACGCTTGCGCCCGGCTCCGCAGCGAGTCGGCCACCTTCTGCTCGAAGCCGGAGTAGGTGTGGATGATATACCACTGCTTGGCCGACGGCTCCAGGGTGATGGCGGCGGGGGCGGGTTCCTCGCCGGTCGTTTCCGGTTCTTCGGCCGCGATCTCCTCCGCCGGGCCCTTCTCGTCGGCGAGCGCGGCTTCGGTGATCGGTTCGGCTTCCACGACTTCCTCGGGCTGGCTGATGGGGCTGTCTTCTTCTGTTGCCATGCTCACTTCGCGAACAAATCGAAAATTTTGGTGATCGCGCGGGCAAAGGCCGCATCCACCACGAAGAAGTAGGCGGCGAAGGCGAAAACCGAGGCGATCACTACCGCCGTGGTTGCCTGGACCTGCTTGCGGCTGGGCCAGGTGACACGCCGCATCTCCACCTGTAGTTCCTGGACGTAGTCCTTAACTCGCACCGGCCACTGCCGGATTTTCTCGAACGCTTTACCTTCCATGCATTACTCGTTCCCGCCGCCGGCCGCACCGTGCGCCGCCCCGGGATCTGCAGGGTCTGGCAGGGGCGGAGGGATTCGAACCCCCACTCGCGGTTTTGGAGACCGCTGGTCTACCGTTAAACCTACGCCCCTGCGATGTCCTCTCTATTTTATCTCCCGATGCACCTGGTGCTTGCGGCAGAACGGGCAGTACTTGCTCAACTCCAGCCGTTCGGAGGTGGTCTTCTTGTTCTTGGTGCTGGTGTAGTTGCGCCGCTTGCACTCGGTACACTGCATGGTGATGATCTCGCGCGGCATCGGCTACTCCACCACCTCGGTGACGGTGCCGGCGCCGACGGTGCGCCCGCCCTCGCGG
>JBBTDS010000058.1:8528-11303 GCA_038060875.1 Acidobacteriota bacterium | reverse complement strand
GACGGCCTTGTCCAGCGGCTCTTAGCGGGCGGCAAGCGCCAGATCTTCCACCAGGGCAAGCCGATCGCCTTGCCCCAGTAGCCCGCTCAGGGGAACGCCGGCGCGGGCAAAACCGGGGACTCAGTTCAGAAACAACGTCCGGTACAGCGTGTCGCGCTGCTTGGGGAGGAAGCCGGCGGCGCGGATGATGCGCCGCAGCTCCTCTTCGGTGGCGCGGTGGTGGGCGCCGGCGGCCGCGACCACGTTCTCCTCGATCATGATGCTGCCCACGTCGTTGGCGCCGAAGCGCAGCGCAAGCTGGCACGTCTTCAGCCCCTGCGTGACCCAGGAGGCCTGCACGTTGAGCACGTTCTCGAGGTACAGGCGCGAGACGGCCAGCGTCTTGAGGTATTCGACCGCCGTCCCCTCCTCCTTGATCGACCGGCCCAGCGCGGTGTTCTCCCGCTGAAAGGTCCAGGGGATGAAGGCGGTGAAGCCGCCGGTCTCTTCCTGAAGGCGGCGGATGGCCTCCACGTGGTTGACGCGGTGCTCAGCGGTCTCGCCGCAGCCGAACATCATGGTGGCCGTGGTGCGCAGGCCGAGCCCGTGCGCGATGCGGTGCACCTCCAGCCACTCCGCGGTGTTGCACTTCAGGCGGCTGATGCGGCGCCGCACCTCGTCGTCCAGCACCTCCGCCCCGCCGCCGGGGATCGAATCCAGGCCGGCGTCGCGCAGCCGGGCGATGGTATCGCGCAGTGTCAGGCCGCTGACCTCGGCGATGTTCAGAATCTCGGGCGAAGAGAAGCAGTGCAGGTGAATGCGGAAGCGCTGCTTGATCGAGCGAAGCAGGTCCTCGTACCAATCGATCCTCAGCTCCGGGTGGAGGCCCCCTTGCATGAGAATTCCGGTGCCGCCCAACTCGAGCGTCTCGCGGATCTTCTCGAAGATCGCTTCCTTGGAGAGGACGTAGGCCTCGGGGTGGCCCAGCGCACGGTAGAAGGCGCAGAAAGTGCAGTACTCGGTGCAGACGTTGGTGTAGTTGATGTTGCGGTCGATGACGTAGGTGACCACGCCCTCGGGATGAAGCCGCCGCCGGACCGCGTCGGCCGCCATCCCGAGCGCGACCAGGTCGGGTGAGGCGAACAGACCGAGCGCTTCCCGGCGGGTCATATCAGACCTCGGCGCGCCGGGCGGCCAGGTCCCGCGCGCAGGCCAGGAACCGCTCCAGGCCGCGGTACTCCTCCTCGCCCAGCTCGAGCACCATGTGGCGCGTCAGGTAGCGGCGCGCCAGCGCCTCGTCGATGCCGCGACGGGGCGCCTCCTGACGCACAATGTCCTCGATGTGGGCCAGCCCGAACCGGCAGGACTCCAGGAAGGCCGGCGCGACTTCCGGCGTCAGCCGTTCCCGCCGGCCGGCCCACACGGCGAACACCATCGGCAGCCCGGTCATCTCGGTCCATTCCGCGCCCAGGTCCAGCACCAGGAAGGGCAGCGCCGGCGGGTCCAGCCGCAAGGCCGGATCGCCGATGATGAGGGCGGCATCGGCGGCTTCCAGCATCGACGGCAGCTCCGGCGGCATCGGCGTCACTTCCGGAAAAGCCCCGTAGCGCTCCGCCAGCACGATCTGGGCCAGCGCGACCGACGTGCGCGAGCCGGAGTCGGCGGCCAGCGTGCGAATGGCGCCTGGAGCGACCTTGGAAACCAACAAGATGCTTCGCACCGGCCCGCGCGAGGCGATGCCGGCGCCGCGGATCATTTCCAGTTCCAGCCGTCGCGCCTCGATCGACGGGACGAGGCCGACGTCCACCTCGCCCGACTCCAGCATCTGGGCGCACTCCGACGGCAGCCGGAAGATGAGCTCGAACAGGCCCCGCTGGGAGCCATGCAGCATTCCCCACACCAGCGGAACCGTGTTCAGGTAATTGACGGCGCACACACGCAACCGGGCGCCAGCGGCCAATGAAGCGCTCAACTGCCCAGTCTAACACCCGCCCCCCCTCACTGATAAACTGGAAGCAAACGACCGATGACTCAATATATGCGAACCATATTGGCCGCGCTGGCGGTCACGATTTCCGCCCAGCTTGTCGAGGCCCAGACCATCTTCAATCCGAGTCCCATCCGTGTGGTGGGGCACGCCTCGCTCACGGTGAAATCCGGGTCGCCGAACCTGGTCGAAGGCCGTGAGTTGTGGGGCCCGCAATCGCTGGCCCTGGATCTTTCGGCATCGCCGCCGGCCCTGTACGTGGCTGACACCGGCAACAACCGCGTGCTCGGCTGGCGCAACGCGGCCCAGTTCTCCAACGGCGCTTACGCCGACATCGTGATCGGCCAGCGCGACAAGGTCTCCACTTTCACGCTGGGCCCCGGCACCACGCTGCGCACCGGCCTGACCGCGCCCACCGGGCTGGCGGTGGACACGCAGGGCAATCTCTACGTGGTGGACACCGGCAATAACCGGATCCTCCGCTTCCCCAAGCCCTTCACCCAGCCCGACGAGGTGAAGCAGCCGGACATGGTGATCGGGCAGACGAGCTTCGACACCAGGAGCGCCAACCCAGGCGGCGTTTCGGCCAGCACCGTCGGCGTCACTACTTCCCGGGGGACCTTCCGCAGCACGCTGCTTTTCGACGCCAACGGCAACCTCTACTTCACCGACGCCGGCAACCACCGCGTGCTGCGGTATCCCGCCGCCGCGCTGGCGCCGGGGTCCCCCAACGGGCCGGCGGCCGACCTGGTTCTGGGCCAGGTTGACTTCACCTCGACCACCGCGCTGGGATTAACGACGCAGAACCG
>JBBTDS010000058.1:0-8428 GCA_038060875.1 Acidobacteriota bacterium | reverse complement strand
CCGATCCAGGCGGTCTTCTCCGGCTCGGAGTTGTTCGTGGCCGATTCGGGGAATCACCGCGTGGTGGTTTTCCCGCAGCCGCTCACTTCGGCCAGCCGCGTGCTCGGGCAGTTGAGCCTGGATTACACCGCGCCGAACCTGATCGAGGGCCGGGAGCTCAATCTGGCGCTGGTTTCCGGCACGACGCTGATCGCTCCCGGCGGAGGCGTGGCCATTGATGCCGCCAGCGATCCGCCGCGGCTGTACGTCGCCGACACCTTCAACCACCGCGTGCTGGGCTTCAAGGACGCCCGCAAAATCAAACCCGGCGATACGGCCGACCTGGTAATCGGCCAGCCCGACCTGTTCCGCTCCGGCATCAACTATCCCACCAACGAAGCCGCCCAAACCACCGACTCGGGCTTGCGCCAGCCCACCTCGCTGGCGGTGGACTCCCAGGGCAACCTCTATGTGGCCGACAGCGGCAACAGCCGCGTGCTGCGCTTCCCGCGGCCGTTCGACCCCGCCAACCCGCGCGCCCTGCCGCGGGCCAACCTCGTGCTCGGCCAGACCACCTTTTTCCCACCGAAGATCATTGACCCCAGCCGGCGCAACCTGGCCCTGCCCTTCGGGCTGGCTTTCACGCCTGAAGGTCACTTGCTGGTTTCCGACTCCGCCCACCACCGGGCGCTGCTGTTCCGCAAGCCGGCCGGAGGAGACTTCACCAACGGGATGGAGGCGAGCGCTCATTTCGGCCAGGCCGATTTCACCTCGATCGGCGCCAGCAGCGCCGACAACCGCTTCAACACGCCGCGCGGCCTGGCGGTGGACACCTCGGGCCGCCTCTACGTGGCCGACACCGGCAACAACCGGGTGATGATCTTCGCCAGTGCCGCCACCACCGGGCCGGACGATGATCCGCGCCCGGCGGTGACCCTGCTCAATTCGATCAACACCTCCACCCGCCTGCGGAGCCCCGTCGGCATCAGCGTCAGCTCGCAGACCGGCGAGATCTGGGTGGCCGAGATAGGCGGCAACCGCGTGCTCCGTTATCCGGAGTTCGGCTTTCTGCCGGCGAACAACTTCGTGGCCAATGCCGCCCTGCCGTCCAACGCCCCGCTGGCGGTGATGCTGGACGGCTTTGGCAACCCCGTCGTCTCCGAGCTTGTCCACCGGGTGGCGATGTTCTTCCCGGCTACGGTGGGCGTGAATGCGGCCAATTACCTCAACCGGCCGGTGGCCCCGGGGACCTATGTCGCCCTCTATCCGGTCGTCGGCCCGCTCGGTGGCAAGTTCGGCTTTCAGGAAACCAAGCGGTTTGACGAGCTGCCGAATCCGATTCCCATGGCCAAGGAGCTGGCCGACATTCAGGTGCTGATCGATGATAAGCCGGTGCCGCTGCACTTCGTCTCGCCCGGCCAGATCAACTTCTACATGCCGATGAGCGCGCCCACTTCGGGCACGGTTGAGGCGCTGGTGCTGCGGCCCTCCACCGGCCAGGTGATCGCCGCCAGCTCCTTGCGGATGGACGTCGCCTCGCCCGGCCTGTTCACGGCCGCCGCCACCGGCTCGGGCCAGTTGGCGGCCCTGAACCAGGACAACTCGGTCAATTCACCCGGCAACGCCGCCGCCCGCGGTACGGTGGTCCAGCTTTTCGGCACCGGCCAGGGCGCGGTGCCCAACGCGCCGCCCGACGGCGAGCCGGCCAGCGGGCTCACGCCCACCGACGAGAAGCCGCGGGTCTTCATCGGGACCGACTTCGTGCCCGACGCCGACGTTCAGTATTCGGGTCTGGCGCCCGATCTGATCGGGGTCTGGCAGATCAACTTCAAGATTCCGGACCGGGTGGCGCCCAGCTCCGCGGTGCTGGTCTATGTCCAGCACAAGAACATCCCGAGTATGACGGCCCAGACGCGCGCCACCATCGCAGTGAAGCAATAAGACGTGCTCGCCCCCCCCGGACCCGAAGACCCAGCGGGCCGCGCGGCGGCCCGCTACGAGGAGATCGCCTACCCGGGCGCCGCCTACCCGGAGACACACCCCGACCGGCTGGCCACCGTGGCCGTTTTGTCCGGCATGAGGCCGGCGCCGCCGGAGCGCTGCCGGGTGCTGGAACTCGGCTGCGGCGACGGCGGCAACCTGATTCCCATTGCCTTCGGCCTGCCGGAAAGCCGCTCGACCGGCGTGGATCTCTGCGGGAGTTCAATCCGCAAAGGGCGAGCCATGGCCGCGGCGCTGGGCCTCGGCAACATCGCACTCCACGAGCTCGACCTGCGAGAAATATCCCCCAGCTTCGGCCAGTTCGACTACATCATCGCGCACGGCCTTTACTCGTGGGCGCCGGCCGTGGTGCGGGAGAAAGTCCTGGCCATCGCCGCCGCCAACCTGGCTCCGCAGGGCGTGGCCTACGTGAGCTACAACACTTACCCCGGCGGGCACCTGCGCCGCATGGTGCGCGAGATGATGCTGTTCCACATCGGCGGTCTGCCCGAGCCCCAACAGCAAGTCGAGCAGGCGCGCGCCCTGCTGCGGATGCTGGCCGACGCGCGGGCGCCCGGGGAGGCCTACCGGGAGTTCCTCAGCTCCGAGGTGGACCGGCTGTGTGGAGGCGTCCCCGCTATCCTGTATCACGACGAGCTGGCCCCGGTTTACCAGCCCTGCTATTTCCATGAGTTCATCGCGCAAGCCGGCCGTCACGGCCTCGAATACCTGGCCGAAGCGAACTTCACCGACCTGCGCATCCCGCCGCTTCCCGCCGCCGCCTCGGAGTTGCTGGACCGGCTCGGTGATGACTTCGTCCGCAAGGAGCAATACCTGGACTTCTTCCGCTGCCGGTGCTTCCGCCGCACCCTGTTGTGCCACCGGGAAGTTGCGCTGGACAGGGAGATCAAGCCGGAACGCCTCCGGGAGCTCGCGGTGGCCTCGCCGCTGCGGCCGGTGGCGGCGGAGCCCGACCTCAGCGCCGGGGCGGTCCAGGAGTTTCGCGGTCCGACCGGCCTGTCGGCGACTACGGCGCATCCCCTCACCAAGGCCGCGCTCTGGGAGCTAGGCAGGGTGTGGCCGGAGGCGCTGCCGTTTCCCGAGCTGCTGGAGCGCCTCGCGGTGCCGGATGCCGCCTTGAGTGAGATGCTGCTCCAGGCCTGCGCCGCCGGGCCGGTCGAGTTGCACGTGTCGCCGCCGCGCCTGGCGGCCAGGGCCGGCGAGCGGCCGGTCTCCAGCCCGCTGGCGCGGCTGCAAGCGCGGGAGCAGGATGTCGTCACCACGCTGCGTCATACCATGGTTCGCCTGGAGGGCGAGCGGGAACGGCAGCTCCTCCTGTTGCTGGACGGAAGCCGCGACCGGGCGGCGCTGCTGAACGAGCTGGCAGCGCCAGTCCCGCCCGAGCAGTTGGAGGAAAACCTCGCCAAGCTGGCCCGGCTGGGATTGCTGGTAGGATAAGTCTCCCGACTTGTCGCGCCGATGGGCGGCAGACAGAGTAGACAAGTCAGGAGACTTATCCCACTGCGGGTGTGCTAGAATTATGCCGTCGTAGACGGAGGCGCTTCCTATGTCCAGCAGACGCGCGTTTGTTCAGGCCGGCGCCGGGGCGGTGGCCGCCCTGGCTCGCCCGGCGAAGGAAACCCTGGCGTTGAACGGCGGCCCCAAGGCGGTCGACATCCCGGCTGGCCAGCACGCGGCCGTGACCAAGTGGCCGCGCTACGGCCCCTCGGAAAAGCAGGCGCTGCACGCGCTCATCGACAGCGGCCGCTTCTACCAGGAGCTGCCGCTGTTCGAGAAGGAGTGGCAGGCCTACACCAGGTCCCCCTATGTCAAGGCGCACATGAACGGCACCAGCGCGCTGCACTCGATGTTCTTCGCGCTGGACCTTCCGCCCGGCAGCGAGATCCTGGTGCCCTCCTACACCTTTTTCGCCACCTGCCTGCCGATGCGCTTCTTCCAGTGCGTGCCGGTCTTCGTGGACATCCACCCGCGCACGGCCACCTTCGACCTGGACGACGCCAGGCGCAAGCTCACGCCGCGCACCAAGGCGCTGGTGCCCATGCACTCCTGGGGCCTGCCCTGCGAGATGGACCACATCGCAGCCTGGGCCAAGGAGAAGGGCCTCATCCTGTGCGAGGACGCCGCCCACGCCCATGGCGCCGAGATGCAGGGCAAGAAGATGGGGACCTGGGGCGCGATGGGGATCTACAGCTTCCAGACCAGCAAGGTGCTGCCGACGGTCGAGGGCGGCGTCGGCATGTACCAGACCCGCGAATACTACGAGCGGGCCGCCGCCTACGGCCACTACGAGGACCCGCCGAATTTCCCCGAGTCGAGCCCCTACCGCAAGTACGTCGAGACCGGCTTCGGCCAGAAGTACCGCATGCACCCGTTCGCGGCCGCGGTGGCGCGCGAGCAGCTCCGCAGCCTCGACGAGCGCAACGCGCTGGTCCACTCGCAGGTGCGCAAGCTCAACGAGCGTCTCGTCCAGTTGCCCGGGATCTCCGAGCCGCGCTGCCGCCCTGACCAGAAGCGCGCCTATTACTTCGCCGACATGCTGTTCCTCGACGAGGCCAAGGCCGGCTTCTCGCGGGCCGCGATGCTCAAGGCGCTGACGGCCGAGGGCGTCCGCGCCACCACCTGGGAGTATCCCGAGCAGCACAAGTACGCCATCTACGCCGAGGCCAAGTGGTGGCATCACCCGGTCGAGATTCCCAAGGTGATGGCCGGCAGCGCCGAGGTCAACCGCACCCACTTCTTCGCGCCGCTGTTCTACGCCGAGTCGCCGGAGCTGATAGACCACTACGTAAAGGCCTTCGAGAAGGTCTGGGCGCACCGCACGGAACTGGCGAAACTATAGCGGGCGATGAGACGCCTCGCGCTCCTGCCCTGGGCGGCCGCATGGTGTCTGGGCCAGACGCAGCCGTTCCCGATGGACTGGCGCGCCAACTCCGGGGGAGTGGTGGATGTCTCGTTCCTGCTGGATTCGCCCGCAGGCAGGCGCTGGGCGGATTCTGCGCCGCCAACCGACCGTTGCTCGGCAACCTGTCGGCCGTGATCAAGAACGAGTTCGCCGCGGTGACGCTTTCCTCGCTGGATGGTTCGCCTTTGTCTCGCGCCTCGCGCATGCTGCTGACCGCGGCGGCTCGGGTGGCGAACACAGGCATGAAGTGCAACGAGAAGCGGACCTCGCTGGTGGACTGGGGAGCCGCGCCGACGCTGATCGAGCCGGTGGCCGGCACGGTGACGCTGCGAAACCTGCGTGGGGCGTCGGGTGTCGAGGCGGTGGCGCTCGACGGCGCCGCCCGTCCGCTCGGCCAGCCGATTGCGGCGCGCCGCACGCCCGCGGGCTGGGAAATCCCGATCGGCGAGCCGGCCGCGCCGTGGCACGCGGTGCGTGTCAGGCGGTGAGCGGCTGGCAGCGCGGGCAGTAGTGCGTCCCGCGCCCGGCCACTACCACTCGCTTGATCTTGGCTTGGCAGACGGGACATGGCTGGCCGGTCTTCCGGTAGACGCGGTGCTTGAGCTGGTAGCTGCCCTGCCGGCCATCGGCATCGACGTAATCGGAGATGGATGAGCCGCGGTCGGCGATGGCCGCCTGGAGCACCTCCCGCATGGCCTTATGCAGTCGCCGGACGCGCGCGGCCGAGAGCCGGGCGGCGACGGCGCGCGGATGGATGCCGGCGCGGAACAGGATCTCGTCGGCGTAGATGTTGCCGAGGCCGGCCAGGAAGCGCTGATCGAGCAGCAGCGGCTTGATGCGCCCGCGGCGGCGCGCGAGCAGCGCGGCGAGTTCGGCGGCCGAGATATCCAGCGGCTCCGGGCCAAGGCGGGCAAGTCTGCCCGCGCCCGATGCGATGCGGCCGAACTGGCGGATGTCGTCGTAGACGAGCCGCCCGCCGTCGAGGGTGAACAGCGCCCGGGTGTGCGGCCCCGGCGTCCCGTCCCACAACAGCGCTCCCGTCATGCCGAGGTGGATGGTGAGCGCCGGGCCATCGTCGAATTCGATTAAGAGGAACTTCCCGCGGCGCCGCAGGCCGCGGATGGTGCGGCCTTCGATCCGTGTCCTGATGTCCTTGGGGCGGCCCGCCACGATGAGCGGCGAGAAGAAGCGGGCCTGGAGGATGCGCCGCCCCCGCAAACGGGGCGCGAGCGCGCGGGCGATGGTCTCCACTTCGGGCAGCTCGGGCATATCCTGTAGAATAGCTACCGATGCGGCGCCGCGCACTGGTCATGCTGCTCCTGCTGCTCGTGGCCGCCGGCGGCTGCGGGACCAAGCCCAAGCTGGTGGTGGGCGTCGTCCCCAAGGGCACAAACCACATCTTCTGGCAGACGGTGCACGCCGGCGCGATCAAGGCGGCGCGGGAGTTCGGCTTCGAGGTGGAGTGGAACGCGCCGACGCTGGAGATCGACTCGAGCCGTCAGATCCAGATCGTCGAGTCGATGAGCAACCGCCGGCTGGCGGGTATCGTGCTGGCGCCGGTGGACCGCAAGGCGCTGGTGGGAGTGGTGGAGCGGGCCGCCGATCTGGGGATCCCGGTTTCGATATTCGACTCCGGCATCGACACCGAACGGCGCATTTCCTATGTGGCCACCGACAACATGGAGGCGGGACGGATGGCGGCCCGGCGATTGGGCGAGATCCTCGGCGGGAAGGGGAAAGTGGGGATCATCGGCTTCATGCCGGGCAGCGCTTCGACCATGGAGCGGGAAGACGGTTTCCAGGGCGAGATGCGCAAGCGGTTCACGGGCGTCGAGATTGTCGGGCTTCAATTCGGCATGGCCGACCGGGCCAAGGCCATGGCGGCGACCGAGAACCTGCTGACGGCGCATCCGGACCTGGCTGGCCTGTACGCCGACAACGAGTCGAGCACCTCGGGCGCCGTCCAGGCGCTGAAGATCCGCGGCAATCGCAAGGTGAAGTTCGTCGCCATGGACGCCTCCGACCAGCTCATCGAGGACCTGCGCGCCGGCTGGATCGATTCGCTGGTGGTGCAGAACCCGTTCCGCATGGGCTACGAAGCGACCCGCGCCATCGGGCTGAAGCTGTCGGGCCAGACGCCGCCGCGCACGCTCGACAGCGGGGCGCGCCTGATCCTCCGCGAGGACCTCGACAAGGCTGACGTGCGCGAGCTGCTGTTTCCGGACCTGCGCTCCTACCTGCGCTAACCCGGTCGGGTGCAGTAAAATAGAAGCAGCACCGAGCCACCCTAGCTCAGTTGGTAGAGCGGCTGATTCGTAATCAGCAGGTCGCCGGTTCGACCCCGGCGGGTGGCTCCAGTTGTTTCAGTCACTTCCCCGTCAGTTGGCCTTCACTTTTGCCGGTTTGACAGCCACCCACCCGAGAAACCTCCCACTCTGGCAAAACGAAGGGTCCCCAGGGGTGAAATTCGAGTGGCCGGTAAAGTCTTCGTTAGCTGCGGTCAGAGAGATCATGAACGGACAATCGCGGAGAAGATTGCAGCCGTCCTCCAAGGCGAGTTCCGCCTGACGCCCCACCTCGCGTTCAAGACCCAGAGCTTGAGCGATATCATGACCATCACGGAGGAACTCCGGTCTTCCGATTACTACCTGTTCGTGGACTTTCTCCGAGCACCGCAAGGCACCCAGGATTTACCGTGCTCGCTCTTCACGCACCAGGAGTTGGCGCTTGCCCATCACCTGGGATTCCGGGACATGATCGCACTCAAGCAGAAGGGCGCACCGCTCGAAGGATTCCTGCGGTACGTTCTCAGCAACCCCGAGTGCTTCAACGGGGACGACGATCTGATGGAGAAGATAAAAGACCTGGTTCGGGCGCGGGGTTGGTCGCCGGACTACTCCCGAAATCTGGTTTTCGCTGACCTTCAACCGGATGGCCCTCTCGTCTATCGAGACCATACCGGGCCGAACAGCATGAAGGTGTGGAACGCGAAAATCGAGAACCGGCGTCCGGACGTGGCAGCAGTGAGAACCGTATGCATCCTCGATGAGATTGAATCAGGCGGCAAACGTCTTCCATCGCCAGATCGAGCCTACCTCAAGTGGTGTGGGCAGGCCACCTATGACCTGAATCCGGCGTGAAAAACGCTGTTTCAGGGTTGGAGAGGGTTGAGTCTGGCGATCTTGCGCAGGATGTCGTCGGCCAGCGACTGTAACCCGGGCGATTGGCGGAGGCGCAGGACGGGACGGTTCTGAGGTCGGATCAACTCGGCGGGCAGAAGGAACAACTTGTAGCGCAGCTTCGTGAGCGTGAGCGGTGGTCCGCGAGTTGGCGGCGATACATTTCCAGCAGGTGGCGGGTGGCGGCCAGAGACTGGCGGATCGCCGGAAGGGCGGGGCGGCTTCGGCCGCCCCAAAGATCAGGTTTCAGACTCCGTTGTCCATAACTTATTGGAGCCGAAAAATGGTCTTGACAATGGGGTCCACCTTACCTAGAGTCTGTCCCATTTCCCCGTTTTTTGACAACAGCGCGGTGCAGATGTCGTCT
>JBBTDS010000057.1:0-6505 GCA_038060875.1 Acidobacteriota bacterium | reverse complement strand
CCAGCGCGAGCGGCCTCATGAAGCCGATGTTAACATTCCGCTTTCTGGAACAAATTAGACCCGGGCGTCGTCTTCCAAGTGATGAGGTCCACCGCCTCGCTCGCGGAAGCTGTGTCGGTAGCGCTGGGCTCGCTGCGCGGCAGCAAGCTGCGCAGTTTCCTCACCTTGCTGGGGATCATCCTGGCCACGGCCACGCTGATCGCGGTCATCGCGGTCATCCACGGCATGGACGTCTATATCGCCGATACGGTCTCCGACATGGGCGTGGACGGCTTCCGGGTGAGCCGCTTCCCGATGATGGGGCATCTCGACCCCAAGAAGTTCGTGGAGATGCTGAAGAGGAATCCCGAGCTGCGGCCGGAGGAATTCGAGTTCCTGCAAACGAAGTCGGCCCTGACCAGCGCGATGGGCATGCAGATGGGGCGGCGCATCACCGTCCAGTGCGGCCAGCAGCAGGTGGAGGATTCCCGGCTCGCCGGCGTCAGCACCAATATCGGCGCCATCACCAACACCCGCACAGCGCTGGGGCGTTTCCTGGCCGAGAGCGACGACCGCCGGCGGCTGTCGGTGGCCTTCATCGGAAACGACATCAAGGACACCTGCTTCCCGGCGGTGGATCCACTCGGTAAGAGCATCGAGCTTGGCGGCCGGCCCTTCGAAGTGGTGGGGGTGGCCAAGACACAGGGCAGCGTCTTCGGCCAGTCGCGCGACAACTTCGTGATGATCCCGGTCGAGACCTACTTCAAGATGTACGGCTCGCGGATGGGGCTGAGCTTCGCGGCCAGGGCTCTGGGCCCGGAGTACATCTATCAGGCGCAGGACGAGATCCGGATGCTGATGCGGGCCTGGCGCCGGCTTCGCCCCGGCCAGGAGGACAATTTCGGGCTGTTCAGCTCGGACTCGCTGGTGGCGCAGTGGAACCAGATCACCGGCGCGATCGCGGCCACGGCGGTGGCGGTGGTGTCGGTCTTCATGGTGGTGGGCGGAGTGGTGATCATGAACATCATGATGGCGGTGGTGACCGAGCGCACGCACGAGATCGGCATTCGCAAATCGGTCGGGGCGCGGCGGCAGGACATTCTCAACCAGTTCCTGGTGGAATCGGCGATGCTGGCGGCGGCCGGCGGTCTGATCGGCGTGCTGCTGGCCTGGATGGTCGCGGTGCTGGTGCGGAACCTGACTCCGGTGCCGACCAGCGTGCCGGCCTACGCAGTGGTGCTGGGGGTCGGGCTCTCGGCCAGCGTCGGCTTGTTCTTCGGGATCTACCCGGCGCGCACGGCAGCCAAGATGGATCCGATTGAAGCCTTGCGGATGGAGAAATGACCTGGGGAACACTGAGGGCGGGAGCGGGCATGGCGCTGGGCACCATCCGCACCCACAAGCTGCGCAGCTTCCTGACGGTGCTGGGCGTCATCATTGGCACCGGGACGGTGATCGCGGTCGGCTCGATCATCACCGGCCTGGATGGGGCCATCAGCAACATCTTCCGCAGCATGGGGCCGAACACCATCCTGGTGTTCAAGTTCAGCATCGGCCCGCGGGTGGGCCACCTTAGCTCCGAGGAGCGGCTGCGCAAGCCGCTGTCGCTGGAGAACGCCCGCGCGCTGGAGGAGCGCTGCCCCTCGGTCGAGCACGTCAGCCCCTACCTGCTCAGCCCCAGCGTGTTCAGCCGCTTCGGGGTCAACCGCGCCCGCTACAAGGGGGACGACCTCTATCAATTCGAGCTGGGCGGGACCGAAGCGGGCTACGCCGGCGGCGGCACGGTGATGAAGTACGGCCGGTTCATCAGCGAAGCGGACAACGAGCACCGGATGCCGGCGGCGGTGATCGGCGAGGACATTCAGAAGTCGTGGTTCCCGAACGTGGACCCGGTGGGCAAGTGGATCGAGGTCAACGGCCGCCAGCTCGAGATCATCGGCTCGATGGAGCGGCCGGCGGCCTCCTTCCCGGGCGAGGAGGACCGCCGCATCCTGCTGCCGTATTTCACCATGCGCAAGATGTTCCCCAACGCGCGGGAGCACCTGCTGGTGGTGTTCGCCTACGAGGGCCGGCTGCCGCAGGCGATGGACGAGGTGCGCGCCGTGCTGCGGATCGAGCGCCGCGTGCCGCACAACCAGCCCGACAGCTTCGCCATCTCCACTCCCGAGCAGATGCTGGAGGATTTCCGCAAGATCATGGCGGTCACCGCACTGGTGATGGTGGTGCTGAGCTCGATCGGGCTGCTGGTGGGCGGCATCGGGGTGATGAACATCATGCTGGTGTCGGTGACCGAGCGGACGCGCGAGATCGGCGTGCGCAAGGCGGTCGGGGCGCGGAGAAGCGACATCGTGACGCAGTTCCTGACCGAGGCGGTGGTGCTGACCGGCCTGGGCGGGCTGCTGGGGATGTCGCTGGGCTGGGCGGTTTCGCGGGCCTCCGGGCTGGTGTTTCCCGACTTGCCGACCTCAGTGCCGCTGTGGGCGGCGGTTGCCGGCGTGGCGGTATCGGTGGGCGTGGGCCTGTTCTTCGGCGTCTGGCCAGCCATGAAAGCAGCCCGGCTGGACCCGGTGGAAGCACTGCGGTACGAGTAGAGGCACCGTGGGCTGAAGCCCACGGCGGCACGCTGAAGCGTGCGCCACCGATTGTCAATCGTCGTCGTCGTCCTTGTCGGTTTCGGCGGCTGCGGCCAGCTTTTCCCTGCGTTCCTTACCCTTCTGCCAGATGACGGAAGTGATGGCGCCGCGGCCGTCGTCGCGCAACTCCTCGCTCAGACGCTCCAGCGCCAGGTTCCGGTCGAAGGTCACCCGGTACCTGACCTGGGTCTCGGCGCCCTGGGCGACCTCGCGGGTCTCGAACTGGACGCCGTGACGGATTAGCACGTCCTCGACGTGCTCGCTGGGGAAATCGGCGGTGGCGGCGGTGAGGGTCAAAGCCATGACTCGCGGCGTCTCCAGCGCGGAGCGGTGAAGCCATACCAGCACTGCGCACAGGAACGCCGTTCCGAGGCCGGCGATAGCAAAGGCTCCCAGCCCGCAGGCCATCCCCAGCCCCAGCGACAGGAACAGGATCATGGTGTCGCGTGGGTCATCGACCGGGGTCCGGAAGCGGATGATGCTGGCGGCGCCGGCAATACCGAAGGCGCGAGCCAGCGAGTCGCCGATGATGATCATCATCAGCGCCCCGGCCACCGAGAGCAGCACCTGGGCCTGCTCGATGGCCACGGCCAGCGGCCTGCCGCGGTGAGATCGCCGGTGAACTTCGGTGATGAGTTCACCCACCAGAAATGCCGCCAGCAGCTTGAGGAATTCGATGAACGGATGGTGGAGGGTAGGCATCCTGCTGCCAGGAGCGAGTTGGGACAAGTCAACCGCCCGGACAGTGCCCGTCAGCACCTGCCGCCAGATCAGGCCTGCGGCGACCAGCGCCAGGCACAAGGCGGCTCCCAGCAGCACCGGACCCTTGCCGATCCAGAAGTCCTTCCTACCAGCCACGATACTCGCATTATTGCAGAGACGCCGCGTCGGGACAATGGCCGCCCTGAGGAGGTCACCCAATCCAGCCGCCGCCGAGCACCACCTCGCCGTCGTAGAAGACGGCGGCCTGGCCGGGGGTGACGGCGCCGGGAAACCCGGGGTGCGGGGCTGAGACCCAGTGGGCAGGGCGTTTCGGACAGTATGATGGGAGTGAGGGTGCGTGATGGTGCGCCGGGAAAAGGGGGAAGCTCCTAATTGTGGAAGAGCTTTGTGCAGCGCGTGCCGCGAGGTGGCCTCCGCGCGGCCATAGCCCGTGTCTCAGCGTTGGGCGAGTATGGGTCCGGAGAATGATCGCATCGACGAAGACGAGATGAGGCCTGAGTATGATCTCCGAGGGGGTGTCCGTGGCAAGTACTACAAGCAGTACATGGAGGGAACAAACGTGGTACTGCTTGATCCGGATGTGGCCGCGGTGTTCCGCGACTCGGAGTCCGTCAACCAGGCGTTGCGAGTCTTGATCAAGGCAGCGGAGGCGACAATTGTTCAGCAGATCCAGCCGCCGCCGAGCACCAGATCGCCGTCGTAGAAGACGGCGGCCTGGCCGGGGGTGACGGCGCGCTGCCGGTGTGGCGGAGTCGGAGTTTGCCATTGTCCGAGGTGGCCTTCAGCGATTCCCCGGGCCAGCCGACACCGCGCCGGCCTGAAGCGATGACATGTGGGCCAAGCCCGCACGACCACCAGCACGGGATGGAGATCCGCCTCCGCGAGATCGAGCGCTGCCAGCGCGCCGGGACCAAGCCGAATTTCATCGTACTGGTCGGGCAACGCTACGGTTGGCGGCCGTTGCCGTGATATAAGTGGGCACTGAGGTCCGCCCATGAGCAAGGCCATCGGCATTGATTTCGGCACTACGCGTTCGGTGGCGGCGTTCTGGGATGGAGGGCTGAAGATCCTGCCGGGCCGGGACGGCCGTGAGTTCACCCCTTCGGTGGCCGGCTGGCACAGGGACAACATCATCGTCGGGAGCGCGGCCCTCGAGAGGATGCCGCTGGCGCCGAGAGACACGATCGTCGCCGTGCGGCGGCTGATAGGACGGGCATATGGCGACGCGGGCCTCTCCCCCGTGGAGCGGTGTTGGTGCGAGATCGTACCGCCCGAGGCTGGCGCCGAGGGCGGCATGCGCGTCGTTCTGGGCGGAAGGCAGTATTCCCCCATTGAGATTGCAGCTCTCATCCTCAAGGAGACCAGGCAGGAAGCCGAGCGGAGCCTGAACGACGTGGTGGAGTCCGCGGTCATTACCGTGCCCGCCCGTCACACCGCCAGGCAGAAGGAGGCCACCCGCAAGGCCGCGCAGCTCGCCGGGCTGAAGGTCCTCAAGCTCCTCGATGAGCCGGCCGCCGCAGCCCTCGCGTCAGGCCTCGACCTTGGACCCGGCGAGGCGAAGCTGGTCCTGGTCTACGATTTTGGCGGCGGCGGTCTCCAGATCACGGTTCTGGCGGTAGCCGGGGGAGTGTTCGCCCCGCTCAGCGTGACAGGAGACGCCTGGCTCGGCGGGGAAGACTTGGATTTCCGCATTGTGGACCACGTCGAGCGCGTGCAGGCCGCCCGCGGCTTCGACCTGCGCTCAGACCTCGGGTTCATGGCCACGCTGAAGGCTCAGGCCGAACGGGCCAAAATCGCGCTATCCCACACCGACCGCACGGAGATTCTGATTCCGGGTCCGCTCGACGTGGAGGTCGAGCTGACGCGGGCGCTGTTCGAGGACCTGATCCGGGACGACGTGGCCAAGAGCCGCCTGCTGGCCGCCCAAGCTCTGGAAGAGGCCGGGCTCTCGCCGGACGACATCGACCAGGTGCTGGCCGTCGGGGGCACCTCACTGATCCCGATGGTGCGCCGGCAGCTTGAGGAGATGTTCGGCGCACAGAAGATCCGCCAGGACGTCCACCCGCTTCGCTCGGTAGCGCACGGTGCGGCACTGCTCGCCGCCCGGTTGAGCGCCCAGGCGGGGAGCCGGGAGCGAGCGGGCGCAGCGTCTTTTGTCGCCTGCGTAACCGGCCAGCACTACGGCATCCGGACTGAGGGCGGCAAGTTCTCGGTTCTGATTGCCAAGGGGACGCCGTTCCCTACCGCCACGCCGGTGGTCCGGCGCTTCCTCTACGGCGGCTCCAGCCAGCCAACCATCGAGATCCCGATCCACACGGCACTCGACGAGGATGGCCGCGGGGCCGAACTCGAGAGAGTGCTGCGGCGCCAACTCCCGCTTGAGCTGCAGGCCGGCACACCGGTGGATGTGTCCTTCTCTTTGGACGCCGGCGGCATTCTGCAAGCGGAAGTCAGCGTGGGCGAAGGCGCCGGCCCTGACGCGCGGCCGGCCGTCAGAGGTCCAACCGGGCGCGGTGTGCCGGACGAGCTGCGGCAGAAAGCCGACGGCCTGCTGGGATTGGCAGAGTTCATGCTCGACCACTACGACTGGCTCATCGATCCCGACAAAACCAGGGAAACCCGGGAGCTGACCAGAAAGCTGCGGGCCGGCATCGAAAGCGACAATCGGGACGAGGTGGCAGAGTACTTCGAACAGCTCCATCGATCGGCCGATGGCCTGCCCCCGCTGGTCCACGCTTTTGTCTATCTGGCAAGAGCCATCGCGGTGGCGGACGCCCGTGACAACGCGACTGCTTCCTGGCTGCGGCACGCCAAGGACGAGATAGAAGCCGCTGTGCGGAAGGGCTCGATGGAGGAGGTGAAGGCGAAGTTTCGGGCCATTGAGCCGGTTCTTCGAGACCTGTTGGATCCCGGCGACGGAGGCCTGACTCTCTTGGCAGGCGTCAGTGGGGAGGCGGGCCCTGCCCGTCCAGACGTACCAGGTCCCGGCTTCGACAGGCGAAATCGCCCGTCTCACACTCCGCCCGCCCGCGCCGTCTTACACGACGTATTCCGTTGCAGCGCCTTCTACCCGGAGAGAATCGGGCCCGATGAGGTGGGCAGAATTATCGCCTACGTAGAGTCTGTCCCAATTTTCGCATGGTGCTCCGAGGGGCGGGGCGGAGGGGTCC
>JBBTDS010000056.1:0-7966 GCA_038060875.1 Acidobacteriota bacterium | reverse complement strand
ACCCCACCGCCGCCACCGCGTCGATCTCCGCCCGGGCCTCACACGGCAGTCGGGCGACCTCGACAGTCCGCGGCTCGCGACGGGCGGTGGTACTGGAGAGCCCCCGTTGCCTTCGGAACTGACACGGTGTGGACCTTGCCCATTCACGGTATGCTGGTAGCGGCGGGAAGTTCGGGAAAGCCGAAGCGGAAGTGCCGCGAATCAAGGACATTCCGGAGCCGTATCGGTTCTTTTTCATGAGCTTCGACTGCAACGAGCCGCCCCACATTCATGTGGAGCGCGAGGAGAGAACGTGCAAATTCTGGTTGGAACCCCTTCGGCTCGCTCGCAATCACGGCTTCAGCGCCAGAGAGTTGAACGTGATCCGCCGGATCATCGAGACCCATCACGCAGCGATCCTGGAGGCATGGGATGAGCACTGCGGCTAGCAGCGATCCGCGCATTCAAAACGTTAGGGTCACCGAGGACGAGATCATTGCGCATTTGGCGGACGGCCGGGTGATTAGCGTCCCGCTCGCCTGGTCGTGGCGCCTGTCCGAGGCGACCCCGGCACAGCGCGCGAAGTTTCGACTCATAGGGAGTGGCCAAGGCGTGCATTGGCCGGACATAGATGAAGACATCAGCGTGGAAGGGATGCTTCACGGAGTGCCTGCACCTCGCCCAAGATCTGCGGCCGCCCAGGTGAGGGCCGGTGCGACGCGCAGAGGGCTGCCCAACAAGCGCATTCGGCCGACGCGCCAAAAGGCGGCTCGCGGGGGACAACTCTCGTCAGCCGCTCACCCCACCGCCGCCACCGCGTCGATCTCCACCCGGGCGTCGCGCGGCAGGCGCGCTACTTCCACGGTCGCGCGCGCCGGCGGGCTCTCGAGGAAGTAGCGGGCGTAGACCTCGTTCATCCGCGGGAAGTCGCCCAGGTCCTTCAGGTACACGGTAGTCTTGACCACGCGCGCGAGCGACGAGCCGCAGGCCTCCAGCACCGCCTTCAGGTTCTCCAGCACCCGCTCAGTCTGCGCGGCCACGTCGCCATCGACCATCTGGCCGGTGGCCGGATCGAGCGGGATCTGCCCGCTGAGGAACGCGAACCCGCCCGAAATAACCGCCTGCGAATAAGGCCCGATGGCCTTGGGAGCGCGGTCGGTAGCAACGGTGTGGCGCACGGGGCGGTCCTCTCAGAATGTTAGTGTATACTTCCTGGCGCGCGCGCACAGGCCCGGAACTCCGTGCAGGGCAGGAAAGGGCCGTCGATGCAGGAAAGGCTGCCGGAGGGGGAGGCGCACTTGCCGCAGATGCCGACGCCGCAACTGGTGATGTACTCGATGGCGCCCCAGATGTGCTCCGGGGCGGCCAGACGGCGCTCGATCTCAAAGCAGGCGTGCACCATCGCCTCGGGTCCGCAGTTGATGAAGGTGAGCTGATGCTGGGGCGCGGTGATCTCGCCGCGGAGCAGGTCCGCGACCGTGCCGTGGTAGCCCGCGGAGCCGTCATCGGTCGAGAGCAGGACCGTCCCGAGCCGACGAAACTCGTCCAGGTCGAAGAACCCGTCGCGCGTACGAGCACCGAGGAGAAACTTCAACTGATTCGTGGCCCGGCAGGCGTAAGCAATTTCCAGTAAGGAGGCGGTGCCGGTGCCGCCGCCGATCAGCACCAGGGTGCGGTTATCGAAACGTGGCAGTCCCGCGCCGTAAGGGCCGCGCAGAAGGACGACGGCGCCCAGCGGGGCTTGTTCCAGGAAACCGCTAAAGCGACCCACAGTCCGCACCAGAACGCTCCTGTCAGTGGCGGACAGGATGGCAAAGGGTTTCTCGCCCACGCCGGGAGCGAAGAGGAAGAAGTACTTGCCGGCGAGCTCGCCGCGGCGGTAGTCCTGGGGCAGCTTGTCGAAGTGAATCTTGAATAAGCCGGGAGCGAGAAGGGTCCGCGAGACCAGCCGGGAAGAGCAATAGGACATGTCGATGTCCGGGAGCGGGGCGGCAACCTGGCCCAGGGAGAAGTCGCGGCAGCACTGGTCCTGAAGGGCGGCGAAGTAGGCGCCGAGCGCGGGGCTATCCATGCCGGTCAGGGCGCTGCCCACGCCGAACAGGTCGGCGCCGGCGTTGCGAAACTGCGCCACGTGCTCGGCGGAGGCGATGCCGCCCATGCCGATGATGACCGGGCCCGCGCCGATGGCTTGCCGGACCTGCTCGACGGAGCGCAAACCGAGGGGACGGATGGCGTCGCCGGAGATCCCGCCGTAACGGTTGTGTAGAATCGGATCCACGCCCACCGCGGCCAGAGCCGGCCCGATGGTGTTGGTCAGGGTGATGCCGGCCGCGCCAGCGCGGATGGCGGCCTGGGCGGTCGAGGACAGCCCGTGCATGGTGGCCGAGAGCTTGATAAACACCGGAACGGCTTTGACGGCGGCCACCGCGCGGGTGATGGCCACCACCAACTCTTCGTCCTCGCCGATCTGGATGCCATACCCCTTGGCGTGGGGGCAGGACATGTTCAGCTCGAAGCCGTCGGCGATGGGCTCGAGGATTTCCGCGGCGCGCACGTAGTCGCGAAGGTCCGCGCCGAACACGGATACCAGAAGGAACTTGTCGGCGGGGATCTCGATCCCCGCGAGCTCGTCCCGAAAAGCCTCGGCGCCGGGATTGGTGAGGCCCACGGCGTTGATGTAGCAGCCCGGCGCGTAGCGGGCGTAAATCGGCTCGCGATAACCCGCCCGCGGGGCCACGCTGATGCTCTTGGTAGTGATCACGCCGAGGGCGGGGACTTCGGCGAAGCACTTGGCGATGGTCGAAGCGTGCGTACATCGGATGCCCGAGGGGATGACGAAGCGCCCCCGGACCTGCTTGCGCCCCAGCGTGTAGGGGCTGAGGAAGAACTCATCCGGCATTTGATCGTACAAGCTCCCACGCCTCCATCACATCCCCGCGCGTCGTCCCCAGGTTGCCGATGGCGATCCGCAGCACGAACCGCCCGTTCAGCTCGGTGTGCGAGAGGAACACCTTGCCGGTGGCGTTGACCGTTTCCAGCAACCGCCGGTTTTCCTCGTCGCTCGCACGGTAGCGGAAGCAGACCACCGAGAACGGAACCGGCGCCACCCGCTCGAAGCGCGCGTCGGCGTCGATCCGTTCACGGAGCTCCTGCGCCCAGCCGATGTGCGCGCGCAGCACTTCCATGATGCGCTCGCGCCCGAAGTAGCGCATCACGAACCAGAGCTTCAGGGCGCGGAAGCGCCGCCCCAGCGGCACGCCGTAGTCCATCAGGTTCACCGCGCGCCGGTCCTCGGCGGTGCGCAGGTATTCGGGCACGAGCGAAAACGCGCGGCGCAGGATGTCCGGCCGCCGCGTGTAGAACGCGCTCAGGTCGATCGGCGTGAGCAGCCACTTGTGCGCGTTCACGACGATGGAGTCGGCGCGTTCCAGGCCGGCGAACAGCCCGCGCTTCTCCGGCAGCATGGCGGCCGCGCCGGCGTAGGCGGCATCGACGTGGAGCCAAAGCTGGTGCTGCCCGGCGAGGTCGGCCAGATCCGCCAGCGGATCGACGCTGGTGGTCGAGGTGGTCCCGGCGGTCGCCACCACGCAAAAGGGGATCTTGCCCGCGCCGCGGTCCTGGTAGATCCGTTCACGGAGCGCCTCCGGGCGCATGCGGTACTCGGCGTCCACCGCTATCTTGTGCACGTTGCGCCGGCCGATGCCCAGCGCGATGGCGCCCTTCTCGATCGAGGAGTGCGCCTGCTCGGAGCAGTACAGGATCAGGTCCGGGCACGCCCCCGCCTCGCGCGCGCCCGGGTCGGCCGCCTCGCGCGCGGCCGCAATGGCGTGCAGGCTGCTCACCGACGCCGTGTCGTAGATGACGCCGAAGAACTTCTCCGGCAGCCCCAGCCACTGGCGCAGCCAGCCCAGCGTCACCTGCTCCAGCTCGCTCACCGCCGGCGAGGTCTGCCAGTGGATGCCGTTGGTGTTGAGCGCCGCCGCCAGCATCTCGCCCAGGATGGCCGGCGTCGATCCGGTGCAGGCGAAGTAGGCGAGAAAGCCGGGATGGTTCCAGTGGGTGACGGCCGGCAGCACCAGGCGCTCGAAGTCGGCCATGATCGCTTCGAATGGCTCGCCGCGCTCCGGGGCCGCGGGGGGCAGCGCGTCGATCAGGTCCCCCGGCTTGATCCTCGGCAGCACCGGATAGCGGCGCGGGTTCTCCAGGTAGGCCGCGATCCAGTCAACGAGTTCGTGGCCGGCGCGCCGGAAGTCTTCGATGTAGCCGCTTGCTGAGGCGCGCGGCTCGGCTGGCTCGTTCATCGGATCTCGACCGCGCCGGTCGCCAGCATCTTGGCCGCCGCCTCCGCCGGGACTTTCCAGTTCCGGTCGAACCGGCCCTCGGCGATCACGTTCTCCAGCGAGCCTTGGAAGAGAATGAAATCCTGGAAACCCTGCAACAACCGGAAGCCCACCGGCACGAAGCGAAAGCCGGGGCGTTTGACTCGGTCGGCGCCGGTCCAGAACGGCAGGCCGGAATTGACCACAGCGTACCGCTCCCCCGCGGGAGCGACGAACACCAGCCCGTAATCGGCGGCCCCGGGTTTGAGCGCGATCGGGAACTGGGGGGCGAAACGCGCGATCAGGGTGTTGGTCTCCTTGGCGCCGAACAGCACCAGGTTGTTCGCGCCCAGGTCGGCTTCCCGCACCTCCTTGTCGGCCAGCGCGCGGAACGAGACCAGCAGCCGGCCCCGCGGAGAGGACCAATCGGCCGCCTGGGCCGCCTGCTGGCGCCTGCGCTCGCCCTCCTCGCCGGCGGCGGCGCCGTAGACGTAGAGGTGCCGCGCCGCGATCGCCTCGCCGATGGGGCCTTCCAGGCCCGCTCGCTTCGAACCGGCGGGTGGCGCGTACCGGCCCGCAGCCCAGCCCGCCGCGCCCTTGTTGAACGAGACCGGCGCGCCCGGTTTGAGCTTGTGGCTCGCGCCGTCGATCTCGGTCCCGAGCGGCTGCGCGGCGCTGTAACTCGGATGCCCGTCGAGTTTCAGCGTAAACCCGTCAAGCTGGCTGGTGCGTACCTCGATCCGGTTCTTGCCGGTGAACCGCGCGTCGATTGACGCCGGCGTGCCCGGCGTGAGCCCGTCAAGCTGCACCCAGTAGGCCGAGCCGTACCGGTAGGCCGCGCTCACGAACCGCACCCGCTCGGGGAACCGGTTGCGCTTGTGCCGGGCGAACCACTCGAAGATGGCGGCGTCCTTATAGGCGTTGTCCCAGGAGTTGTGCTTCACGCCGGGGTACTCGATGTACTCGGCGCGAGAGTCCAGGCCCAGCAGCAGTTTGTGCCACTTGCGCGACACCTCGACCGGCACCGCCTGGTCCTGGTCGCCGTGGAACAGGTGCACCGGCAGGTTAAGCGCGTTCGGCGCCAGCTCCTCGCTGCCCTGCGGAGCGGCCGCGCAGACCGGCGCGATCGCCGCCCAAACGTCGGGCCGCGTCAGCCCCAGCCCCAGCGTGCCGCCGCCGCCCATCGAGAGCCCGGTCAGATACACGCGGTCCTCGTCGATGGGGAATCGCCGCTTCACGTCGGCCATCACGTCGTAGACGTCTTTCTCGGCGATGCCCTGGAAGCCCATGGTGCCGCGCGCCAGCGGGCTGGCCACGATGTAGTCCACGTCACGCAGCGGCGGGAAGTAGCGCGTCGCCTCGGGATCGGTCTCCCCCGGCAGGTTGCCCTTGCCAAACACGCGCCGCAGGTTGAGGCGGTGGTTCGAGCCCGCGCCGTGCAGGCTCATCACCAGCGGGTACTTCCTGGCCGCGTCGAAATTCTTCGGCAGGTAGATCCCGTAAGGCTGGTCGGAATCATCGACGTCGGAAAGGAACGTCAGCACCTGCGGGCCCGGCGTGTACAACTGGGCCGCCAAAGCAGCCGCGCACAGCAACACCAGCAACGCCAACCTACGCATCCTTGCACTCCTTCTGAACCTCGGGCAGCCACTCCTTGAACCAGTCGCGGAAGGCGGCCAGCAGCCGCTGGCCCTCCGGCCCGGGGGGTACGGCCGGGGGGCCGACCTTCAAACCGCGCAGCGCGGCCGCCTCGCGCACGCCGATGGGGGCGGGCAGGCGGTCAACCCAGGAGATGAATTCTTGCAGCCGCGCATCCAGCCGCTCACGTTGCGGGGCGTCGCCGGCCACGATGGCGCGATCCAGCGCCACCATCAGCTCGGGCAGCGCGCCGGCCACGCCGGAGATCACCCCGTCGGCGCCGGCCGCCCGCGCCCGGGCGAAGATCACGTCGTTGCCCACCAGCAGCGTGAAGGGCTTCTCCTCGCGCGCCGCCCGCAGCCGCAGGAATGTCTCCCAACACCCGCTGGAATCCTTGATGCCGGCGAACAGCCCGGTCGCCAGCAGCTCGACCGCTGTCTCCGGCGAGATCTCGCTGGTGAAGAATGGAATGTTGTATAGGAAAACCGGCGCTGCGCCCTTGATCCCGGCGGCGAAGCGCAGGTAGAACTCCTTGATGTCATCCTGCTGGTAGCGAAAGAAGTACGGTGGCATGACCACCAGGGCGGACGCGCCCGCACAGGCCGCTTCGCGGCCCAGCAGCAGGGCGCCATCCAGCGTCGAGTGCCCCACCGCCGCGACCACCGGCACCCGGCTGCGCTTCACCGCCAGCTCCACCAGCCGGGTGCGCTCCCGGAGGTCGAAGTGGAGAAACTCGCCGGTCGTACCCAGCAGCGCGATCGCCTGCACGCCGCTGGCCGAGAGAAAATCGATCAACTCGAAGGTCGCTGCCAGGTCGATCCCCGGATCGCCGGGCCTCCGTGCCGTCACTGCGGCCGCGTTCACTCCCCTGATCGAGCGCGCCGGTGTTCGGGTCATGCGAGCTTCCATTCTCTCTCCAGCGGGGCGCCGCCCGCCACTGCGCTATGCTGGAATTTCGCCCGGAGGAGACCCGATGAGCTCTCAAGCAACCCCGCCGCCCGGGGAGACACCCGGTCCGCGCATGGTGTTCTGCGTCAAGTTCCAGCGCGAATTGCCGGGCCTCGACGAGGTCCCGTTCGAGGGACACCCGCTCGGCCAGAAGATCTACGAGAACGTGTCCAAGGACGCCTGGAAGCTCTGGATCGAGCGGATGAAGATGGTCATGAACGAGTACCGCCTCAACCTCGGCGACCGGCAGGCGCAGGAGTTCCTCCTCCAGTTGATGGACGACTTCTTCTTCGGCTCCGGCTTGGGCCTGCCGCCCGAGTACGTCCCGCCGCGCCCGGAGCCGTAGCCCGCTCCCGGCCCGAACCTATCCGCCGCGCCGCTGGCTTCTCACCGGCAGCCGGTGCTTGCCGTGGCAAGCGGTGCAGTGCTGCTGCTTCAGGGCGGCGGCTTGGTGCTTCGGTCGCAGCCGCTCCTCGGGGTGGCACTTGAGGCACAAGGGGTTCACCGCCCGCGTGGCGTACAGGATATCCGGCGGGGTGACGTTATCTTCGTCGGAGGTGTGCGCGGAGGACTCGCCGTGGCATCGCTCGCAGCCGATGCCGGCCTGCTGATGGCGGCGCGCGAGCTGCTCCTCTTTGAAGTTAAGGTGGCAGACCAGGCAGCGCGCGTTGTCCGCGGGCGGCGCGCCTGCCGCCGCCAGGGCGGCCGCCAGAAGCCATAGAAGAAGCGCCATTAGTCTATACTGGCGTCAACGCAATGAACTCGGCTGGCGAACGCGGCACCACTGCCCCGGACCGCCCAACGACACGCCTGCGGACTGCTGTGGGCTTCCTGGTGATTCTGGCAGCCATCCGGCTGTGGCTGATGCCCATCGGATCCAGCCTTTGGCTGGATGAATGCGGAACATACTGGGTGATTAAGGATGGGCTCCAGAGCATGTATCCAAGGAGCCTGCTCCTGCTCCAGTCCCCCCTCTACTGCCTCACGGCAGCAGCGGCCACCTGGGTTGGCGGGTTAAACGAGCTAGCGTTGCGGCTGCCCTCAGTGCTGGCGATGATCGGCACGGCCGCTCTCCTCTACCG
>JBBTDS010000055.1:0-12123 GCA_038060875.1 Acidobacteriota bacterium | reverse complement strand
TCTCCTGGCAGGAAACCGCCGAGGCGTTCCACACCTCCTGGGACAGGGTGTGCGAGGCCGTCGAGTATGTGGTCGGCTGTCTCCGGCTGCGCGATCTGCTCCGCTACAACCTGCAAACTGTCCGCGCCCACCTCCTCAAAGGAGATTTTCACCAGTTCTGGGAGTACAACTCCCCTATCTGGGCGGGCATGTTCTTGGATTTCTGGTGCCGCCAAACCATGCGTTCCTGACTACTTCAAGGCCAGAAAGCAGTTCTCCAGCGGCGCGGTCGAGGGTCTGAACAACAAAGCCAAAGTCACCATGAGAAAATCCTACGGCTTCCGCACCTTCCGCATCCTGGAACTCGCGCTCTATCACTCACTTGGCAAGCTGCCGGAGCCAGAGCTTACCCATGAATACTTCTGACGAGGCAATATTCTGTACTTCCTGCATCCGACCATCGTGCCGCCGTTCAACACCGCGATTGTGAAGGGGTACAACGCCCTCACGGGCGCAAACGCCAAGCTGGGCCGATGGGATGAGTATCTGAGCATGCGGTCGGGGATCATCGCCATGAACTCGCGGCACCGGGACCTGTTATCGAACGACCTCGGAGCAGTTGCAGCTTTGCTCTTCGACGTCTCGACGTACCTGGGCGGCAGCGGGAATGAGTCGGTCTTCGATATCGCGGTCGATGCGGCCGGCAACGTGTACGTGGCCGGGAGCACAGAGTCGGATGACTTTCCGTTCGTCCAGCCGCTCGGAACCCGGAAGGAGCGGGACGCCTTCGTCGTGAACATCTCGGCAGCCGGATCGACCGTGGCCGCTTTCCAGGGTGCCTTCGGCGGGGGCGCTGGCGAGAGCCCGGGGGATGTCGTGGTGGTGAAGATCTCCGTCGGCGGCACGCCGGCGCTGCCCGAAGTGCTCGGCGACACCACGGTGAGGGTGACCGACAGCGCGGTCGTGGAGCGCCCGGCGATGGCGCGCAGAGCACGCAGTTCATCTTCGAGTGCGCGGCGGCTGGCCGCTGCACCGGCGGGCCAATCCAACGACTTCACGCTCGTCATCCAGCGGCCATAGCCGGGGTGCGCCTCACGGCTTTCCCGCCCCGCCCGGCGCCGCGCTGGACTCGAGCGACAGCAGCAGCCGCTCCAGTTCCAGCTCCACGATCGGGCGCGGTAGCACGTGCAGCTCACCCTCGGGAAACCCTCGGGTCAGTTCGGGGTCAAACCCTTGCGTAACCAGCACGAAGGCGCCGACCTGGCGCCGGGCGCTTTCGAAGAACTCCACCCAGTTGATCCCAGGCAGGCTGACGGCGCAGAAGACCAGGTCGAAGCGCAGCCGCTGGAGCAATTCAGCAGCCTGCTCGGCACTGCCGGCGGGAACGGCGCGATAGCCGCGCCGGCTCAACAAGGCCAGCAGCTTCTGCCGCACCGCGGAGTCGGGTTCGACCAGCAGCACCGTAGACAGGCGGGGGACGAAGCCCTCGCCCATCAGGCCGGGTGCGGCGCCGGGCATTTCACCCGCAATCGGCAACTCCACTTCCATGCGCGAGCCGAGGCCCGGCAACCGCACCAGGCGGGTCTCGCCTCCATGGCTCTGGATGATGCCGCGGACCACGCCTTCGATCAACACCCCGGTGCCGGAGGTGGTGTCTTCCGGCACGGCCGATCGCGAGAACCTCGCCGGGGGGGCGCTGTAACTGATCTCCACCAGCGCCCGCCTGGCCAGCACGCTGACGCCGACGGTCAGCTTCTTTTCGCTCACCTCGGCCAGAGACTGTTCGGCGTGGATCAGCAAGTTGAGGAAGACGCGCTCCAGTTGCCCGCGCGAACCCAGCACCAGCACCGGCTCGTGGCCGACCTGGTCGCGCACTTCCAGGCCGCGCGTCTCCCACTCGCGGCGGCGGAACTCCATCAGGTTGCGCAGCAGCTCGCGCAGCTCGACCGGCTTGGCCTCGGCGCGGTCCGACTGGCTGAAGGAAACCAGCCGGGTGACGATGGCCGAGGCCCGTTCCGCCTCGACGGCGATCGAGCGCATCTCCTCCTCCGATACCGGCCCGCGCCGCCGGTACAGGAACGACGCGGTGAGCTTGGCGATGGCCTCCACCGGCGCCCGCAGCTCGGTGGCCACCCCGGAAAGCAATTGGCCGGCGGCCGCCAGCCTCTCGCTGCGGGAAAGCTGCTCGCGAATGGTCTGTTCCTCCATCAGGCGCAGGCTGATCGCCACCTGGTTGGCCAGATGCTGGGCCAGCACCTGCTCGTCGGGGCTGAAAGCATGAGCGCGGCTGTCGTCGTGGATCTCCAGCACTCCCCGCGCTTCGCCCTGGGCCAGCATCGGCACGAACATCGCCGCGCGCATCGGCGGGGCGCCGGCCCCGCCGGCCAGGAAGGGACTGCGGCGCATGTCGGGGATTGCCAGCAGCGCCTGATTGCGGAAGCAGGCGGCCGCCCCGGCGGGCGCCGCGCCCTCCACGGCCTCTACCGCGATCGAAACGGGCTTCGAATCCGGCGAACTCTCCACCTGGTCCAGCATGTTGGTGGCCTGGTTGTGCAGGTAGAGCCGGATTCCCGAGACCTTCAGCACCGCCGGCAGCACGGCCCGGATCTGCTTCAGCACTTCCGGCGGCGAGCCGGCGCCGATGATGTCCTCCCCGAGACGGTACAGCGTCTTGATGATCGTGCGTTGTTTCTCCACCCGGTAGCCGCGGGCCCACCACAGCGCCAGCACCAGGCCGAGGGCCGCCAGCGCGGCCAGGAACAACTCGGGGGTGACCACCCAGCGCTTGCTCAGCCGCGTCACGTGGCCGGGGTTGGTCACCACCACCTCGAAGAGATGGTCGTAGGGCGGGCGGGGACAATACTGCGAGGCAAAACCCACCACCCCGACCGTGTCCCCGACCCGAAATCGGGAGAACTGCGCCCTGGCCCCGCGCACGCTCAGCGGCAGGAAGACTTGCAGCGGCCGTTCCGTGGGCCCAATCATGAGGAACTCGCCGCCGGTTTTCTCGCCTATCTCCACCACCTTGGCTTCGATCGCCACCAGCACACCCAGATAACGGAACGAGTCCAGCTCCGCCACCCCGACCGGCCGCGGCGAGGGCGCCGGGCCTTGCCCCAGCGTCTGGAGTCCGTCCACCGACAACACTGGCAGGCCGAATCGCCGGATGATGGTCCCGCGCGCCTCGATGCGGTCGCCCGGCCGCAACGTCGAGAGCTGGAGCGCCCCGCCTTCCAGCACCAACCCATGGGTCGCGTCCTGGATGGGCACGTAGGTGTAATCGTTCATCTCCACCGGCCGCGCCGACACCGTGCCCCCCACGGCCACCACCTCGCTCTCGTGGGCGGGCGAGAAATCGGGCGCCTTGCGCGCGCCGGCTTCTTCCAGAGTGAGCAGGGTTTGCGCGGCGCAGGCGCCGGCCCACAACAGCAAAGCAACGAGCCTCGATGCGGTCATACGGATGGTTGTTGCGCCCGTAGCCATTGTCCCAGTTCCGGCGCGTGAAAGTCGCGAATGCTCAGGTCCACGCCGGCCAGCTCGGCATGGGTCGTCTGGACGCCCACCACGCGGGCGCCGGCGGCGCGGGCGGCGGCCACCCCCGTGTGCGAATCCTCAAACACGATGCAATTCGCCGGGGCCACGCTCAGACTCGCGGCTATGCCCAGGTAAATCTCCGGATCGGGTTTCGGCCGCATGACCTCGTGTCCGTCGATCACGGCCCGGAAGTACGCGCGCAGCCCGGCGCTATCCAGCACCAGGTCGATGTTGGCGCGCTCGGCGTTGCTGGCCAGTCCGATCGGCGCGCCGCGGTGCCGCTCCAGGAACGCCCGAACCCCGGGCACGAGGTGCTCGCTCAGCGCCGGCCGCATCAGCTCGCGGTACACCGCCTCCTTGGCCGCCCCGTGGGCGGCCGCCGCGGCGCCGCTCAACCCGTGCCCATACAGGTCGCTCACGATGTCGTCATTCCGCCGCCCGAATATCAGCGGGTGATAATCGGCGGGCAGCCCCAGGCCGCAAGACTCCAGGTACTGGCGCCACGCCAGCACGTGCATCGCGTTGGAATCCACGATCACCCCGTCGAGGTCGAAAACCAGCGCCAGTCCCTCAGCCAGGCAAGGCAATCACTGTGCTCCCGAAGGATGATAGCACAGGCAGGGGCGGCGGAGGACGGCTTCCGGTCCCGTGCGCCAATCAAGTCACGGGACATTTTCTTTTTCAGTGATCCCATCTTGCGATCAGTCTTCTTCCGTTTTGTTACTCACTGACCTGCTCCTGCGGTATGACGTGGAGCCGGTTCTCATGGCGTCCGGGGCTGCCAACACCAGAGTCCTGCAGGCAGCGGGATCCCTCAACCTGGCCGGCGAGCAAGTGTCCGATCCACTTCATGCGAGCGATTCGCTCTTTGGCGACCCGCATCTTCCGATGGGGACTCGACCAGAAGGCGTGCTCGAATTGCTTCTCGTAAAAGAGCAGCGGCTGCCCTTCGTGCGTTTCATTTACACCGACGTGGCCCTTGTCGATGAAGTTCAGCCCCTTTGCTCCCAGCCCAGCCGCGATGTGCTGTGCGAGCAGAGCCTTTGGCCGAGTCGCTTCCAGAGCCTTGCACCAGGTCGAGCTTTGCCTGGTCGACGACAATCACGCGGAACTTTAGGTCCTCCTCGAAAAAGAAGTCCACGAGCTTCTTGTAAGCCTGCAAGCGGGCGGCGCTGGCCTTGCTCCACTTGAGCTCGCCGTTTAGCGCAAGGGAGCGCTTCAAATCCCGGAGTTTGCGGGTCAGCGCGGGCTTGCTCTCTCGCGGTACCCAGAGTCCTCCGATCCATGCAGGGGATTCTAATCGCCGCCGACCGGGTCGGCCCAGACCGTGGCCGCCGCCGGCCCCGATGCTATAATTTCGGGCGTGGACGTCTTCGAGGAGCTTGTCCGCCTCCGGCGGCTCGGCCAGAAATGCGCCCTGGCAACCATCGTCCAGGTGAGCGGCTCGATCCCCAGCTTCCAGAGCGCCAAGCTGCTGGTGCGCGAGGACGGCTCCTTCGTCGGCACCGTGGGCGGCGGCTGCGTCGAAGCCGAGGTGTGGAACGCCGCCCGCGAGGTCATGGAAACCGAACGGCCCAAGCACTTGAGCTTCAATCTCGGCCAGGACGTGGCCTATGAGAACGGGCTCATCTGCGGCGGCCAACTGGACATTCTCGTGGAACCCATCCTCCCTCAGCCCCGCGCCATCATCTTCGGCGCCGGGCACATCTCCAAGAGCCTCGCCCAGATCGCCGGCCTGGCCGGCTTCGCCACCGCCATCGTGGACGACCGCGAGAGCTTCGCCAACCGCGAGCGCTTCCCCGAAGCCGGCGAGATCTACGCCGAGCCTTACGAGAGCGCCTTCCCGAAACTGGCCGTCAATGAAGCCAGCTACCTGATCATCGTCACCCGCGGCCACCGCGACGACATGCTCGTCCTGCGCTGGGCGGTCACCACTCCCGCCGGCTACGTGGCCATGATCGGCAGCAAGCGCAAGGTGATCTCGATCGTCAAGGAACTGGAACAGGAAGGCATGCCCCGGTCCGCCTTCGAGCGGATCTACGCCCCGATGGGCCTGGAGATCGGGGCCCTCACCCCGGAGGAGATCGCCGTCTCGGTGGTGGCCGAGATGGTCGCCGTCCGGCGCCATCCCGACTCGGGCTGGCGGGCGCTGTCGAAATCGGTCTTCGCCAGCCAGCGCCTGAGCGCCTTACTGAAGTGAAGCTCGCCGGACTCATCCTGGCCGCCGGCGCCTCCCGCCGCATGGGCGCCCCCAAGGCGCTGCTCACGTTGGAGGGCGAGACCTTCCTCGACCGCCTGATCCGCCTGCTGGCGGCGCACTGCTCTCCCGTGTTGGTGGTGCTGGGTCACCAGGCCGACGAGGTGCGCCGCGGGCTGGCCCGCTCCGCCGAGGCCGTCTTCGTGGTGAATGCGGACCCCGAGCGCGGGCAGCTCAGCTCGCTCCAGTGCGGGCTGGCGGCGGCGCCGCCGGAGTCCGAAGGATTCATGTTCACGCCGGTGGATTATCCGGGCGTCCGGCCCTCCACCGTGGCTGCGCTGGCGGCGGCTTTCTCCACGCTCCGCCCGCTGCTGGCGATCCCGCGCTGCCAGGGACGGCGCGGCCACCCCGTCTGCTGCGCGCGCGAGCTGATCCCCGAGTTCCTGGCGCTTCCGGCGGATTCCTCGGCCCGCGCGGTGATCTACCGGCGCCTCGACGAGGCCTGCTACGTGGACGTGGACGACGCGGCCATCGTCGAGGACGTGGACGACCCGGAGGCCTACCAGCGGCTGCTCCGGGCCGGGACGCCGCGATGAGGCTGACCAGGAAAACCATCTGGCGCCTGGCCGGCGCACTCCTCCTGCTGCTCGTCGCCGCCGGAATAGCCGCGCCTTACTTCAACGCGGACCGCTTCGGCCGGCGCGTGCAGGCCAGCCTGGAGAAGGCGCTCGACCGCCGCGTCGAGATCGGCAAGGTGCGGCTGGATCTGTTCGGCGGCCCCGGCTTCTCGATCAGCGACGTGGTCATCCATGACGACCCGCGCATGGGCATCGAGCCGCTGGCCTACGTGACGTCGCTGGAAACGCGGATCAGCCCTGCCAGCCTCTGGACGGGGCGGCTGGATTTCGCCAGCCTGCGGCTGGTCGAGCCGAGCGTCAACCTGGTGAAGCCAGCGGCCGGGCCCTGGAATCTTGAGGCCCTGCTGAGCCGCGCGCTGGCCGTTCCGGCGGCGGCGCTTCCCCCCATCCGGGTCCGCGGCGGGCGCGTCAACTTCAAGTTCGGCGAGGTGAAGTCGGTCTTTTATCTCAGCGACGCCGACATTGACATTGAGCCGTCGGGCGGCGATGGCGGCTGGGGCCTGCGGTTCTCCGGCGAACCGGCCCGCTGCGACCGCCCCGTGCGCGGGCTGGGCCGGCTCACCGGCAAGGGCCGCTGGCGTCCCGACCCCCAAAGGGGCGATCGGCTCGACCTCACCCTGGAGCTGGAGAAAGGCTTCCTGGAGGAAGCGGTCGCCCTGCTGCGGGGCCGGGATCCGGGGATCCACGCGCTGATAACGGCGCGGGCCCGGCTGGCCGGCCCCATCGCCGGGCTGGAAATCACCGGACGCGCTCGAATCGAGGAGTTGCGCCGCTCGGACCTGATGCCGCCCTACGGCGCCGGCTGGACCTTTGACTACCGCGGGCGGCTGGATCTGACGACGCAGCGGCTGGAGCTGGAGACTTCAGGCACGGGGCCGCTGGCCCTGCGGTTCTGCGCCGCCGGCTATCTCTCGCAGCCACGCTGGGGCGCGCTGCTGACACTAAACAAGCTGCCGCTGAGGTCGGCGACCGGACTCGCCCCGCACTTCGGACTGGCCGTGGCTGAAGGCGCGGCGCTGGACGGCGAGGTCTCCGGCGCCGTGGGTTACTCACCCGAGAGCGGAACCCAGGGCGCGCTGCTCGCGCGCGACGTTGTGCTCAAAGCGCCGGACTCCGGTCCGCTGCGCTGCGCGCGGCTGCCGGTGCTGGTCGAGCCAAACCACGCCCGTTTCGGCCCCGCCACAGTTGAGCACTCCGACCGCCACGAGCTCAGCATGGAAGGAGATTACACCTGGAGCAAGCGGTTGCTTGGCCTCAGGCTGGCGACCAAATCGATGCCGATTGCCGAGCCCCTCTGGGGTGCGCCGCCCCTGCTGGAGCACTGCCGTGGCGGCGTCTGGAAGGGCGACCTCCGCTGCCGGGTGGAAGGTGAGGGCCCGCCGAGCTGGACCGGGGCGATCCAGGTCGAAGACACCCAGGTGGCCGTGCCCGGGCTAGCAGCGCCGGTCGAGATCCTCTCGGCCAGGATGGTGCTCAAGGAAGGCGGCGCGGTGATGGAGGCGATCCGCGCTCGCGCCGGATCGAGCGACTTCGAAGCGCATTACCGCTATCAGCCTCGGGCCGCGCGGCAGCACGAGTTCCGCGTATCGGCGGCCCAGCTCGACGCGGCTGAGTTGGAGCGGCTGCTAGCGCCTGCACTCGACCGCCGCCGGGGTCTTCTGGCCCGCACCCTGCGGTTGGGCGCCGTGCCGCTGCCCGACTGGCTGGCCGCCCGTCGTGCCGAAGGCATGTTCAAAATCGGGTCTGTGTCTCTGGGCAGTTCTGAGCTCGCCAGCGGATTAAGCGGCCGGCTCGTCTGGGAGGGCGCCAGCGCCGAGATCTCCAACCTGGAAGCGCAAGTCCAGGGTGCGTCCGTGACCGGCAATCTAATAGTCAATCTGACTCGGCCCACGCCGGGCTACCACCTCGAAGCCCGTTTCCGGAACCTGCCGTGGTCCGGGGGCGAGTGGGAAGGCGAGGGAGTGGTGCGGACGCAGGGCCTCGGCCCGGATCTGCTGTCGAGTCTGCGCGCCGACGGCGCTTTCACCGGCCTGTCGGTCGTGCTGGCCCCGGAGGCCGAGTTCGATTCCGTGACCGGCCGTCTCGACGTTCGCTTCTCTCGCGGCGCGCCGCGCGTGGAAATCAGCGACCTCCGGGCTGTGTCCGGCCAGCAGGTGTTCCGAGGCGAGTGCCGGGCTCAGGAGGATGGCCGCCTTTCGGTCGAGTTCTCCGACGGGCGAAAGCACATACGCCTTGCGGGGACGCTATGGCCCTTGCAGTTGGAACCGGTGGCGCGCTGAGGGTAGGCGTTACTTCGGCCAGATGGCGGCAATCTCGACGGCCGCCTCGGGGAAGTGCCTGGGCCGGATCTGGCCCTGGTTGAGGATGGCCGTCGTGTGCAGCTTGCCCTCTTCGAGCAGGAGGACTTCGACGGTGCGGGCCTCGGGGGAGACGACCCACACCTCCGGCACGCCCAGGTTCTCGTAGTCGCGGAGTTTCTCTTGCCGCTCGGCGCGGGTGTTGGACGGAGAGAGGACCTCGACGATCAGTTGCGGGGCGGAATGGACGTAGCCATCCTCCTCCACGATCGTCTCGTTCTGGAAGACCGCGAGATCCGGGACGCGGCAGGTCAGCGGTTCGCGGCTGATGACGAGGCCGAACTCGCTGATCACGACCAGGATCGTATCTGCGTCGAGTTGTCGCTCGAGGTTCCTGCCTAACTTCTGGACTGTGCGCGAATGGCGCCACTTCGCTGGGGGCATGATGCGGACCTCACCCTTCACCACCTCTTCGGTGGCGTCTTCGACAACCGGCATCTCAAGCCACTCCTGGTAGCCCACCGTTTTGGCAGCCGTGGCCATACCACCCCGCTGGAGCCTATTGTAGCTCGTGGGCGCAGGTGCGGACGCCCAGCTTGCGCAGGAAGGCCATCATTGGGCACCAGTTGGTGAAGGCCGACTGGAACAGGTTCAGGCCCACGAAGGCGGTGAACAGGTAGAAGTTCGGGTTCACCCAGTAGCCCAGCCCCAGGCTGAGGACCACAAAGAGACCGGCGATCAGGCGCAGGTAACGATCAAGAGTCATGTTTCCCTCCTGGTTAATGGATGCGGCGGCGGCCCGAAGGTGACAGGATTAGTGCGCCCGCCGCCGGTTCACGATGTAGTAGACGATTGGAAGATCGGGTCGAACAGGATCCCCGCCGAGCCCACCACCACCGCCGCCGCGGTCAGCAGCATGGGCCGGAAGCGCACTGCGCAGGGCTGGCCGGAACCCGGCTTATTACAGAAATTGTTATATTGGTGTGCGGAGGGTCAGGGATTGCGCCCAGAACAACTGCGGTCGGCCCGCGAGGCAGCGGGCCTGACACAACAACAGGCAGCCGGGCGGCTAGGGGTTTCGCAGGCATATCTCGCGCTCCTGGAGCGTGGCCGGCGGCCGGTGACGGCCGGGCTCAGGTCAAAGATCGTGAACCTGTACGGCCTGGGTCCTACCGATCTGCCACTGGAGACCGAATGTGTCGATTCGTGGCAGTCCGCGTCCTTGGCGACGGCACTCGCCAGCCTGGGGTATCCCGGTTTCCGTCACCTGCGCGGCGGAGATGGGAAGAATCCCGCTGTCGTCCTTCTTGCTGCTATCGCCGCAGGCGATGTGGAGGTTCGCGTGATCGAGGCTCTGCCTTGGCTGGTCGTCGCATACAGCGATCTCGATTGGGAGTGGCTGATACGCGAAGCGAAGTTGCGAGATGTCCAGAACCGGCTCGGATTCCTGGTCACACTCGCGCGACAGGTGGCCGAGAAACGCGGTGATAAGGTGACCGCGGGCAGACTTTGCCAGGTTGAAGAGATCCTGGACCGCGCGCGCCTGGTGCGCGAGGACACTTTGTGCCAAGGCTCCCTCTCAGACGCAGAGCGCCGCTGGCTTCGGCGAACACGTCCTCCCGACGCCCGTCACTGGAATCTGTTGACGGATCTGGATTCCCGAGCCTTGCCCTATGCCGCATGACCAGCCCCCGGAGCCGTGGCACTCGTTCTTTCTTGCGATCGACACGGCCTTTGATCACCCGGTCGCACTCCATTGCATTGGCGGATTCGCGATTGCGATGCAGTATGGTCTGCCGCGTCCCACGGTTGATGTCGATTGCCTCACGGTGACTCCCGTTGAGGCGACCGCGCGGCTTCAGTCACTCGCGGGAGAGGGGTCAGCCCTGCACGGGAGGTACGGAGTATACGTCCAGCATGTCGGGATCGTGACCGTTCCCGAAAACTATGCCGACCGGCTGAAGTTGATGTTCCCGACGGCCTATCGCACACTCCTGCTCATGGGGCTTGAGGCGCACGACCTCGCGTTATCAAAGTTAGAACGGAACTCGGCTCGCGATCGGGAGGATGTGAGATACCTCGCCCGTGCAGTTCCGCTTGATCTCGCGGTCCTGGAGAGCCGGTATCATTCGGAGCTTCGACCGTATCTTGCGAGCCCGGAGAGACACGACTTAACGCTGCGCCTGTGGCTTGAAATGCTCCGGGGCAGTTGATGTCCCGTTCACCTGCACTGAGGCAGTGGGCCGACCGCAGCCGATCACGAGCCGGGCGCCGGTACAGCGGCCGCGCGGGCCTGCCGGCGCCGGTTCACGATTATCACGACAACAGCAGCTCGATATCCTCCCGCTGGAGGTTCCGGATCAGGCTGTTGTCTTCGCCGATGATGGCAGCGGCCAGGTCGCGCTTGGTGTTCTGGAGCTGGAGGATTTTCTCCTCCACCGTATCGCGGGCGATCAGCCGGTAGGCGAAGATCTGCTGCGTCTGGCCGATGCGGTGGGCGCGGTCGATCGCCTGGACTTCGACGGCCGGGTTCCACCAGGGGTCGAGCAGGAACACGTATCCGGCCGCGGTCAGGTTCAGCCCCAGCCCGCCGGCCTTCAGACTGATGAGGAACAGCGGGCAGGCGGGGTCGTTCTGGAACCGTTCGACGCGCGCTTGCCGGTCGCGGGTGGCGCCGTCCAGGTACTCGTAGACCAGTCCGGAAGCCTCCAGCCGCTCGCGCACCAGCGCGAGCAGGCTGGTGAACTGCGAGAAGACCAGCGCTTTGTGGCCTTCTTCGACGATCTCGCTCACGTGGTCCGCCAGCACGTCGAGCTTGGCGCTGGGCTGGGCGGCGCGGGCCGCGTCGATCAGCCCCGGGTGGCAGGCCGCCTGGCGCAGGCGGAGCAGCGCCTCGAGCACGTGCAGCTTGGACTTGGCCACGCCCTCGGAGGCGATGCGCTCGAGGAGCGAGTCGCGGTAGTGGTTGCGCAACTCGTCGTAGAGCTTGCGCTGGGCCGGCTCGAGCCTAATGTCACTTACTTTGCCCCTTTCTCGTCGTTAGGCGAACTCGGACCCTTGCACTTGTGTTTGGGAAACGTTGCGCCTTTGCCCCAGACCGCTCTGGGATAGGATCGTCGGCGGGTCCGGTTCGGCAATTTGCCTTGCCCCGCCCAGCGCAACACCCGCTGGTATTCCGCCTCCCACTCCGCCGCATCGGTGATGGTAGCCAAGCGGGGCAAGGCGGTCATAACCACCGCTTGGACTCGGGAGAAGCTCAACCGTCGGGGCTCCAAATTCGCCTTTCGCGCCGCCGCCATCTGCACGCTGCGCACCAAGTTGTAGCCGGCAATGGCCAGTAACAGTTCTTTTTCCGCCATCTCCGGCGTCTTCGAACTCAGGCTGTGGAGCCGCAGGGTCTGCTTCAGGGACCGGATGTCCAGCTGTCGGGTAAGGGACTGGCGCGGTGCTGAGATTTCTCGCCCGTTTCCAGCCCCTC
>JBBTDS010000054.1:0-2051 GCA_038060875.1 Acidobacteriota bacterium | reverse complement strand
CCGCTCGGCTCGGTGTTTGTCGTGTGGCAGCCCGGCTCGTATCGCGTGCGCACGAAACGCGGCGAGCGTGCGCGCGCGCTGGCGAAGACGCCGCCGGCGATCGAGATTGCGGGACCCTGGGAGGTCCGGTTCCCCGGGGGCTGGGGAGCGCCCGCTTCGAAGACCTTCCCACGCCTCGTCTCCTGGACGGAGGATGCCGAGTCCGGCGTCCGCTACTTCTCCGGTGTCGCCACTTACCGCAAGCAGCTCGAGATTCCCCGGGGCTTCTTTGGCGATGGCCTGCGCCTGTTCCTCGACCTCGGTGAAGTACACGTCATCGCCCGCGTGAGGTTGAATGGGAGGGAGATGGGCATCTGCTGGACGCGCCCCTACCGGCTCGAGATAACCGAGGCCGCGAAACCGGGCGCGAACCTGCTGGAAGTGGAGGTGGCCAACACCTGGTCGAACCGGCTCACCGGGGACGCGCAGCCCAACGCCGCCGGCCTTACTCGCACCAACGTGCGATGGAGCGCGACGACGCCCCTGCTCCCCTCGGGCCTGCTGGGCCCGGTGCGCATCCTGGCCGCCCGCGAAGCCGAGTTGACGCTGGGCTGAGCGCTGCGGAGCGCCGGGAGTCTAATGGAGATTCCGGTTGACAGCCCTGTCAGCCGGTGGTGTAATGAGGCTACGTTGCCGTCGCGGGGACCGGTGACGTTGTTCTTTCCAAGTTGTGATCGCGCAAGCGTAACTCAGTCAGGAGGAGCCACATGATCAAGGGTCGCACGCCGGTCGCTGGCCGGAAGAGAGCGCCCGCTTACACGAAGCGTCTTGAGTTCGTACCCGGGCAGATCATCGTACGCGTTCGGCAGAGCGCCGTCCCGCCGCCGATGCGCGCCGCCAGGCTGAAGTTCGTCGGCGCGGAGGCGAAGGCGCTTCCGCCGGCAATTGCAGAGCCGCTGGACTACCTGCGCCGGAACGCCGGGCTGAAGCTCGTCCAGCCGCTGTTTTCCACCCGGCGCGCTGCGATCCAGCGGGCCTCGGTGTCTACGGCCGAACGTCACCGGCTGGCCATGTGGTCCAGTGTGGCCGACTCGGAAAGCGAAGAACTCCGCGGCATTGCCGTGCTTTCCGTCGATCCCAAGAAGGCCACCCCGAAACTGATGAAACACATCGGCGCCGCACAGGGGGTGGAATTCGCCGAGCCCATGCCGGCCCGCTGGCTCGCTCAGGCGGGCGCCGATCCCATGCAGAACCTGCAATGGGGACTACGGGCCATCCAGTGGTTCGGCGCCGTTATCCCCGACGCTAAGGGCGTCAAGGTCGGGGTGCTGGACTCAGGCATCGACGACACTCATCCCGACCTGGCTGACGTCGATATCGAGTACCATCACGAGGGTCTCAAGGCGCAGGATCTTGTGGGGCATGGCACCCACGTTTGCGGCATTATTGCCGCGGCCACGAACAACCAGACCGGCATCACCGGGGTAGCGGCCTGCAAGCTGGAGGTCTGGAAGATCTTTCCCGACGCGCCGGAAGAGGACGGAGAATTCTACGTCGATGGAGTGCGCTACCTGAGGGCACTGCAAGCGCTGATCGGCGCGGACGTGAAGGTCGTGAACCTGAGTATCAGCGGCACGGCCTCTTCGCAGACTGAGGCCCTTCTGTTTCGCCGACTGCACGACAGGAAGATCACGGTGGTCGCCGCCATGGGCAATGAATATGAGGAGGGAAACCCCACGGAGTATCCGGCGGCTTATAAGGATGTATTCTCGATAGGTTCCATCGCCGAGGACCGCCGGCGTTCCTCTTTCTCCAACACCGGGCGGCACATTGACCTGGTAGCGCCCGGCTCCAATATCCTCTCCACGGTTCCCACCAAGGGCTCACCCTTCCTGGACGAGACGGACTACGCTTCGTGGAGCGGAACCTCGATGGCTACGCCCCATGTGGCGGCCGCCGCTGCTCTGGTCGCCGCGAAGCACCCGCACATGGATGCGACCCAGATCAAAGAGAAGCTGCGCAGCACCGCGACCAAGCTCCCCGCCATGCGAAACCGAGCTTGGACACCGGCT
>JBBTDS010000053.1:17007-24227 GCA_038060875.1 Acidobacteriota bacterium | reverse complement strand
ATCTCGTGGAACTCGATCAGCGTGGCGGCGTCGCCGATCTTGCGCCGCCCGAGCTGCCGTAACAGCCGCTCGATCCGCGCCGCCTGCCCGCTCCCGAACCGGCTCTTCCACTCCCTCAGCTCGGCTAACAGTTCCGCCACGGACATAAGCCAACCAGTCTATCGCTCGCGGCGCCCAGCCACCGGCCGGGCGTTCGCGAGAACAACCGGGTAATATTTGAGGATGCGACACCCGGTTCCCGGCGGACACATGCTGCCTCGGTCCCTCACTGCGCTGGCAGCGCTTGGGATGGCGCTGCTGGCTTCTCCGGCTTCGGCTTCCGAAGTGCGGGTCGGCGAGATGAGAGTGCCGATCGTCGATGGCTTCGCCGTTGCCGGTGATTTCTTCGGCAAAACCTCGCTCGAGCTGTACCTGTTTTCCAGGAGGCTCGAACCGGGAGTGAAGACCGCGCTGGGCTCCGAGAAGCTCCTGAGCGCGAGAACGGTCACGAAGGTGGCCGGCGTCGCGCCGGTCTTGAACCTGATGTTCTTTTTCGATCAGGACGCAACCGCGTGCGACCTCTCGAAGCTTCTCAGCTACACCGCGGTTTTTCAGCGAACGAGAGCCTTCCCCTTCGCCGCGGCCACCGACGCTCCGGTCAACTTCTCGATCACCAACAGCGATCACGGCATCACGGTGCTGGCGTGCGAGTTCACGACCGGCTCGCCGGTTCGAGTCAAGCTCGGGCGCTCATGGAATGCCGACCGCGGAATGTTTCCGACGCTGCTTCCACCGGAAAGGGACCGGCTGCTGTTTAGCTGGGATGTTGACTTCGCCGGCGAGCTGGTGCGGGGCAAGCGCCGCTAGGCTGGCCTCCGCCGGATGCTACAATCGCTTCATTCATGCCGGATTTCCTCGTGGTCGGCGCGGGGGTGGCGGGCTTGCGCGCCGCCATCGAGCTTGCTCAGGCGGGCGAGGTGCTCATCGTCGCCAAGGAGAGCCTGCGCGAGTCCTCCTCCGAGTACGCCCAGGGCGGCATCGCCGCCGCCGTCGGCGATGACGACTCGGTCGAACTGCACGAGCAGGACACGCTGGCCGCCGGCGACGGTCTCTGCGACCTCGAGGCCGTCCGCACGCTGGTGCGGGAAGGGCCGGCGGAGATCGCGCGGCTCATGGAGTGGGGCGCCGAGTTCGACCGCGAGGATGGGCGCCTCGCCTTGGGCCGCGAGGGCGCCCACAGCCGCCGTCGCATCCTGCACGCCCACGGCGATTCCACCGGCCGCGAAATCGCCCGCGCCCTCTACCGCCAGGCGTCCGCGCTCCCGAACGTCCGCTTCCAGAGCTTCTCCGCCGTCACCGACCTGCTCGTCGCCGACGGCCAGGTGGCCGGCGCGGTAGCCTGCGACGCCTCTACCCGTCACGCTATCCCTATCCACACCCGCGCCGTGCTGCTGGCCACCGGCGGCCTGGGCCGCGTCTACCGCGACACCACCAATCCCGAGGTGGCCACCGGCGACGGTGTGGCCGCCGCCTGGCGCGCCGGCGCCCGGCTCAGCGACCTCGAATTCGTCCAGTTCCACCCGACGGCGCTGCACCTGGAAGGCGCGCCCCCCTTCCTGCTCTCCGAAGCGCTGCGCGGCGAGGGCGCATACCTCCGCAACGCCGCCGGCGAGCGGTTCCTGGAGCGCTGCCACCCGCTGGCCGAACTCGCGCCCCGCGATGTGGTCTCGCGCGCCATCGTGCTGGAACTACGCCGCACGGGCGCACCCCACGTATTCCTCGACCTTCGGCGCCTGGGCGCCGACTTCCTCCGCCGCCGTTTCCCGCGTATTCACGAAACCTGCGCGCGTTACGGCATCGACATCACTCGCGAAGCGGCGCCGGTTCACCCGGCGGCGCACTACGCCATGGGCGGCGTCTGGACCGATCTCGATGGGCGCACCACCCTGCCCCGCCTCTACGCCGCCGGCGAAGTGGCCTGCACCGGAGTTCACGGCGCCAACCGTCTGGCCAGCAATTCGCTGCTGGAAGGCATCGTCTTCGGGGCCCGTGCCGGCGCGGCCATGCGCGAGTGCGCCGGCGCCCCGCATTTGGATTCCGCCCGGCCACCCGAGTCTCTCTTCCCGAGCACGGCGGTCGAAGAGCTTCGGATGCTAGCATGGGAGAAGTGCGGCATCCTCCGTTCGGGAGAAGATCTCGCCACGGCGCTCGAAGTCCTGGAGCGGACGCCGGCCGCGGCCTGTGCGGCGCCTGATCGTTTGCTCTTCGAGACCCGCAACATGCACACTGTGATCTCGCTGATCGCGCGTTGCGCCCTGGCGCGGAAGGAATCCAGGGGCGCGCACTATCGCACCGACTATCCGGAGAAACAAGCTGAATTCCAGAAACACTCGCGAATCGACAAAGGTCATGAAGTCGTCTTCGGATGAGCGGTCGCGCACCCGGACGGTCGCGCTCCCTGTTTTCGCGCTGGTCCTGCTGGCGGCCATCCCGCTGAAGGAGGCGGGGCCGCTGACCGCGCTGTGGGCCACCCCGGCCATCCTGCTGGCGGCCATGCTGATCGCCTGGGCGGCCGAGTCGGCCCAGTTCTTCGTCGCCCAGGGCTTCGCGCTTGCGATCCTCGCATGGCTCCAGACCCTGCCCGAGTTCGCCGTCGAGTTCGTGTTCGCTTGGAAGCAACAGGTGCCGCTGCTGGTGGCCAACCTCACCGGCGCGCTCCGCCTGCTGACCGGCCTGGGCTGGCCCGGCATCTATTTCATCGCCGCCTTCTTCCACCGCCGCGCCCACGGCAAGCCGCTGCGGCGCATCCGGTTGGAGGACGCGCACTGCGTCGAGGTAGTCGGCCTGCTGGTTCCCCTGATTTATGTCTCTTTCGTCTGGTGGAAGCGCTCGCTCACTCTCATCGACGCCGGCGTGCTGATCCTGATCTACGCGGCCTACCTATGGGTGCTGCGGAAGATGCCGCCGGAGGAAGCGGAGAAGATCGAGGACCTGGACCGCATCTCGCGCGCCATCGTCCGCTCGCCACGGCGCCTTCGCAATACCCTCATCGTGGGCCTGTTCGCCGCCGGCGGCCTGCTGATCTACTTCACCGCCGAGCCGTTCCTGGCCGGCCTGCTGGCCGTCTCGACGGTGGTAGGCATTCCCTACTTCGTCTTCGTCCAGTGGGTGGCGCCCTTCGTCTCCGAGTTCCCCGAGAAGGTCTCCGCCTTCTACTGGGCCCAGACCGTCATCCGCGCCCCGATGGCGCTGATGAACATGGTTTCCAGCAATATCAACCAGTGGACGGTGCTGGCCGCCATGCTGCCGATCGTCTATTCGATCAGCGTCGGCGCCCCGGCGGCCATCCCCTTAGACGACCGCCAGCAACTGGAGCTCCTCATGACGCTGGCGCAATCGGCCGTGGGCATGATCTTCCTGATCAATATGGAGCTGGCCTGGTGGGAGGCTGCCGCGCTGTTCTCACTCTGGGGCATCCAGTTTGCCTTCTCCCCGCTGCCGCCGGGTCCGGGCTTCTGGGGCTACCTGGCCACTCACATGCACTGGTGGGTGACGGTGGCCTACCTCGTCTGGGTCGGGCTGGCGCTGATCCGCATGGCGATGGGCCGGCGGCAGCCCCACGCCATCCGGCTTTTCTTGCTGATGTGGCGCCAGCACGTGCGCAAGCCGCCGGCGGTCGTGCATTAGCCGCCAGCCAACGGCCTCGTGCGCCTGAAGGGTACCCGCGGGTGTTCACTGCACCTCGAACACCGCGATGTACTGCCGTCCCGGCGCGTGGTCGCGCCGCCAGAGCAGGCTGTAGCCGGCCGCCTCGAGCTCCCGAATCACCTGCTCGACGCCGGCGCGTATGTGCGTCAGCGCGAAGTCGGGGTCGATCTCCATTGCGCCACGCTTTTTGTGGTACTCGATAATGGCCAGGCGGCCACCCCTGTGCAGGCTCCGCCTTATCGCGGCCAGCATCTGCTCCGGGTAGTCGAAGTGGTGATAGGCATCGAGCACGATGACGAGATCGGCGTCAGCGGCCGGCAGTTTCGGGTCGGTTTCCGTGCCGAGCACGAATTCTACGTTGGCCAGCCCGGCCGTCGCGGCGCGCTCGCGGGCGCGGTCGAGGAAGTCCCGGTGGATGTCCTCGGCGATCACGCGGCCTTCGGGTCCGACCGCGCCGGTCAGGGCAGCCAGCAGAGTGCCGGTGCCGGTGCCGAGATCGACTACAGTCGAACCACGGCGAATCTCCAGTTGTGAGACGAGTTCGGCCGGCCGGATATTCGCCAGTCGCGCGGGCGATTCCAGGATTCCGACCATCTTGGCCCGCCCCTCCTGGGTCTTATAGTCCCGATTGGCCTCCTGGGCAACCTGGCACCAGGCGGCGGATAACAGAAGCAGGCTAGAAATGACTCGCATCGCAGGGCCCTTGTTCATTAGATTCCGCCCAGTGGCGGTCCGATTCGGAGATTCGGGCGGGGGCTGTACCCGAATCTCGTCCGCTCGCTTACGTTCGCGGCTCGGATACGGATTCGCGGATCCCGAACTTTTCCATGCGCTAAGTGAGCGTCTTGCGGCTGATGTCGCCCCGGCCAGCGGTAGGCAGAGAAATGCGGCATGACGGAAGGCGGTTCGATAACCGGCTCGCAGACCTGGAGGTTCACCCCACGGAATCTGGCCAAGCGAGACTGGGTGGTCCACAAGAGAGCAAAACTATGCGGCATTAGCCTTTAGGGCTGGCCCACGATTTCAGGGGAGCGGTTTAATGCGCCTTTTTTTGACAGCTCCGTAAGCAAGCGCCGGTTGCCGCCGCGTCAAGTCAACGGCGGGACAACACGCTGGTCTGCCGCGAGGAAGCGCAGGCTGCCTCGTAACTCCACGTATGCGTTTAGAATGTTGGCCGCCGACTCGCGCAGAAGCACACCCAAACCCATATATACATGACCTGGCCGTTGTCTGACGATTTCGTCAACCGTGGTAACCTGTGCATGCAGCTTCATCATCCAGCCCCAGAGTGTCTCCTCGATGGCCTGCGATCTGGTTCGGGCGTCGGCCTCGTCGCCGGCCAACGAGGCCCTGAGCAGCGGGATCTCCGCTCTCAAGCTGCGAAGGACGCCAGCAAAGTTGTCGCAGAACTCGATAAGCCCGAAGCGAATCCCGTCATCGATTTCCAGTTCGGCCAGCTCGCTCGTAACATACGCGATGTTGGATGACATCGCGTCGAGACTTCGACCCACGACTAAGCCTGCCTGTGCCGGCGGTTTAGTGCTCATCTCGCGCCGTGACGCCTTCAGCCCCATATTCACACAAGCCGCGCCGGGAGGCAACTTGCATGCGCGACACCGCACCACGCCCCCACTGCGCTAGAATAGTCTTCGATCCCGTGCGCTCCACCACTATCCTATGCGTGCGCCGCGATGGGCGCGTCGTCATGGCCGCCGATGGCCAGGTCACCCTGGGCCAGGAAATCATGAAGTCCTCGGCCCGCAAGCTGCGCCGCCTCTATAGCGACAAGATCCTGGCCGGCTTCGCCGGCTCCACCGCCGACGCCTTCGCCCTGTTCGCGCGCTTCGAATCCAAGCTCGAGCAGCACAACGGCAACCTGCCCCGCAGCGTGGTCGAGCTGGCCAAGGAGTGGCGCACCGACCGCGTGCTGCGCCACCTCGAGGCGCTGCTGCTGGTGGCCGACACCCAAAACAGCTACGTCGTCAGCGGCAGCGGCGACGTCATCGAGCCTGACGAACCGGTGGCCGCCATCGGCTCCGGCGGTCCGTTCGCCAAGGCGGCTGCGTCCGCCCTGATGCGCAACACCAACATGGACGCGCGCAAGATCGCCGAGGAGGCCATGGCCATCGCCGGCCAGATCTGCATTTACACCAACGACAAGATCACCTTCGAGGAACTCGGCTGATGGTCATTTATCTTCCGGCCCAGTCGGTCGAAGAGACGCCCGCGCTGGACGAGCTCACTCCGCGCGAGATCGTCCGCGAGCTGGACAAGTACGTCATCGGCCAAAACGACGCCAAGCGGGCCGTCGCCGTCGCGCTGCGCAACCGCATCCGCCGCCAGCGGCTGGAGCCGGAGATGGCCGAGGAGGTGATGCCGAAGAACATTCTCATGATCGGCCCCACCGGCGTGGGCAAGACCGAGATCGCGCGGCGGCTGGCCCGGCTGGCCAACTCGCCCTTCCTCAAGGTCGAGGCCAGCAAGTTCACCGAGGTCGGCTACGTCGGGCGCGACGTCGAGTCGATGATCCGCGACCTGGTGGACATCGCCATCGAGATGGTCCGCGCGGAGCGGCTGGAAGAGGTCGGCGACCGCGCCGAGAAAAGCGCCGAGGAACGGCTGCTGGAACTGCTCATGCCGGCGCAGCCTGAGACCACCAACTCGATCGAGCGCACCCGCGAGAAGCTGCGCGAGCGGCTGCGGGCCGGCAAGCTCGACGACCGCCTGGTCGAGATCGACGTCAAGGAGCAGGGGCCCGTCTTTCAGATCTCCAGCAGCACCGGCATGGAGGAGATGGACGTCAACGTCCGCGACATGCTGCCCGGCCTGTTCGGCGGCCGCAGCCGCAAGCGCAAGATGCGGGTCAGCGAGGCGGTCGATTACCTCGTCCAGGAAGAGGAGCAGAAGCTGGTCGACATGGACCAGGTGACGCGGGTGGCGCTGGAACGCGTCGAGCGCAGCGGCATCATCTTCCTCGACGAAGTGGACAAGATCGCTGGCCGCGAGACCGGCCACGGCCCCGACGTCAGCCGCGAGGGCGTGCAGCGCGACATTCTGCCCATCGTCGAGGGCACCACCGTCAACACCCGCCACGGCTTCGTCCGCACCGACCACATCCTGTTCATGGCCGCCGGCGCCTTCCACGTCTCCAAGCCCAGCGACATGATCCCCGAGCTGCAAGGCCGCTTCCCTATCCGCGTCGAGCTGAAGTCGCTCAGCGAGGCGGACTTCATCCGCATCCTCACGGAGCCGAAAAACGCGCTCGTCAAGCAGTGCACGGCGCTGCTGGAAACCGAGGGGATCAAGCTGGTGTTCACCGACGACTCGCTCGAAGAGATCGCCCGCTTCGCCGCCCGCGTCAACGAGAGCACCGAGAACATCGGCGCCCGCCGCCTGCACACCATCATGGAGAAGGTGCTGGAGGAGATCTCCTTCGAGGGCCCCGACCTGAAGAAGCGGCACGTGCGCATCGACGCCGCCTACGTCCGCCGGCAACTGGCCGAAATCATCAAGGACCAGGACCTGACGCGGTA
>JBBTDS010000053.1:11630-16907 GCA_038060875.1 Acidobacteriota bacterium | reverse complement strand
CCTACGTCCGCCGGCAACTGGCCGAAATCATCAAGGACCAGGACCTGACGCGGTATATCCTCTGAGTCGAATGCTTCCCTCTGCCCGGGCCATTCTTCGACAGGCAGGAATGCCTATCCCACTGCTGCTGGCCGGTTGCGGCTACGTCGGCGAGCCGCTGCCGCCCTCGCTGAACATCCCCGAGCGCATCGCCGACCTGAGCGCGACCGAGCGGGGCGACAAGATCGTGCTCACCTTCACCATCTCTGCTCTGACCACCGACGGCGCAGCTCTGACCCGGCTCGGCGCGATCGAGCTCGAAGCCGGCGAGACCCCGGTTCCGGTGGCGGCCACGCGCCCCGGCCCGGTGCGCCTTGAAGTTCCGGCGCGGGACTGGACCGGCAAGGAGGTCGTTTTCAGGGTGCGCGTCGCCGGCCGTAAGGGCCGCTTTAGCAACTGGTCAAACGCGGTGGCGCTGGCGGTCGTGCCGCCGCTGGAAAAACCCCCGGCCCCGCGCGCCGAGGCCACCGCCCAAGGCGTGCGGCTTCAATGGAGCGGGCCGCCCGAGGCGAAGTTCCGCGTGTATCGTCTCGCCGAGAAGCAGAAAGAACCGGAGTTGCTTGGCGAAGCCGCCAAGGCTGACTTCCTCGACGCCGGCGCCGAATACGGCCAGACGTACCACTACTCGGTCCAGGCGGTTCTCAAGGCCGGTCGCGCCGACGCCGAAAGCGACGTCTCCGCGCCGGTTGAGATCACGCCCCAGGACCGCTTCCCGCCGTCCGTTCCCAGCGGGATCGCAGCGCTGGCCGGCATTCAAACCATCGAGCTGGCTTGGGAGCGCAACACCGAAGCCGACCTGCGCGGCTACCGCGTCTATCGCGCCGCCGGCGACGGGCCGTTTGCGCGCCTGGCTGAGTTAGTGGAAACGCCCAGCTACAGCGACCGCAAGATCGAATCCGGCCTGCGCTACCGCTACACGGTCACCGCCGTGGATATCAATGGCAACGAAAGTGAACAATCAGGACCAGCAGAGATCACAGCACCATGAAACTCATCCGCTTTAGCGTCGATCGCAACGCATTGCCCACTACGCCCGACGGCTCGCCGCTGGTGAAGCACGGGGTCCTTGAGGGTGACACCGTGCGGGAGACCGCGCCGGGCGGCGACACCTGGCCCCTGGCCGCCGTCCGCCTGCTGCCCCCCTGCTGGCCCTCGAAGATCGTCTGCGTCGGGCGCAACTATCGCGAACACGCCAGCGAGCTTGGCAACCCGGTGCCGGCTGAGCCGCTCATCTTCCTGAAGCCGCCGTCTGCGTTGCTCGCGGCCGGCGATGCGATAGTCTACCCGGCCCTCTCCGCGCGGGTGGATTACGAAGGCGAGCTGGGCGTGGTCATCGGCCGCCGCGCGCGCAACGTGGAACCGGAGAAGGCCGACGCGTACATTTTCGGCTACACCTGCGTCAACGACGTCACCGCGCGCGACCTTCAGAAAAAGGACGGCCAGTGGACGCGCGGCAAGGGCTTCGACACCTTCTGCCCGGTTGGCCCGTGGATCGTCCCTCGCGACGAGGTGAACCTCGCGCAGCTTTCGCTGCGCACCTTCCTCAACGGCGAGTTGAAGCAGGAGGCTTCGTTCACGGAAATGATCTTCCCGGTTCCCGAGGTCATTGCGTACGTCACCCGGTTCATGACGCTCGAGCCGGGCGACCTGCTGGCCACCGGAACGCCCTCCGGCGTCGGCCCGATGCTGCCCGGCGCGGTGGTGCGCATCGAGATCGACGGCATCGGTGCGCTGGAGAACCCGGTGGCGGCGGAGTAGCATATTAACGATGAAGATCACCGCCATCGACACCTACATCGCCGGCAATCCCTGGAAGAACTGGCTGTTCGCCAAGGTCTCGACCGACGAGGGTCTCTACGGTATCGGCGAAGGCACGCTGAACTACGTCGCCAAAACGGTCGAGACGCTCATCCACGAGCTGAAGCCGCTCATCCTGGGCCTGGACCCCTTCCAGGTGGAGACCATCTCGCAGCGGCTGATCCGCGACGTGTACACCGAAGGGGCGCAGATCCACATGTGCGCGGTGGCGGCCATCGAGATCGCCTGCTGGGACATCATCGGCAAGGCCACGAGCCAGCCCATCTACAACCTCTGGGGCGGCCGCTGCCACCAGAAGCTGCGCGCCTACGCCAACGGCTGGTACCGCGGCCCGCGCACGCCCGAGAGCTTCGGGGAGAAGGCCGCCGCGGTGGCCCGGCGAGGCTACACGGCCCTGAAGTTCGACCCCTTCGGCGACAACTGGCGTATGCTGCCGCGCCGCGAGTTCGATCTGTCGCTGGACATCATCCGTGCCGTGCGCGACGCGTTGGGCCCCGCGGTGGACCTGCTGATCGAGGGCCACTGCCGCTTCAACGTGGCCACCGCCATCGAGTTCGCCGAGGCGATGCACCAGTTCCGCCCCGCCTGGTTCGAGGAGCCGGTGCCGCACACCAACATCGCCGCCATGGTCGAGGTGGCCCGCCGCAGCCCCGTCCCCATTGCCACCGGCGAGAGCCTCTCCACCAAGCAGCAGTTCGCCGAGCTGCTCAAGTACGAGGTGGTCAACATCTACCAGCCCGAGCCGCTCAACGTCGGCGGGCTGTTCGCGGCCCGCAAGATCGCCGACATGGTGGACGCCCACTACGGGGTGATCGCGCCGCACAGCGCCCAGGGCCCGGTCTGCTCGGCCGCCTGCGTGCAGCTTAACGCCTCCATCCCGAACTTCTTCATCCACGAGATCTTCGACGAGTACAACGAGCCCTGGGAGAAGGACATCGTCACCCACCCGGTCGAGGTCGTGAACGGCTACATCGACATCCCCGAGCGCCCCGGCCTCGGCACGGACCTCAACATCGAGGAGATCCTCAAGCACCCCTACCAGCAGGAGAACTACATCCCGCTGTTCAAGCCCGGCTGGGAACGCCGCGAGCGCCAGGGGTAAAGCGGCCCGGGGGGTCAATCCCAAAGCGGGTCCACGAAGACAATCTCGGCGCTGCGGGCCTGCGGCAGCGGAATGCGGACGCCCTTGTTCATCAGCTCGGCGCCGGTCATCAGCGACTCGGAGGGATCGGTTTGGAAACGGACGCGGTAGATGGCCTCGGGCCGCAGCCCGCGCAGGCGCAGTGGTCGCGCGGCGGGCGCGGTTGGCCCCCGGGCCGCGACCACAATCGCCGAGCCGGACGCTTCGTCATAGCTCTGGAGGGCGTCGATGCGCGCGTCGTCGGGGCGGGCAGTGAGGTGATAGACCCGGCCTCTGGCGACGCGGCCCCGGATCGCCTTGTAGACCTTGACTTCGGACGCGGCGAAGGCAAGCTGGTCCGGGGCCATCTCCGCCAGCCGATTCATGAAAATCCACGGGCCGCCGAACATGTAGCTGCGGGTGGTGTAAGTGTCCAGGGTCTCGTCCGGCATGTAGCGGTCGGCATAGCGCGGCGAGAAAGGGTAAGTGACGCCGTAGACGGCCTGGCGTGTCGTCAGGGGCCCGGAATCGTCGGCCGCGATCGAGGTCACGTAGCTCCTGACCATGTTGAAGGTCATCATGTTGCCGCCGTCTTCGCAGTTCTCCCAATGCACGCTGGGGCGCCGCTGCTGGATGGCGGCCACCACCGCGTTGATTCCGTCCACCGCGTTGGCGTAGTTGCTGTCGCCGGAGTCGTGCGTGTGGCCGGACTTGGTGCAGACCTTGACCATGTTCTCGCCGTCCTGCAAGATCCAGTCCACCTTGTATTCGTCGATCATGCGGAGGGCCTCGGCGACGATCCAGTCGCGGACCGGGCGGTGGGAGAGGCACAGGGAGCGGGCCCCGTAATAGCCGTAGCTGATCGAGGAGGTCCAGTCGGGATTCTGGCGCAGCACCGGCGAGCCCGCGTCGGCTTCGGCCAGCGGGAAGTGCAGCCCGAACTTCATCCCCAGCGAGTGGACGTAGTCGGAGAGAGCGCGCAGGCCGCCGGGGAACTTGCGCCGGTCCTCGTACCAGTCGCCGATCGCGCGCGCCCAACCCAGATCGACGACGAACAATTCCACGCCGATCCTGGCGGCGATCTCGGCGTTCCGCCGCAGGGTCGCCTCGTCGATGGCGCGTTGGTACTTCCAGGAGTCCCAGACTACGTACGGGAAGTTCTCCGGAACCCGCTGGGCCAAGGCGGTTTCGACGAAGCGCTGCGTCTGGTGGCCGGCTTCGTCCCAGTCCCCCTGGAAGAGGCCGACGAAGGCGAAAGGCACGGCGAACTCCTCCCGCGGCTCCAGCGGATGATTCAGCGATTGGATGACCGCCGAGAGCTGGAGATAGCGAGCGGGGCCAAACTGCCGCACGAAAGCGGTGGCCTGGCCGTCGAACTCCCAGCCGGCAAACAGGCCGCGGCCGGCCTCATCGCGGAAGGCGAGCCAGCCGCAATGCTGGCCGTGGGCGCCGGAGCGCACCTCGGCGTAGCTGGAGTCGGGCGGCAGCCGGCGCTCCTCCGGCTCGAAGTTGCCCTCCTTCCCGGCCTTCACCCACTGGTTGACCCAGAAGGTGCGGTAAGCGGCGCCACGATCCTCCAGCTTCCAGCCCAGCATGTCCGCCGCCCGCACCCAGACGCGGTGGGGCTGCCCGTTCTGGAACCGCACGCGGTAGCGCAGCACCGGCTGGTTCTCGTATAGTTCCAGCTCGAGGCGAACCAGGCCCAGACGCCGCGCGTCCTCGAGTACCAGGGTTTGCTGGCGGCCGCCGTTGGGCAGGTCGCGACCGGATTGCCGGAGGAGCCGGAAGCGGGTCTCCTCGTCGATCGCGTCCGAGTCCACCGCCAGTTGGATCGGCGAAGACAGCAGCCCTGAGGGCGCCCGCCAGGTCGCGCCGCTGCGGAGGTCGGTCAGACTCAGGAAGCGGAATGTATCATCCGCGGCAAGCTGGAACCTGGCGGAGATCCAGCCATTGGTCAACCGCCAGCGCCGCTCGGCCGCGTCGTAGTCCACCCGGACTTCGGCCAGGACGTTGGCTGCCAGCAGCAAGGCCATGGCCCCCGGAACCTTGAGCGCGCACTTCGACATCTTGCCCTGTAGTTCTGGCGATGGCGGAAGCCTGCTAGTTACGCCGCCACTCTTTCCAGCGAGGCAGAGTATCACCTGGCGGGCTGGCGCGCGGGCAGGAAGTTTTCCATCACCCAAAGTTCGCCCCGGCCTTCGCCCGCCGTGAAGGCGATCTGCCGGCCATCGGGGTGAACGCGCAACTCGCGCAGGTTCTCTTTGGTCACGGCGAGTCTTTCCGGTGCTCCGCCTTCAGCC
>JBBTDS010000053.1:0-11530 GCA_038060875.1 Acidobacteriota bacterium | reverse complement strand
CTCGCGCAGGTTCTCTTTGGTCACGGCGAGTCTTTCCGGTGCTCCGCCTTCAGCCGGCACGCGCCAGAGTTCGTCTCTCCCGGCGAACAGTAACTGCCTGCCATCGGGGGTCCAGGCGATCGACACGATCTGGCCCCGCACTCTCGAAAGTTCACGCGGTTCGCCGCCGGCGGCAGGCATGACCGTCAGGGACTGCATGTGGTCTGGAACATAGTTGGAAAACGCCAGGCGCCGGCCGTCCGGCGAGAGAGCAAAGCGGTAGACCGAAGGCAGCAATTCCTGCTCTTGGCCGTTGGCCAGGTTCCGGACCATCAGCCGCGAAGGCTCGGCGGTCCAATCCCGGAGCCTGTAGAAAACCTTCCGCGCATCCGGCGAGCACGCAAGCTCGGCGAAGAACGCCTTGGGATCGCTGCTCTGGACGATAGGCGTCACCTCGCCCGTCTGGGCGTCCATGCGGAACAGGCCCTGCCGGTCCTTCTTGTCGGCGGCGGCCATCAGAAACGAGCGGCCGTCGGGAGCCCAGCGTATCAACTCCAGGTGGTTGACGTTCGGCCGGAGTTCGCGCTCCTCCTGGGTACTGGCGGAGCGGATGACGACCCTGGCCTCCGGCCACCGGGCGCTCGGGACCGCTTGAGAGAGATAGGCCAGAAACCGGCCGTCGGGAGACCAGTCCGGCGCGCGGTTCGAACCCAGGAACCGCTGGGCCAGGGCCGCCGGGGGCGCCCGGAGGCTGCCCCGCGCCAGATCCAGTTCGGCCACGTAGACTTCGGCCAAGTCCGTCTGAAGCGCGTAGTAGTAAGAGCCCTGGTGGGTGAACCCGACCGGCCAGACTCGCCCGAGGTCTTTCTTGACCAGTTCAGGGGCGCCCAGCGGTTTGCCGCCGGCCACTTGAATGGCCCAGGCATCCAGCGTGCCCGTGCGGTCGCTGGCAAACAGGACGGTTTTTCCGTCCGGCGCCCAGCCCAGGACGAAGTCGTTGCCCCGGTGCTCGACCAGGGGACTGTCGCGCCTTGTGTCTGCCTCAGGCGTCACCGCCAGCAGAAAGATGTCGCGATCCGCAGAGTCCTCCCGCGGCGGGAAGTCGTAGACAACGTAGCTCCCGTCCGGGGAGAGATTCATCCGCAAGGGAAAGCGCCACCCCAGGGTTTTGAGGATGCGCGCGGAACCATCGGCCACCGCCACCAGCGCGATCTGGTTGCGACGGTCCTTCAGGGAGAACAGCGCCAGGATGTGCTTGCCGTCCCGAGACCAATCGACAGGCTTGAGGTAGAAAACGGCCGTGTTCCGATAGAGGACGCGTTGCCCGGCGCCGTCCAGGCCGATTAGCCGCAGATCGTAGAACAGGTCACCGTTGAACCAGGAGTAAGCGACCTGCCTGCCGTCGGGCGAGATGACAGAGGACTGGGCGTATTCCCATCGGGAGCGCGGCTCGTTCCGAGTGAGCAGACGGTCCTGGCCGGTGCCGAAATGACGGAGGGCCAGGTCGCCTGTGGGCGCGTTGGTGAAGGAGCAGCAGCGCCCGTCGGGGGAAATCGACGCGATCCGCTCCGGGTCCGGCCCGCTCCATACCCGCCGGGTGGCGATCTGGACCGGCGGGGTGACGCGCCAATAACGCTAGGCCGCGACCGCGGCCAGCAGGACCCCGGCAGCCGCCAGCCACACCAGCCGGCGTCGGGCCGCGACCGGCCCCGGCTGTGGTTCCAGTTGCGGGCGGCGGTTGTTCCACCAAGCGTCCAGCTCCGGCTTGTAGGCGTAAACGGTGCCCAGCTTCTCGTGGATGTGACGGTGAACGGGGAGCCCCTCCCGCTTCTCCCACCGCTGGACGGTGCTGACGTCGCGCTTCAAGTAGGCAGCGATCTCCTTCCAGGAGTCCAGCCGCTGGCCGGCTGGCGGCTCCGGAGGTTCCGCCCTCTTACTGCGCTGCAAATCACACCCCCAAGTCCGAAAAGGGGCAAAGTTATTGTACGCCGCTGGTTTCGGGCCAGTAAAGGGCCCCGTGCGGTACTTTGCGGTACTTTGCGGTGCTTTGCGGCTTGCGGGACAGCGCAGCCCGCGCTAAAAAGGGGCGGTTGAGCGGTGGGCTCGCTCGTCTCAGACGCGCTGCCGGGTCCTCTCAGGAGTGTCGATCGAGGAAGCCGCTGGTTGCGGATTGCGACGGCAGCGGTGATCCACATCGCTCATAGCGAGGAGGAGTACTATCATGAACTCGTTCGTGCGAATTCTGCCAGTAGCCGCAGCCGTTCTACTTGCAGTTCAGCCATCTCTCGGAGACCTCCTGGTCGGATCCTACAATGGCAACCAGATTCTGCGATTCAACGAGACCACGGGAGCTTTCCTGGGTGTCTTCGCCTCAGGAGGCGGCCTCGACGGTCCCACCGCGATGACCTTCGGACCCGACGGCAACCTGTACGTCGCCAGTTTCCAGAACGACCGAATCCTCCGCTACAACGGGATCACGGGCGCGTTTATGGGCGAATTCGTGACGGCCGGCCTCGGCCGGCTGACTCGACCCGTCGGAATGGCTTTCGGCCGCGACGGCAAGCTGTACGTGACCAGCACCGGGTGGGACGAAGGACTGACGGGCCACGTCCTACGTTACGAAGGAACGACGGGGGACTTCATCGATCTGTTTATTGGCGGACGGAACGGCGCCAGCGACTTGGCCTTCGGGCCTGACGGCTACCTCTACGTCCGGCACCGTCATCCTCTTTACGAGGTGCGCCGATACGACGCAAACGGATGGCCTTTGGCTTCTGTTAGGGTGCCCGACGGTGAGGTGATCGTGTTTGGCCTGGACAGCAAGTTCTATCTGAATGTCTATTACGCCAGCCCCGACGTCCTGCGGTGCAGCGCCGACACCATGGCGCCCCCGGAGATCTTCATCAACGCGGGCAGCGGCGGGCTGGGGGTGGCCGGCGGGCTGCTGTTCGGCCCTGACGGGAAATTGTACGTCAGCAGCGGTGCCGACAACAACGTCCGGCGTTACGATGGAATCACTGGAGCGTTCATCGATGTCTTCATCCCGTCCGGAAGCGGGGGACTGAACTCCCCCTTCAAGATGCTCTTCACTCCGCCGATTTCGGTAGTGATCGACATCAAGCCCCGCAGCCTGCCCAACAGCATCAACTTGCAAAGCTGGGGGAGCATCCCGGTGGCCATCCTCTCAAGCGCCAGCTTCCATGCGCCCGCGCAGGTTGACAAGGCTTCCTTGAAGTTCGGCCGCACCGGCAACGAGAGCAGCCTGGCTTTCTGCAACGCCAGCCCGGAGGATGTCAACAGCGACGCCCGCCGCGACCAGGTGTGCCATTTCTACACGCAACAGACCGCGTTCCAGGCGGGGGACACGGTCGGCGTCCTGACGGGTAAGACGGTCAGTGGCACGCCCATCCGAGGGACCGACAGCGTTCGGATAGTGCCATAACGCACGGCCACTCGAGCGCCCCAGATACAGCCCGGCTGACGCGGCGAGCGTCGGGCATCACTCGCGGCAAGCGGAAGTGTGGGGGACGACGCGTAACGCTTGAATTTTGCGTCCAGCGGGGTCAACCTCCCGGCTCATGGCCGAGCCGTGGCCACAGCTCTTTATCGGAGATCATGGCTCCGCGGCCTGGCGGCACGGGGCGTGGGCGCGCCGCAACTGCTGGAGCGGTTACACCGCGGCGAGCTGCTGGGCCGAGCGAGGTGAAGCTCTGGCAGCGCCGCTGTGTTATTTTGATATAGTCACCTGCCATATGGCCCAGAGGGAAACTGCCCAAATGCACGATCACGTCTACGAACCCAGCCCGGAATTTGTGAGCCGCGCCCATGTCCAGGGGATGGACGCCTACCGCGCCCTGTACGAGCGGGCCAAGGAGCACCCCGAAGAGTTCTGGGGCGAGCTGGCCGAGAAGGAGCTGTTCTGGTTCGAGAAGTGGTCCCACGTCTTCGAGTGGCATCCGCCGTTCGTGAAGTGGTTTGTAGGCGGCAAGACCAACATCTCCTACAACTGCCTGGACCGGCACCTGGCCACGCCGCGCCGGAACAAGATCGCCATACTGTGGGAGGGCGAGCCGGGCGACCAGCGCATGATTTCCTACCAGGAGCTGCACCGGCTGGTATGCCGCTTCGCCAACGTGCTCCGCTCGCGCGGCCTGAAGGCGGGCGACCGCGTCGTCATCTACATGCCGATGATCCCTGAGCTGCCGGTGGCCATGCTGGCCTGCGCGCGGTTGGGCATCATCCACAGCGTCGTGTTCGGCGGCTTCTCGGCTGAGGCGCTCAAGGGCCGCATCCAGGACCTGGGCGCCACCCTGGTCATCACCGCCGATGGCGGCTGGCGCCGGGGCAAGGAGATCCATCTCAAGCCGGCCGTCGATGAGGCGCTGCTGGATTGCCCGGAGGTGCGCGGGGTCATCGTCTACCGCCGCACTGGATCGCCGGTCCCAATGAAGGAAGGCCGCGACCTCTGGTGGCACGAGCTGGAGGAGGGCGCCAGCGAGGTCTGCCCGGCCGAGCCGCTCGATTCCGAGACGCCCCTCTACGTGCTGTACACCTCGGGCACCACCGGCAAGCCCAAGGGCATCGTCCACACCACCGCCGGCTACCTGGTGCAGATCGCGGCGACCATGAAGTGGGTCTTCGACCTGCGGGAAGAGGACATCTACTGGTGCACTGCCGACATCGGCTGGGTGACCGGGCACAGCTACATTGTCTATGGGCCGCTGGCGGCCGGCGCCACCTCGGTGATGTACGAGGGCGCCCCGGATTATCCGCAGTTCGACCGTTGGTGGCGGCTGGTCGAGAAGTACCGGATCAACATTTTCTACACCTCGCCGACGGCGATCCGCGCGCTGATCCGCCAGGGCGACCACTGGCCGAACGCGCATGATCTCTCCAGCCTCCGCCTGCTCGGCTCGGTCGGCGAGCCGATCAACCCGGCCGCCTGGGAGTGGTATCACCGCGTGATCGGCAAGGGCCGCTGCCCGATCGTGGACACCTGGTGGCAGACCGAGACGGGCTCGATACTGATCTCGCCGATGCCCGGCGCCACGCCGCTCAAGCCGGGCTGCGCCTCTTTCCCCTTGCCCGGCGTGCTGCCCGAGGTGGTCGATGGGATGGGCAAGCCGGTCGGGCCGGGCACGGAAGGCTTCCTCATCATCCGGCGGCCGTGGCCCGCCATGCTGCGCACGCTATGGGGCGATCCCGAGCGCTACGAGATGCAGTACTGGCGGCGCGTGCCGGTCACCGAGGGAGTCTACTTCACCGGCGACGCGGCGCGGGTGGACGCCGACGGTTACTTTACCATCCTCGGCCGCGTGGACGACGTCATGAACGTCAGCGGCCATCGCATCAGCACCATGGAGCTGGAATCGGCGCTGGTGCGGCACCCGGCGGTGGCCGAGGCAGCGGTGGTGGGCAAGCCGGATGAAATCACCGGGCAAGCCGTTTGCGCTTTCGTGACCCTCAAGAAGGGCGACTGGAACCACCACGACCTCTCGGCCGAGCTGCGCAACTGGGTCGGACATGAGATCGGCGGCTTCGCCAAGCCGGCCGAGATCCGCTTCACCGACGCCTTGCCCAAGACCCGCAGCGGCAAGATCATGCGCCGCCTGCTGCGGGAGATCGTCACCTCGCACGCCGTGGCCGGCGACGTCACCACGCTGGAGGACATGACGGTGGTCACCCGGCTGGCCGCCCAGCGCGACGAAGAGTAAGCGGCGCGGCTCGCGACGGCGGTACAATAAGCGGCCATAGGGTTGCCTCGATCGACGGCGCCCGCCGCGTATGACACGACTCGTTCCGCTTCTCTTGCTGACCGCCGCGGCCCTGGCCGCTCAAATCGGCGGCGCCACCTGGGCCACTCCGGTCCCGAAAAACTTCCCCGAGCCCGCCTGGTGGGACCAGGGCGTAGTGTTCGTGGGCAACTGGGAGCCGCTGGTCTTCCGCTTGCGCCACGGCGGCGAGACGCCCGTGGACGTGGTCGCGCAGTACCGCCGCGAGCACACCGAAGAGACCGTCCTCAAGCTCAAAGAGGCCGGCGTCAACATGATCCTGACGCACTTCTACAAAACCGGCCTCGACTCCGACCGCGAGGACATCGAGGAGGCGCGCAAGCTCGGCGTGCTGTGCCGCAAGCACGGCCTCAGGCTCGGCGCCTACATCGGCGGCACCATCTTCGCCGAGACGCTCCTCGCCGACGTGCCGGAGGCGAAAGAGTGGATCCGCTACGACGAGCACGGCGACCCGGTCCGCTACAGCGACCAGACCTATCGCTACCGGCCCGACTTCAACCACCCCGGCTACGTCGAGCACATGAAGAAGGTCATCCGCGTGGCCATCGAGGAGGTCAAGACCGATCTCATTCACCTCGACAACCACGCGCTAATCGCCCCGCCCTGGACCGGTAACACGCCCGAGATCAACCGCCGCTTCCGCGAGTTTCTCAGCCGGAAATACGCGCCCGGGTTGCTCAAGGACCGGCTCGGCTTCTCCGGCCTGAGAGCCGTCACCGTGCCCACCTGGCACGGCATCGCTAGGCCGGCCGCGCTCGCGCCGGTCACCGATCCCCTCATCCAGGAATGGATCGATTTCCGCTGCCAGGACTTCGCCGAATACTACGGCAAGCTGGCCGCCTGGATCCGGCAGTTGAATCCCGAGGTGGTGGTCGAGCTGAACCCGCACGGCATCTACGGCAGCAACCGCGCCTTCCTCAACGGCATCGACCACGCCCGGCTGCTCCCGCACGGCTCGGTCTTCTGGAGCGAAGAGCCCAACGAGGCGCAGGTCTCGCCGGCCGGCATCCTGGTCTCCAAAATCCGCTCCTACAAGCTGGCGCGCAGTCTCGATCAGACGCTGTTTGCCTACACCGGGCCCCAGCGCGCCGAGCCTAAGCTCCGCTCCTGGCGGCTGCTGATGGCCGAGGCGATGGCCTTCAACCGCAACTGCCTGGGCGACGTCGGCTCGCCGCTCAGCGCCTACGACCTGCCCGAGGACGCGCGCCGCTACATCCGCTTCTACCGCGATCACAACCGGCATTACTCAGCTACCCAGGCGGTGGCCGACGTCGCCCTGGTGCGCTCCTTCCCTTCGATGGCCTACAACAGCCTGGGGCCGCACCTGGAAACGACGCTGATGGAGCAGTTGCTCATCCAGTACAAGATCCCCTTCGCGATCATCTTCGATCCGCAGCTCGGCGATCTTGCCAGATACCGCGCCGTGATACTGGCCAACCAGGAGTCGCTCTCGGAGCGCGCCATCGGGCAGATCCGCGAGTACGTGCGGGGCGGTGGCGGGCTAGTGGCCACCGGCCACACGTCGCTTTACAACGACTGGCGCCGGCGGCGGGCCGACTATGGCCTGGCCGATGTGCTGGGCATCCGCCTGGCGCCGCATCGCAGCCTGCCGGCCGAGCGCCGCGGCGCCTTCGGCCAGGGCCGCGCCGCCTACGTGCCGGCGGTGGTCCCCGCGCAACCCATTCCCGATCTGGAGAGCCAGGGCGCTGGCGGCTTCGGAAACCGCTTCTGGCGCCTGCCGAAGAACGCCGTCGAGCTCGTCGCCGCCATTTGCTACGCCGCCGGCGAGCCGTTGTCGGTCGAGTTCTCCGCTGCGCCGCTCACCACCGTCATGGAGCTCACAGATAAGAAGGACGCGAGCGAGCGCGTCCTGCACTGGATCAACTACAGGCTGGGCGCCCCGGTGGAGCCGGCTGCCGTTACGGTGGCCGTCCCAAGGGACCGGAAGGTCACCGCGATCGAGCTGCTCTCTCCCGACCGGAAGACCGCGGAACCGCTCCCCTTCACCCTCGAGGGTGGCCGCGTCCGCTTCACTCTGCCCCGGCTTGAGGTCTACAATGTAGCGATACTCAAACTGTCATGAAGAAGAACCTATTCGTGTGCCTCGTTTTGTGCGCCGCGGCGCTTGCCGCCCCGCGGCAGGTTCGGGTTGACCATCGCATTTTCCCCGGTCTCCACGAGATGGATGGCAACTGGGCGGCGCTGTACGCCGCCAGCGACGGCAAGGTCTATGCCGGCCTGGCCTACCACGGCGGCGGCGGCCACCTCGTCTATTACGACAGCAAGACCGACCGCGTCCACGACGCCGGCGACCTGACCGAACTCGCCGGCGAAGCGCACTTCCGCCGCGGCCCGCAGTCGAAGATCCACGCCCGCTTCGGCGAAGGCAAGGACGGGCGCATTTACTTCGCCACCCACGGCGGCTACTGGTGGAACTACGCCCGCTTCGCCACCAAGGAAGGCTACCCCGGCGCGCACTGGATGGCCTTCGACCCTAAGACCGGCCGCGTCGAGGACTTCGGCCTCGGCGTCCCCAACCAGGGGGTCAACACCGGCGCCTACGACCCGCTGTTCCACCGCATCTACGGCCTCACCAACCCGCGGGCCGAGCTCGTCTATTACGACGTAGCCGCCCGCAAGAGCGTCAACAAGGGCCGCATCAACAACCATGAATCGATCTGCCGCACGCTCGGCATCGATGATCAGGGCAACGTCTATGGCAGCTTCGGCCAGGGACAGATCTTCAAGTACGACCCGCGCGCCGACGCGATCGAGGAGCTTGCCGCGCGTGTCCCCATCCGCCCCAAGGGCGTCTCGCTGGGGCGGGACTACAACAAGTCCGAGACCGCCTGGCGCGTGGTGGTCTGGGATGCGAAGACGCGCCAGTTCTTCGGCGTCGATGAGAGCGCCACCATCCTGTTCTCCTTCGACCCGCGCTCCGGCGAGGTGCGCCGCCTCGGCCAGCTTTCGATTCCCGAGTTCGACGAGCGGCGCGATGTCCCCTACGCCACCCTCAGCCTCGCGCTGGGCCGCGACCGCAAGCTCTACCACGCCGCGGCCGGCCGCGAGTTCGATTACTCGGGCAGTTCCGGCGCGGTCGCCTCGCACCTGATCGCTTACGATCTCGCCAGCGGCAAGCGGGACGACCTCGGCGAGATGCTGCTCGAGGACGGGCGCCGCGTGTTGGGAACCAACGCCGCCGATACCGCCCCCGACGGTACCATCTACTTCGTCGGCGCCATCGAGGTCCGCCCCGAGCCCGGCAAGCCGCTTGAGGCCGGCGGCCGGGTCAGCGACGTCCCCTTCCGCCTCGCGCTGCTCATCTACAGACCACGATGAAGACCCCAATCCTCGCTGCCGCGCTATTCGCTGCGCCGTTACTCGCCCAGCGCACGCTCGATTTTGACCACTCGGTGGTCAGCCAGGTGCGCATCGACCTCCGCGACCTCGGCTACCCGCCGGTGGATGTGATCCCGCCGGATGAATCCGCCATCCGCGCCCTCGCCGTGGCGCCCAGCGGCGCTCTGTATGGCGCCACCAGCGGCAAGCGCAGCCACCTGTTCGTGCTGTTTCCCGTGCACGGCTACGTGCAACCGCTCGGATTCCTGAAGGGCGTGACCACTGTGCACCGCTCGCTGGTGGTGTCCAAATCGGGTGACGTGTACATCGGCGCGGGCGACGCCGGCGGACATCTCTACAAGTACACCCCCGCCCGCGACGAATCGAAGCCCATCCGCGTGGACGTGGCCTGCGAGGTTGCTGACCTCGGCGCCCCCGTTCCTGACGAGGGGATCTTCGCCCTCGGCATCGACCGGGTGAATGAGGTGATCTACGGCCTAACTTCGCCCAATGGCCACTTCTTCAGCTACTCGATCCCCGCGGCGAAGTTCGCCGTGCACGGCAAGGTGGCCGAGCGCAAGATCCCCGGCGAGAAGTTCGAAGACGAAAAAAGCATCAGCCGCGCGCTGGCCCTGGACGCGACCAACAACGTGTTCGCCTCGGGCGAGGACGGTGCGCTGGTCCGTTTCGACCCCGGGAAGCAGCGTCTGGAGCGGCTGGGGCTTGCCGCGCCGACCGTGCGCGGGCGCGAGCCCTACAACCGTGTGGACGCCTGGGCCACCGATGAGCGCGGCATTCTCTATGGCGGGACTTCCGACGGCTACCTGTTTCGCCTCGATCCCAAGAGCCTCAAGCTCGAGAACCTGGGCAAGCCGCTCAACCAGTACCGCATCCGCGGCCTCGTCTTCGCGCCCAACGGCAAGCTCTACGGCGTCGGCGGCGACGATGATGAGATGGCCCGCCTGTTCAGCTACGATCCCGCGCGCGGCACCTACGAGATGCTGGGCATGATCGACGTCAACCGCCGCCCCTACTACACCTGGCACGCCTTCATCATCGACGCCCTCGCCATCGGCCTGGACGGGACGATCTACCTCGGCCAGGCGGAACGGAAGTCGAAGCTGTACCTGTTTTACCCATAAACCTGGGACAGCAGCCTCGAACGGCAGCAGTTGCAGCAACAGGTTGATCGTGCGGCTGACGCCGTCGCGTCGGCGCTCCAGCGTGCGCTTGCCGAGGCGGAGCGGAGGCTGTCTGCCCGGCGCGCCCGCTGTGCGCTGCTGGACGAGATGAAGCGCACGGCGGAGTTGAAGCAGGAGGCGGCATCTCTGGCCGCGGACCTGGCTGGCAAACGGTGGCTCCTCGCGCGGCCGGTCTATCTCCACCATGCCGCGGAAGCGGACCGCTGGCTCGGAGGCGACTCGCGACAGGATCCCGACCGGCTGGCGCTCGCGTACTGGGTTCGAAGATGAGAGAGCCTCACGGCCACGATCCATGCCAGTTTCGACGAGGCCGACGAAGCGCTTGCCGCAGGCCGCCCCAAGGATCTCGCCGATCTGGCTGACTTGCTCGAATAGCGGCCGGGCGCCGCCCTGAGGGAATTGGGCCGTGGCCCGACGCCTTCTTCGAACTTCAAACACAATCCTGACACTTACGCGATTGAGTTTTGACACGCGCGGCTGGCGGCGCTGGGAAGGAAACGCGTGCCCGGCTTCTTTGGGAGGGTGCTCACAGGAATGTATCGAGCGCTTCGGCAGACGGCCGGTGGGTGTCTTTCGCGGCCGGCGACGTGGCCATCCGCGACCTGCTGAGCGGCGAGCAGCGGCGCGTGACAAACAAGGTTGGAGTCGACAAGTCGCTGGGTTGGGCCGAGGCGAACGTCATTTCACCTGACGGCAAGCGGATCGCGGCGGCAGAGTTTCGCCGCGACGAGGTGAAGCGACTCCTGGTGATCTCGCCGGACGGCCGGTGGGTGGCATTCATGGCCCAGTCGAAGGGCGACCCGACCAAGAGGAGCCCCTTTACGTTGCCGGCGGATAAATCGGCATCGACCCCCAGCGAAATTGTCTCGGGAGCAAGGCTGGTCGCGATGACGCGCTGGGTCAGGCACCGGCAGGTTTGGGTGCTTGAGAACTTCCTGCCGGCGCTTTTCCGGCGTGGACCAGGAACCGGCCGGCCCGCACAAGTGAGGGGCGTCTGGCGACCGGGGTCAGCACCACAGCCTCGGCGGTTACCTGAATCTCCAGATCCGTACCGGCCTTCAACCCTAACCGATCACGGACCGGCTTGGGCAACACGATCCGGCCTGCTCCGTCGATCTTCAAGGTCATACCATCTCATTATGGCATGTACCATTTATTCTGATAACTTGAGAGTACGGGGTTCCAGCCTATCAGGTAGCCTTGGGTTCCGCAATCCGC
>JBBTDS010000052.1:0-1159 GCA_038060875.1 Acidobacteriota bacterium | reverse complement strand
CTTCCGTCCCAGGGCCACCGGGCGCATCGAGTTCTCGGCGAGGTTGTTGCTCAGCTCAATCTCCGGGTACTCCAGGAATCGCGTGAGCTTCCGCCACAGCGCCAGCGTGTAGTGGACGGCCTTGCCCAGCGCGCTGGAAGGCAAGGCGGCCGTGCGCGCCGCCTCGATCTGCGGCCGGAGGAGATCCAGCAGCGGTCGGGCTTGTTCCAAGCGCAGCGCCTGGCGCGCAGCGTGATCCAGGTTCTGTTCGCGCGCCTGGGCGTCGATCCCGAACAGCTCATCGATCCGCTTCACGATGCCGGTCGCGACCGCGCCCCAGGCGAAACTCGAAGACCGCGCCGCCTCCGGGCCGACCGTACTGCCACAGATAGGCCTGATGGTTCTGTCCCCGTCCGTCGTGCATCTGCACGTCCACCGTTGTTTCATCGGCCTGAATGTAACTGCCGGCGACTAACTCGCGTCGCATCATCGCGGCGACGGGAACCACTAGCTCGCCCACCCGCATCACCCATCCATCCAGCGTCGCCCGGCTGATATCGATGCCCGTCTCCCGCGCCAGGATCGCGCTCTGCCGGTACAGCGGCAGATGGTCGCTATACTTGGCCACCACCGTGTCGATCACCACCCGGTCGCTCACCAGACCCTTGTCGACGATCCGCGCGGGCGCCGCCGCAGCGGCCACGCCGCCTTCCTCGCAGGACTTGCAGGCGCGCTTCTCGCGCTTGGTCACCACCACGAAGTACCGGGCCGGCTCCACATCCAACTGCTCGCTCTGGTCGTAGCCGATGACCACCGTCGGCTGGCCGCAAGCGGGACAGGTGCACTGCTCCGGCGTGCAGGGCAACACCCGCTCCACGCGCGGCAGCTCCGCCGGCAGTTCCTGCCGTCCGGGATGGGGGCGTGGCGGCTTCCGCGCCGGCGCCGGCAGGGGCTCGCGTTCGCTCTCCGCCTGGACTTCGGCGTGGCTCACCCCAGGTTCCAGCTCCAGCAGCGCCAGTTGCGCGTCGCTGAGCTTCTCGCTGCCCGGGCCGTATTTCTTGATTCGGTCCCACCCCAGGCGCTCTTCCAGAACCTGGATCTTCAAGTGCGCCCAGTGCAGTTCCTGCTTGAGCTGGACGATCCGCTCGGCTTCGGAGAGTACGGGAGTGGAGAGTGTCGC
>JBBTDS010000051.1:0-6739 GCA_038060875.1 Acidobacteriota bacterium | reverse complement strand
AAAGGCAGAATCAAATGTTTGGGCCAGTTAAGAAAATTCGTTCCGGAATCGCTGGTGCTCCTCCGCGCCCGCTGCGCTCAAAAAGCCTCGTTAGAAACTCAGCCGCAGGCCGAACTGGATCTGGCGCGGCGTGTTGACCTGGCGCAGGGTGACCTTGCCGAAATCCCCGGCCGTGACCGAGGTGCTCGGCGCGTCGTAGATCACCTGGTTGGGGGCGTTGAAGAGCTCGGTGCGGAAGTCCAGCGCGACGCGCTCGGTGACGGAGATCCGTTTCTCCACCAGCAGATCCCAGTTCACGTTGTTGGGGATTCGGACGTCGGGCAGCGTCCGGCTGACGTTGCCGAAGGTGTACTGCGGAGCGCGCACGAAGGCGGCCGGATTGAAGTACAACCCGCCATCGACCAGCTTCGGCCCGCCATCCAGCCGCGCCCGCTGGCCGGTCGCGTTGGGCCGCATCGCTCCTCCGCCGCCGAACGAGTTGGAGTCGTTCGGGGAGCTGACCGACAGCGGCGTTCCGCTCTCCGCCGAGATGAAGCCCGCGAGCGACCAGCCGCCGATCGCGCGAGCCGCCCAGCCGCGGCTGACGTGGCGTTTGCCGACGCCCGCCGGCAGCTCGTAGCGGTAGCTGAGACGCAGCACCTGCGGGATGTCCTGGTAAGAGAGTGCGCGGTCGCAGGCGAAGCAGTAGTTGTTGTTGAAGCCCGGCGAGGTGCCCAGAAAGCCGCCGATCTCGGCGGCGTTGTCGATCAGCTTGCTGGCGGTGTAAGCCAGCAGCACCGCCAGCCCCTGGGAAAACCTTCGCTCCAGCTTCAACTGCACGGCGTGGTAAGTAGCGTGGCCCACCGGCGCCTGGCTGGCGCCCATCCCGGTGAAGTGCGGATAAGGGCGCAGCAGTTGACCGCGCTGCACGGTAGTCCGGCTCAACGTCGAGGTCGGGTCGGTGATCACGCCGGAGAACGGGTTGGGCACGGTCTGGTTCAGCGCCGTCGTCAGCGCGAGGTGCTCCATCGGCAACTGGTTGTACTCGACGCCCCGGGGCAGCGCCACCGCGGCGTTGCCGGCGTAACCAACATCAATCACCCAGGACCAGGGAAGCTGGCGCTGCACATCGAACGACCACTGCGACTGATAGGGCAGCCGCTGCTGCCGCAGCGGGCCGCTGATCCCCAGGCCGGCCAGGGTGAGCAGGCCGAGGCTGTTCCCGGTGGGCTGGAGGACGCCTTGCGGGAAAGGATCGCCGAGGTTGAACAGCGGGGTGACGCCGTCGGGAGCGGCCACTACTGACGAAGTGGTGCGGCTGAAGCCCTGGGCCAGGTCGGTGTTGGGCACCAGCGGGTGGTGGAAGCTGCCGAAGCCGCTGCGTACCACCGTCCTCTCATCGAGCTGCCAGGCGAGGCCGATGCGGGGATTCCAGTTGTTGCGGTCACCCAGTTGCGTGCGGCGGCCGCGCCCCTCGACGCCGACGAAGCCGACGCCGCCGCGCAAGTCCGGCAGGCCGGGCACGCGCAGCGGCGACGGGCTTTCCAGGTCCAGGAAGACGTAGCGGTTGTCCGCCTCGGTGCGCGGCAGCTCCAGGTTGTAGCGGATGCCGAGCGTGAGCGTCAGCCGTGGCGCCAGCTTGATCTCGTCCTGCACGAAGCCGGCGTAATAGGGATGGACGTGCCGCTCGATCGGGCGGACGCCGTAGCTCACACCGGCGACGCCCAGCAGCAGGTCGGCCAACCCGTGCCCGGAGGCGGCCGCCGCCGCCAGCGGGTTCGGTCCGCCGGTGAAGGCCCCGCTGGCCGAGATGCTGAGTGGCGAGGCCTGGTCGATGCTGACCGGGAAGCGCCGCCCGTCAAAACCGGTCTTGATGGTGTGCCGCCCCCGGAGCATCGTGAGGGAGGCCTTGTACTGCCAGGTTCGCGACCTCACCGCATTGGAGCCGGTGCCGGTGACGCCGAGCTGGCTCACCCGGCCCACGCTCACCCGCGGGAAGTAGATCACCCGCTGGCCCTCAACCACCGACTTGGGCAACCCCAGTTCGCTCTGGTTGAAGCCCATGCTCAGCGGGATCCGGTTCGTTTCGCTGCGCGCGTAGGAGAAGTGGTGCTCGACGATCGTCGTGGGCGCGATCGTCCAGGTGTGGTTCGCAACCCAGTTGACGCCGGGAATCCGGTTGGGCGTCTCCACCGGCGAGGCGAGGTTGCGGAACACGAGCGGCTGCGCGTTGAGGTTCTCGAACCAGTTGTAGCGGAAGAAAACCAGGTGCCGCGAGCTGAGCTGGTGGTCGATGCGCAGATCGATGCGGTCGGCGTCGAGCGAGTTGGCCGCGGCGATGAAGTAGTTGTCGAAGTTGCTCAAGCCGCGCCCGGGTTGATTGGGCGCCGGATAGTAGGGCAGGAAGTTGCGCGCGATCTGGTTGATCTGGCCGGCCGGAACCACGTTGCCGGGAAACTGGTCGCGGATGTAGCGCGTGGTGCCGGCGGGGCGGTCGGGGTCGAGCCGGGTGGTGCGCGGGTCGAAGACGCGGATCAAGGCGCCGTTGGCGTCCAGCGTGCGCGAGAAATCGCCGCGGCGCTCCAGTTCGGTGGGCGCCGAGCCGGTGAAGTTGGCCAGGCTGCGCTCGCGCAGGCCCTCGTAGCCGAAGAAGAAGAAGGTGCGGTTGCGCCCGTTGTAAAGCTTGGGCAGCCACACCGGGCCGCCGGCGGTGAAGCCGAACTGGTTGCGCTTGAAGCTCGGCTTGGGCTGCCGCGCGCGGTTCGCATTGAAGCCGTTGGCGTCGAGCTTGCTGTTGCGCAGGAACTCGTGCAGCGTGCCGTGCAGCGCGTTGGCGCCCGACTTGATGGCGAAACTGATCACCCCGCCGCCGGTGCGTCCGAACTCGGCGGCGTAGGGGCTGGTGTTGACGCGGAACTCCTGGATCGAGTCCACCTGCGGGATGGCCGAGGCCTGGTTGTTGTAGGTGCCGGTGTTGGCCGCGCCGTCGATCAGCATCTCGTTGGTGGCGCCGCGACCTCCGTTGATGCGGAAGTTGTTGGTGGTGGACTGGCTGAGGGTGTTGATGCCGGCGCGCAGCCCGGCCGTAACTCCCGGCGTCAGCATCACCAGCACCAGCGGGCTGCGCAGGTTCAGCGGGATGCTGAGCACGAACTTGTTCTCGACCACCGTGCCGCGGTCGGCCCGGCTGGTGGTCAGCAGCGGGGCCACGTCGGTGACGGTGACCGACTCGACCACGTCGCCCGGCCGCAGGCGGAAGTTGATGGTGCGCGCCTGGCCCACTTCGAGGGTGACCGCGTCGAGCCGCGATGAGGCGAAGCCGGCGGCCGAAGCCGCCACATCGTACGCGCCCGGCGCGAGCGGCGGCAGCACGTAGTAACCTTCGGCGTTGGTGGTGGTGCCGATCTTGATGCCGGTGGCGCGGTTGGTGACCTCGATCTTCGCGCCGGGCAGCACGGCGTCGGTGACATCGGTGACACGGCCGGCGACCGTGGCGTTCTGGGCGAAAGCCACGGCGCAGAACATCAAAGCGCACAATAAGCGGACCCGCATTGAAGCCTCCCTGCTGTGACCCATTCTAGCCCGGCGGCGAGCCGCAGTCGAGGGCCGTTCACTCGCCGGCCAGGCCGTACTCTCCGGGGTGGTGCAGCAGCGGGTTCAGCACGGTGAGGGATCCGAAGCGGCGACCGTCCTGGAAGTCCTCGCTCAGGAGCCACCCGGAGCCGGCGCGTTCGGCAGCGGCGACGATCAAAGCGTCCCAGTACGGCAGTTGAGCCTGGTCCATCCACAGCCAGGCTTGCTCGACCAGTCCCAGCGTAACTTCAACGGGGGTCCACTCGGCGTATCCTCGCACAACAGCACGCGCTCGGCTGCTGTCCAGGCGCATCTTGCGAGTTGCATTCGCATAAAACTCATGGAGCACCTGCCAACTGATGCGCCCATTACCCTGCTCCCAAAGCTGCGCCAGCCATTGCCAGGCCTGCTCCCGTTTGCGGCGCTCCGAGGAGTCCACCGAGTACAGTAGGACATTGGTGTCAACAAAGAAACTATCTCCGCCGCGCATGAGCATCTTCCCGGCTTAAACGATGAGCGGCGTCGATCCCCGGTATGGAGCGAATCTCCTTGACCCTCTCGTAGGCCCGCCAATACTCGTCGCTCCTCCGCATCTGGTTCTCCAGCATGCGGCCAACGAGTTTGGAGACGGAAGTGTTCTCCTCGGCCGCCTTCTTGCGGGCCCACCGGGCAGCCTCCTCGCTGACGGTGATGGTCATGTTCTTCAACACAAATTCAGTGTAACACGAGAACACAAGGTCAGCGCGGCTGCGGCATAGATCGGAGAAAATCGTCGAGCAGGCTGTTGAAGCGGGCTGGCTCGTCAACGAAGAGGGCGTGGCCCGCTTGCTCGAAGATCTCAACGCGCGCCGAAGGCAGTTGCGCCCGCACCGATTCCGTTATCGACCGCCACTGCGGGCTCACCACGTACAGCACCGGACAGTCCACTCTGGCCAAGACAGGACGCAAGTCCCAGCTAAACCACGCGTTCGCTGCCAGGGTGATGGCGGTGTTCGTCGGCGTCTTCAGGGCAGCCTCGATGATGCGCCGGTAGTAAGACTCCGGTTGAGGCCGCTTGTAGGTGGACCGGATATACTTCTCGGTGGCGCCGCGCCGGTCGCGCTGCATCTCCTCCAGCATGGGAAGTTGCCGCGCCAGTATCTCCGAACTGTAACCGCCGCCCGGCGATCCGTCCACCAGAACGATCCCCCGCAGCGTGCCTGTGCCGAACTGATCCACATAGGCGAGCACCTCCCGGACCCCGAGCGACCAGCCGACCAGCACCGCCGGCGCAAGCTTCAGTTGATCGACAAGCTCCTTGTAGTCGCGCGACCGGCGGTGCGGGTAATGGCCTTCCGAAGGCTTTTCCGAACGGCCCTGGGAGCGGGGATCGACGGCGATGACGTGGTAGCCGCGGGCGAAGTGTTCCAGTTGCGGCGCCCAGATCTCGGCCGGAAACGTCCAGCCGGGAACGAAGACCAACGACGGCCCGGAACCGGCTTCAAGATAGTGCAACCTGACCCCGTCGCTCGTGGTGAAGAACCCGCTTTTCGGCCCGGCGGCGTTCAGAGCCAGAGCGAGCAGAAAACCGCCAACCCAGGCAACTCCGAAAGGCAGACGGCGCCTCATGGCACGCTCATCAGCCAGACATCGGATTCCGTGACCGCCAGACTGAAATAGATCCAGCGGTCGTCGTGCGACAGTCCAAAGCCGTGCTCGGTCGTGTGCGGCGCGTAGGAAAAGACCTCCCGAAGCCGGCCGGACCGGGTATCGATCAGGAGGATCTTGTCGTCATGGTTGAACAGCAGCCTGCGGCTGTCGCTCAGCCAGAACGGCCAGGATCCGAATTCGGTGAGCGGCTGGTACTTCCGAGATTCCAGGGAGTAAATCGCCAGGCCCGAGGAGGCGCCGCCGGCACGCCGCAAATCGCCCGCGAGCTTTCGGCCGTCCGGGGACCAGGAACGCGGTGCGAAAGACACGTTCGGCTCGCTCAGCGGCGGCAATCGTTCGGGAGTCTGGTCTTGCCACCGCCTTCGCATATCGACGACGATCCCGGCGCCGCCCAGGACGCTGCCGGCGAGCCGCTCGCCGTCGGGCGACCAGACCGGAGCCACCGCCTGCCCCTGCGGCAGGTAGGTCACCTGTTCAAGCCCGCTCCCGTCCGCGTTGATGACCCAGATCTCGTACTTGCCCGTGCGCGTCGAGCAAAACGCGATTCGCTTCCCGTCCGGGGACCAGGCCGCCTCGCGATCACGGTGCGGGTCGTCCGTAAGCTGGCGCAGGCCAGTTCCGTCAGACCGCATCGCAAAGAGGTCCTCCCGAGGGGGACCGGAGGTAAACGTGACCCATACGCCGTCGGACGAGACATCGGGACTATGAAGCACCTTGAAACCTTGCGTGATTGGAACCGGTTGCCCGACGGTCCTTTCCCTGCTCGCATCCAGCGAAACCTTTTGGAGATTGACGGTGCGCACCTGTGCGACGTAGGCCATTCGGCGCCCGTCCCGGGAAAAGCTGAGATAGCCGCTGTTGGGCGACGGCGTCGTGACCGGCTCCGGCGCCCCGAGGAGCTTTCCGGATTCCTCGTCGATCGGCACGCGCCAGAGATTCATGCTGCCGCCGCGGTCGCTGGAGAAGTATAAGTGCCGCCCGTCGGGGGACCAGACGGGATTCCAGTCCAGGGGGCCATCGCGGGTGACCGGCGCCGGCTCTCCGCCGCCGGCGCCGACGGTCCACACATCGCGCTGTCCTCCACCGTAGGCCCAGTAGGCAATGCGGTAACCTCGGGGCGACCATTGCGGTTGCACGGCGTCGTCCGCTCTTGCGGTGAGCAACCGTTTCTCACCGCTGGCGACATTCACGGCGAACAGCCGGGAGCCAAGGTACGGCCGGTAGTCGGGACGCTGAAAAGTCACCGTGGCGCAGACAATCTCCTTGCCGTCCGGGGACCAGGCCGGGTTGTAGCCGAAATCGGTCACCCGCCTGACCGACTCGCCCGTGGCGCCCATGACGAAGATGCCCCCGGGCCCAGAGGGCGCCCCCCTCTCGGAGCGGAAGGCGATGTGCTGGCCGTCGGGGGAAAAGGCCGGCTGGGTGTCATCGAAGCGGGAGTCCTGGGTGAGGTTGAGCGCTGTCCGGCCGCCCACCCTCTGGTAGTAAATGTCCCAATTGCCCGACGCCCGGCTGGCATAGACGATAGAATTGCCGT
>JBBTDS010000050.1:7986-14993 GCA_038060875.1 Acidobacteriota bacterium | reverse complement strand
GGATTCTCATCCAGCCTGGTCCAGTGTTCCCGAGCGTAATTCAGATACAGATTCATTTGCCCGGCATCGGCATGGGTGAACTTGCCGAGTTTCAAATCGACAATGATGAGGCATCGCAGGCGGCGGTGATAGAACAACAGATCAATGCGATACCACTCGTCACCAACGCGGAGCCGCTTCTGACGAGCGAGGAAAGCGAAGTCATTCCCGAGCTCCAGCAAGAAATGCTCCAGATGCTGGATAAGTGCTTCTTCAAGAGCGGTTTCGGAGTACTCGTCCTTCAGACCCAGGAACTCCAGCACCAGAGGGTCTTTGATCTCCTGTTCGGCGACGGCTACGCCGCCGCCGCCAGCACGGGGACCGCCAGCGGTCAACCTCCGCCGGGAGCGGATCGTGCGCTCGTAGTACAGCGTCGAGATCTGGCGATCCAGTTGACGGAAGGACCAACCACCCTGGAGGGCCTCCGTTTCGTAAAACGACCTGGCATCGGGATCCCTTACTGAGAGGAGTCGGACGTAGTGGGACCACGGGAGCGGGAATCTTGGCAACAGGGCCGGCGGGACCAATTCCGCAGGCGGCGTCTGCGATTTCGCGTGTGGCACGACGGCTGGCGGGCAGAGCTGCGATACCGCAGACAGTGTCTGCGGGATCTTCCAGTTGAGGTAGAAGAGGCGCATCTGCTCCAGGTTCCTACGCGAGAACCCCCGACCGAAGTGGGCCTCGTGCCACAAGATCGTCCGAGTCCGCAATGACATCCGCTTGTTCCCTGCTGCCGATTGAGAGCGCTGGACGATAGGTCGTTCTCTTTCCCGGCTGCCGGCAGCTTCACCTGGAGGGCGCGCGTCGCCAACCGGTCCCTCCACTGAGCCGCGCGCCCCCACCCCGTTTCGTGTTATATTTATTCAGTCGGGCGAATATTTATGCGTAGGCGAGTCGGCGTCGTGGGTTTCCGGGGGTACAGCGGAGCGGACCTGGTCGGCATCCTCACGCGCCACCCTCACGCCGAGCCGTTCCTGCTGGAGCACCGGGCGGAGGCGGTCGATCAGCCTCAAATCCGGGGGCAGAAGCCCGCGCACCGCATTCCATTGAGCCCGGAGGCGGTCCGGGCCGAGCGGCTGGCGGCGGTATTCCTGGCGACGCCGCCGGAGGTGTCGATGGAGCTGGCGCCGGGGTTGCTCGAAGCCGGAGCCAAAGTGATAGACCTCAGCGGGGCCTTCCGGCTGCGCTTTCCCGAGACCTACCGGAGCTGGTACAAGCAGGAGCACACCCAGCCGGTGCTGCTGGCCGAGGCGGTCTACGGCCTGCCGGAGTTCTATCGCGAACAGATCAGGGGCGCGCGCCTGGTGGCGAACCCGGGCTGTTACCCCACCGCCGCCACCCTCGCCATCAAGCCGCTGCTGGAAGCGGGCGTGGTGGACCGCTACGCCGGCATAGTGTGCGACGCCAAGTCGGGCGCCAGCGGCGCGGGCCGCAAACCTAGCCTGCGGACGAGCTTCTGCGAGGTCACCGAGAACTTCTCCGCTTACTCGATTCTGGACCACCGCCACGTTGCGGAAGTGCTGATGAACTGCGAGATGGAGGAGGGCGAGTTCAGCTTCACCGCGCAACTGTTGCCGCTCGACCGCGGCATTCTGGAAACGATCTACTTCCGCGCGCTGCAGATCCCGGGCTTGGAAGGCCTGCTGGCCATCTACGAAAAGCGCTACAAGGGGGAGCCGTTCATCCGCCTTTACGAGGACGGCCACGTGCCGGATTTGAAGGCGGTGCGGCACACCAACTACTGCGACATCGGCGCGCGGTACGACCCCGGCACCGGCCGCGCGGTGGTGGTGGTGGCCATCGACAACCTGGTGAAAGGCGCGGCCGGGCAGGCCGTCCAGAACATGAACCTGATGCTGGGCCTCCCGGAAACCGAGGGCTTGCTTTGAGACTCCTGGTCAAGATTGGCGGCACGCTGCTGGACTCGCCTGAGTCCCGCGCCCGGCTGGCGCGCGAGCTGGCCGGGGCCGCGCGGGACGGGGCCGAGATGGTGGTCGTCCACGGCGGCGGCAAGCAGATGACCCGGTTCCTGGACGAGCGCGGCATCGAGAGCCGGTTCATCGACGGCCTGCGGGTGACCACTCCGGAGACCCTGGATGCGGTGCTGAAGGTCCTGGCCGGCAGCGTCAACCAGGAGCTGGTGGCGGCCTTCGTAGAGGCTGGCGCGCCGGCGGTGGGGTTGACTGGGGTGGACGCCTGCCTCACCGAAGCCGAGCCTATGAACCCGGCGCTGGGGGCTGTGGGCCGGCCGGTGCGCGCCAACCCGGAGTTGCTCGAGCTGCTGACCGGCCGGGGCTACCTCCCGGTGGTCGCCTGCGTCGCCGGCGACCGCCAGGGCCGCATTTACAACGTCAATGCCGATCAAATGGCCACCGCGCTGGCGGCGGGGTTCCGTGCCGCCCGGCTGGTGTACCTGACGGACGTCGCCGGCGTGCTGGACGCCGGCAGGCGGCTTCTGCCGTTGTTGAGCGCCGCCGAGGCCGGGGAGCTGATTCGCCAGGGCGTGGCCAGCGGCGGCATGCAGGCCAAGCTGAACGCGGCCGTGGAAGCGCTGCGGCAAGGAGTGGCGGAAGTGGTGATTGCCCCCGGCGCCGAACCGGGAGTAGTGGCGCGATTGCTTGCCGGCGAGGGTCTCGGCACCAGGCTCGTGCGGGAGCGGCTTCCATGACCAGCGTGCTGGGCGCCCCTGCGGCGGCCGCCGCCGCCGGCCTCACGGTCCGCAAGGCCGCGATGGCCGACGTGACCCACCTGGTGCGTCTGGTCAACCGATACGCGGCCCAGGGAATCATGCTGCCGCGCACCGAATTCGAGATTTCCGAGAATTTGCGGGATTTTACGGTTATTATCTCCGGCGGCCGCGTAGCCGGCTGCGGAGCGCTCCACTTCTACACGGCCACGACGGGAGAGATTCGCTCACTGGCGGTGGAGCCGGAGTGCCAGAAGCGGGGAATCGGCAAGCTGCTGGTGGAGGCGCTGGAGGCGGAGGCCCGCGGCTTCGGCCTGGAGGCCGTCTTTGCCTTCACCTACATTCCGCATTTCTTCGCCAAGCTTGGGTTTTCCGAGGTCGATCGCGGCGAGCTGCCGCTGAAGGCCTGGAAGGACTGCCTGCGCTGCCCCAAGTTCCAGTGCTGCGACGAGACGGCGGTCATGAAGTACTTCAAGGACGGAGCGCCGCCGCTGCCCCGCCCGCCGCGTTGACACCCCCGCCTTTGTAGCAAATTCTCCGGTTTTTGTGCCCCCTAAAGCGGGGAGCGCGCGCCGCCCTTAAAAAATCCGCCTTTCAGGTGAGAAAAATCGGGTCATTTCCGTACTTTTCATATGTATAATGTAGCGGAAGCCCGGTACCGCGAAAGCGTGGAGGAGAGTGATGAGGCCGCAAACCATAGACATCCAGCAATCCACCGGCCGGGTTTTGTGCTGTACCATCTTCCGTCCGGGCGGAAAAAAGCTGCTGGGCAAAGGGCACGTAATCAGCGAGGAAGACGTACGCCTGCTGGTCACCGAGGGGATGGACAAGGTCTGGGTCACCGAACTGGAAGACGGCGAGGTGGGCGAAGATGAGGCGGTAATGGCGGTGGCCGGCGAGATGGGCTGCGGCGCGCTGGAGATCCGGCTGGCGGCCGGCGGGCGGGCCAACCTGCTGGCCACCGAGGACTGCTGCGTGCTGCTGGATGACGATCTGCTGCGCCAGATCAACTGCACCTCGTCGGTGGTGATCGCCACCGCGGTCAACTTCAGCTACGCCAAAGCGGGCCAGCGGATCGCGACCGTGAAGAGCGCCCCGTTCGCGGTGGCCCGCGCGCAACTGGAAACGGTCATGACGATCCTGCGCGAGCGCGGGCCGATTCTGCAAGCGCGCCCCATCCGCAACGCCGTCATCGCGGTGCTCTACACCGATCCGGTGGACGGGGATCGCGCCCTCCAGTTGTTCGAGAACGTCCTGCGGCATCGGCTGGAGCGGTTCGCGGCCGCCCCCACCTACGCGCTGGCTTGCATTGAAGAGGAAGCCGCGGTGGCGCGTGCGCTTGGGCATTTGCTGCGCGCCCGGCCCACGGCCGTTCTGGTGGCCTCGACCACCGCCCCGGCCGGGCCGGAAGACGTGGTCGGTCGCGCGGTGATGCAGCTTGGCTGCCACCTGGAAAAGTTTCTCGCGCCGGTGGAGCCGGGCAACCTGCTGCTGCTGGCCTACAAGGACGACGTGCCGATTGTCGCGGCGCCCGGCTGTTACCGCTCCGCCAAGCCGAACGTGGTCGATTTGATCCTGCCGCCGATTCTGGCGCGCTACCACGTAACCGGCTGGGAGATCGCCTGTCTCGGTCACGGAGGCCTCTTGGCCTGAACGCCCTCCTCCACGCCCACGGGAGCGCCCCCTGCGAGCGCCCCCGTGAGTGTTCTTCGGCCGGGCGCCCCGTCAGCGCCCGGCTTTTTTCTTGACATCCACCCGCCGGTGGTTCAAAGCTGGAAGCTGCCATGCGAATCGCCAGCCTGCGCTCGTTCCTCTTGTCCTATCCCTTCCCCAAGCCGCTGCCCCTCCCCTTTTACGGCGGCGAGCGGACCATCCTGAAGCGGGACGCGATGCTCGTCCGCGTCGAGGTCGAAAACGGCCTGGTCGGGTACGGTCCCGGTCCCGCCAGCGAGAAGGCGCACCACGTCATCCAGACCGTCGTGGCCCCCTTTCTCGAAGGCCGGACGCTGGCCGAGCCTGACGCGCTGCGGGTCCTGTTCCTCCAGGGGCCGGGCCGGAACAACCCGGAGGCGGTCAAGATCTACTGCGCGGTCGAGGTGGCGCTCTACGACCTGTTGGGCAAGGCGCTGGACGTCCCCGTTTCGGAACTGCTCGGCGGGCGGGTGCGCGACCGCATCCGGCTCTACGGCAGCGCCGGCATGTACCAGCAGCCGGAGAAGTACGCCGAGGAGGCGGCCGCCATCGCGGCGTTGGGTTTCCCCGCCTATAAGATGCGCCCCGCGCTGGGCCCCGACGGGGACCTGGACACCGTGCGCCGCATGCGCGAGGCGGTCGGGCCGGACGTTGAGCTGATGGTGGATGCCCACGCCTGGTGGCGGATGGGCGACCGCAGCTATGACTGGGACACCGTCGAGCGGCTGGCCCGCGCCATGGCCGAATACCGCATCGCCTGGCTGGAAGAACCCTGGCCGCCCGATGACCACGAGGCCTACCGCCGCCTCAAGGAGAAGGGCTACGTGCCCATAGCCAGCGGCGAGCACGAGCCGAGCGACGAGCGCTTCCTCGACCTGATCCACTCGGGCGCGGTGGACTGCGTCCAGATGGACATCTGCTGCCAAGGCGGCTACCCCACCGGCCGCCTGCTGTTCACCGAGATCGCGCGCGAGGGCTTGCGCTTCGCCTTCCACAGTTGGGGCACCGCGCTGGAGTTGATCGCCGCCGCGCACCTCGGCATCTGCTGGCCCGAGCAGGTGGTGGAGTGGCTGGAGTATCCCTGCTACTCGACGGCCACCCGCGCCGGGATGTACCCGTTCCCGCTGGCCGAGGAGATACTCGCCGAGCCGCTGGCGATCGAGGGCGGCGACCTCGTCGTGCCTGCCACGCCGGGCCTCGGCGTGCGGGTGGATGAATCGGTCATCGAGCGCTACCCCTGGGTGCCCGGCCCCTGGACCTGGTTCCGGCTCGACTCCCCGCCCGAGACCTGGCACATCACCTCGGACCACAGCGTGAAGTGGGAGGGGAAGGGGTGAGCAACCCATGTGGCTCGAACTGGCGGGCGGGGCCGCCTGCGCCGCGGCCGGGCTGATGGCCTGGGGCGCCCGCGGGCGCTCGTCCACGCTGTTCGGGCCGTCGCTGTGGCGCGCGCGGTGGCCGCCGCCGGCCATGAGATAGGCAATCACGGCTACGCGCACCAGCGATGGTGGCTGCGCTCGCCGCGCTTCATCTACGAGGATCTGGCACGGGCGCAGGCGGTGATTGCCGAAACGACCGGCGTCAACCCCACGTTGGTTCGCGCCCCCTACGGCGTGCGCTGGTTCGGCCTGCGCGCGGCGCAGCGGCAACTCAACATGCTGGGCGTTATGTGGACCACGCTCGCGCGCAACTGGAAGCTGCCTGCGACGGGCATCGCCGCCCGGCTTCTGCGCGCCGCCGCCAACGGCGCCATCTTCTGCCTGCACGACGGGCGGCTGGTCGAGTCGAATCCCGATGTCAGCCCGATGCTCGAAGCGGTCGAGCGCCTGCTTCCCGCCTTGCGCGAGCGCCGTTTCAGGTTGGAGACCGTCAGCGGGCTGCTGGGCCTGTCTTCTCGCGCAGCGGGACAAAGCGGCAGTAAGTGACCAGCCGCTCGCTGATCTCCCCTTCCTTCTTGCTCACCAGCAGCAACTCCTGATCCCAGCCGCCGCCGACCGGGATCACCATGCGGGCGGCGTCCTTCAACTGCACCAGCAGCGCAGCCGGCACGTCGGAACCCGCCGCGGCCACTGAGATCGCGTCGAAGGGCGCCAGCTCCGGGTAGCCCAGCGAGCCGTCGCCGCAAACGATTAGAACGTTATGGGCGCGGCCGGTCTCTTCCAGGTTCTGGCGGGCCTGCGCCGCCAGCTCGGGGATCAGCTCGATGCCGACGACGTGGGCGGCCACCGCGCCGAGCACGGCCGCATGATAGCCGGAGCCGGCGCCGACCTCCAGCACCGTTTCTGTCCCTGTCAGCTCCAGGCACTGCGCCATCAAGGCGACCATGTAAGGCTGCGAGATGGTCTGGCCGTGGCCGATGGGAACCGGCTCGTCCTCGTAGGCGTAGGCGCGGTAGGCTTCCGGGATGAACTGCTCGCGGGGGATCTCGATCATGGCGGCCAGCACGCGCTCGTCGTCCAGGCCGCGCGCCCGGAGCTGCCTGGCGACCATCCGTTGCCGCTGTTCCGTGAAATCCACCGCCGGTCCTTCGCACTTAAGAGCATAGTCTTTTGGAGGAAGGAATGCCACAAGGAATCGGGCCGGGCGTGCC
>JBBTDS010000050.1:0-7886 GCA_038060875.1 Acidobacteriota bacterium | reverse complement strand
GGCGTGCCCGGCCCCTACTTGAAGCGCTTTTTGTAGAGGAAATCGACGCCGAACAGGCCGTTGGCCTCGCGCACGGCCAGGGCGGAGAAGTTGCGGGTGAAATCCCACTCCAGCCGGATGGTCTGGTGCTGGGCGCGGGCCAGGTTGGTAATGTAGGTCAGGGTCAGGTCCTGGGTGATCTGCTGCTCCACCGTGACGCGCGCCTCGGGGGTGTTTTCCACCCCGACGACCGAAGGGTCGATCGTCAGCCGGCTGACGCCGAAGAAGCGCTGGAGCCGGCCGGCCAGCGGGCTGGCGATGGCCTGGCTCACCAGGGCGCTGGCGCCGGCCTGCTCCCAGCTTTGCGAAAGCTCGCTTCGCGCACCGGCCAGGCCCGGGGTGGCGGCCGGCGCGCGGCCGGTGGCCAGCAGCGCCACGATATCGGAAAAGGGCAGCGGCGGGTCGGAGCGGTAGGTCACGCCGGGCCGGCCGAGCGGCCCGTTGATGTTCAGCGTCACCTCGATGCCGCGCACGCGGGTCTGGAGGTGCAAGTTGACCACCGGCTCGATCCTGGCCGGATTGACGAAGAGGACCTCGCCGGACTCGATGTCGTACTGGTTGCCGAAGAAGAGCACCTCGCCCTGGTTGACGAGTACGCGGCCCACCAGCGCCGGGCGCGCCGGCTCGCCGCGCAGCCGCAGGTCGGCCTCGGCCTGAACGCCGCGGGTGAGCGTGGTCTCGAACCGCGCTTGGGGAGAGGTCTGAATGCGCACGTCGAACCGCATGCCCTCCAGGAACCGGTTCGGGCGCACCGGAGGCGGGGGCGGCTGGAGCGCGCGCGCCAGCATCGAGCCGAGATCGGTCTGGGGGTTGAAGGCAGCCCGCGTGACGGTGACGCCGCCGCCCAGCAGGCTGCGCTCGGCGGTGCCGGTGAAGGTCAGCGCGGCGTTCATGGTGGAGCTCACCCCCTCCGGGTAGCGCACGCGCACTTCCTCGGCGTTGGCCTGGATGGAGTAGGTGGTGAGGCGGCCGAAGCCGATGAACCCGCTCAGGCTCACCTTCCCGCCGCCGCTCTCGGCGGTGAGCTTCTCGATGGTGGCCCGGTCGCGGAACAGCAGCAACACGCCGTTGACCTTGTCCAGTCCGTTCGGGAAACCGCCGTAGTTGAAGGCGGCGTTCTGAAGCTCGACGCGGCCGTAAAGGTCCGGCTGCGCCAGCGGCCCGCGCACGGTGGCATCCAGCGCCAGCCGTCCCGCCGATTGCAGGCGCGATTCGTAGTCGCGCAGCAGCGCCAGGTCCAACCCGCCCTGCACGCGCAGATCCCACCCGTTCTTGGCCCCGAACGCAAACGCGCCGGAAGCCGCAAGGTCGGTGCCCTTGCCGGCCAGGCGCGCCTCCCGGATGCGCGCGCCCTTTGAGGTGATCGCGACGCTCACCGGGCCGGTGTTGTGCAGCGTGAGATCGGGGGCGGCGCCGGGGCGAATCTCCAGCACCGGCAACTCGAGATCCGCCTTCCAGCTCTCGGGATCCAGCGCCGAACCGGCGAAGGCCAGCGCGCCTTCGGCGAATCCCCGGAAGAATGGCTCCGCCGCTCCGAACCGCGCCAGCAGGTTGGAGATCTCCATGCGCGTGAACTGAATGGTTCCCCGGACAGGGTAGTCGCCGTCGAGGCGCCACTGGCTCTCGCCCCGGATGCTGGCACCGGCGATCTCGCCGCGCACGTTCACATCCGCGCCCGAGCCGGAGGTTGCGGCGGCCAGATCAAGACTTCCCAGCGGCCGCCGGTTCAGAGTGAGGCGGCGCAGCGCGAGTTTCCCATCGAGGGCGCGCAGGCGGATGGAGGCGCCTGCGATCTCCGCCTCGCCGGCTGCCTGTCCGGCGACAGATCCATCCAGTCCTCGGCTGAGAGTCTCCATGAGCTTCACCCGGCCTGCCTGAATGCCGGGTGTGGAGAGCTGGAATTTCAGGCGGCCCTGGCGCCAGCGGTCTTTCGCGTGTGTATAGACCACGCTGAACTGGGCCCGGCCCGGAGGGGCCCAGACCTGCCCCGAACGCACTTCCAGTTGCTGTTGCCCGTAACGGACTTCGGCCTGGAGGCGGTCGAACGGCTGCTGGCAGGCCGCGCCCTTGAGCACGGTGACGCGGGCGTTGAGTTGCGGACGGTCGAGCGTTCCCGACACCTCGAAGGTAGTCGAGACTTCGCCGCCGGCCGGCAGTTGCTGGCCGGCCTCGGCGAGCAGGCTCGTAAGATCGGGCGCGTCGAGCGAGAAGGCGCCCCGGATCGGGCTGGCGGGCGCCGGCTTCCAGTTTTCGAGGCCGATCTGGCCGTTGCCGGTGAGCGTCATCCGGTCCTTGGTGAGCCTCAGCCGCTGCGCGCGGGCTCCAGTGCGGGACGCGACCACCTCCGCGTCCAGGGAATCGAACCGCCGGCCTTCGGCAACAAAGGACGTGAGCGAGGCACGCCCGTCGAGTTGAGGGTTCCCGAGCGGGCCGGTGGCCACGCCGCGGAACCGGGCCGCGCCATTCACGAGGCTGACCGGAAGGGGCTCCGCCAACACCGGCCGCAGATCATTGAGGTTGGAGGATTCCAGCGCCACTTCGATGCGCCGGCCGGGGACGCCGCTGAACTCAACCCGGCTGGAGCGCGTCGCCAGGAAAGACTCGCCAAACGTCACCGCCCCCGTGTCCTGCCGCCAGGCGCCATCGATCAGCCCGCGAAGCGGGTTCGGCCCCGGGCCGGGCGAGATCTCCAGCCGGGCCTGCGCCTCCAGGCCGCGCGGCTGGCCGTCGCGGATCTCGCCGGAGGCGCGGAGCGCGCCCGCCAGCGTGCCGCTCCAGGCCCGCACGCGGTCCAGGTGCTCCAACTGCTCTAACTCGAGGCCCCGCAGCGAAGCGTCGATTGAAAAGCGGCGGAAGTTGACCACTTCCGCCCGGCCGGTGACACTGCCGCCCAAGGCGGAAACGGCCAGGTCGCGCAATTCCAGCTTCTCCGGCGTGAGGGCCACAGCGGATGAAACACTCGCGTTCTCCAGCCTGAAACCTCCGCGCTCGATGAGAAGCCCGCGGGCGCGGAGCCGCCCGTTGAGGGCATACCCGGCGGCGCGGGAGACTGCCAGGCGCCCGTCAAAGGTGACCTCGCCGCGCCTGGGGATCTGGGCCAGGCGCAGCGCGGGCGCCAGCTCATTCAGCCGCAGGTGCGCGACCAAGGCCAGCTCGGCCCGCGGGGCGACGAAATCCTCAACCGCCCCGCTCAGGCCCAGCTCGGATTGCTGGAACGCGACGCGGACCCCGGTGAGCTCCAGGCGGTTCCGCGCCAGCGCGAGCTTGGCCTCCACATCCAGCGGCAGCGTGCCCGCCTGGCCGGCGGCGAAATGGAGTTTCCGCATGGCGAGCTCGCCGCGATAGCGTGGCCCGGCCATCTCGTAAAAGAACCGCGCGCGAAGGTCCTCGCCCCTGGCGTCCAGCGGCAGCCGCCGCTCGCCCACTTGAACGGCGCCGCCATCGAGACGGAAGCGTCCGATGGCCAGGTCGAAGATCTGCTCGACCGGGCTCTTCGCGCGCGCCGCCTTGGGCTCCGGCAGGTTGGTCCGGCCGTCCGGGTAAACGATGAGGTTCACTTCCGGCCTGCCGACGGTGAGGGATTCGACGTCGACATCCTTCTTGAGGATCGAGACCACCTTAAGCGCGACCTCGACGGATTCGGCGCGGAACAGCGGCGGCTGCTCCGGGCTCTCGGCGCCGCGGACTACCAGCCCGTGGGCCGTGGCCCGCAGCGCGCGCCAGTCGAAGTCGAAGCGGCCGAGCTCCACCTTCCCGCCAGTGGCGCTCTCCAGCTCGTAAACGATGCGGGCGCGGACCTTCTCCCGGAACCAGGAGGTGCGAACGGTGATCAGCGCGGCCACGGCTGCCACCAGCGCCAGCGCCGCCAGCCCGGCCGCCGTCCAGAGAGCGATCTTGGCGGCCCGCCTCATCGAAAAGCAGCCTCCCGGTACCGGATGCGCGCGCGCTGCCGCGCCTCCTTCAGCCACCGCTCGACGATCTCATCCACCCGCTGGGCGATGGTCTCGGGTTGGCTCGCCTGCACCTCGGGTTTGAAGCGGAAATCGATGTAGCGCAAAACGGCCGCCTGGCGTTCGAGGCGCGCACGCAGGTCCCGCTCCGAGATTCCGTAGCGGGCCAGTTCGCGCTGGCGGGTATCGCTGTACTGCTGGAGCATGCGGTCCACGTCCGCGGCCGGCGGGGAGGAGAAGCGGGTCAGCTCCATGTCGCGGAGGATCAGGTGCTGCTCGACGAGCTGCTCGGCCGCCGCCCGCCTGGCGGCCGGGCTGAAGTCCGGCGGCTGGCCGTTGAGAAACGCCGTGAGGCGGATTTCCTGGAGCAGCTCGCCGTTGGTGATGACCTGGTCATCGACGGTGACCGCGATGCGGTCGATGATCTCTGCCTGGCTGGCGCCGGCCAGCGCAACAGAGAACAGCAATGGAAGGACGAGTCTCAAAACGATTGCCCCAGTGAGAAGTGGAATTGAAAATGGCTGATGCGTTGCTCGGTAAACCGCCCCTTCTTCAACAATAGCTCTTCTCGCGTCCCCTTGAACCCGAGGAACGCGGGCGGGTTGAACGAGTAGGCAAAATCGAGCCGCAGCGGCCCGATGGGGGTGCGGTAGCGGATGCCGAAGCCGGCGGCATGCACCATGTAGTCGAAGTCGGCCAGCCCGCGCTGGCGCGGCCGCAGCGAGAGCTTGTTCAGGCCCGAGTAGAGGTTGCCGGCGTCGTGGAAGAGCACGCCGCCGACGTTCTCCCCCAGCAACGGGAAGCGGAGTTCCAAGCGGTGGTTCAGCAGCGCCCTGCCGCCCAGCGGGAAGCCGGTCTGAAGGTCACGCGGCCCGGCCTGGTTCTGCGGGAAACCGCGGTGCGAGTCGGCGCCGCCGGCGAAAAACCGCTCCGGCAGCGGGATCACCGATCCCGGCTTGCCCAGCGTTTGCAGCCAGCCGAAGCTGAGGGCGCGGGCCAGCACGAACCGATTCCCGAAGCCCATCGAGTGGTAGGTGGCGTTATGCACCAGCAGCCGGGTGAAGTCCGCCTGGGAGCCGAACGCGTGTGAGGCCCAGGCCAGGTCGACAGTGGTGTAAATCCCGCGGCGCGAGTTGGTGGGGTCGTCGCGGCGGTCCCGGATGAAGTTGCCGGCCAGAATGCCCAGCCGGGCCGGCTGCGAATACAGGGGGATCAACTGCGGGTCGATCTTGATGGTGTCGGGGTCCACCGTCACGCGGCGGTAAGTGAACCGCCCCAGCAGGGTGTCCGCCTTCGACAGTTTGTAGCCCATCTGGATGGCGCCCTGCTGCCGCACGGCGGAGAAGGTGCGGACATCGCGCGAGTCCTCGTACATGGCGCTGAGCAGCAGGCTGAGGTTGGGGCTGCCGCGGAACTGCGGCGCTTCGTAGCTCACCAGGCCGCGCTTCTGGAGGGTGGAAACCCGGCTGCGGAAGCTGAGGGTGTGCGCATTGCCCCAAAGGTTGCTGCGAGAGACGTCGAAGGAGACGCGCGGGCTGAAGCCGGCCTCCCCGGCCGGCGACTCAAAGCTGATCTCGCTGCCCCCGATCTGGCCGACCTCGGCGCCGAAGCCCCAGGCCAGCGAATAGCGGCGCGACTCGTCCATCTGCAGCAACACGTACTTGTCCCGCTCCTGCCCGGTTGGGTTCTGGACGGTGGCGTCCACCTTAGCGAAGATCTGGAGGTCGTAAAGGCGGCGCTGGGTGTCCAGCAAGGCCGACCGCGACAGCGGCTCGCCCGGACCGAGGCGCAGGCGCTCGCGGACCAGCTCGGGGTCGGTGGTGGTCAGGCCGCCGATCAGCACGTCGCGGACGAACTTCTTCCCGCCCTCGCGGATGGTGAGCTTCACATTCACCTGGTGCGGCTCGCCGGCCGGCTGGGAACTCCACTCGAAGGCGGCCTCGGGATAGCCGCTGTTGTTGTAGTGGTCGAGAATGTTCTCGCGGTCGATGGCGACGTTGGCCTCGCTGAACGGCTGGCCCTCGCCGGATTGCAGCATCGACCGCACCGCGTCTTGGTTGGCCGCGCTCACTCCTTCCAGCTCCAGCCGGGCCACCCGCCATTGAGGTCCCTCGCGAATATCGATGAACACGGCCATCTGGGCCAGCTTGCCCCGGTAGCCGTGCTCGGCCCGCGCGGCCACTTCGGCCTCGCGAAAGCCGTTGGCGCGGTACAGCGCCGTGATCGCCTCCCGGTCCTGCTCCAGCGCCTGGTCGCTGTACCGCCCATGGCGGAACTGGGGGAACGAGGCCGGCCGCACGTAGATCCGTTCGCGAATGGTGTCGGTGTCGAAGTAGCGGTTGCCGCGGATCTCCAGGTGAACCAGCTTGTGGTGTTCGCCGCGGTTGACGTCGTAGACGATGACCTGGCGCCCGCCGTCGGAGGCCCGCGGCTTGAAGCTCACCTGGGCGTGAAAATAACCCTGGCCCTGGAAGTACTCGGTGAGGTTGCGGGCGCCTTCCACCAGCAGGTCGCGGTCCACCGATCCTTCCTGGTAGACGGGGACGATGCGGCGCAGCTTGCCCTTGGAAACCTTGGCGCCTTCGACCTCCACCCTGACCCGCGGGCCGGCTTCCACCTGGAGGGTGGGCGTCACCCGGCGCGTATCTGGATTGAACTCCATGCCGCTCAGGGCGACCTCCGCTCCCAGACGGTCCTGCTTATGATAGGATCGCCGCACCCGCTCCAGCCCGTCCTGGGTGCGGCTTTCGGTCACCGTCTTCCAGCCCAGCCAGCCGGGCCAGCGCCGCCAGCCGCTGGCGCGGGCGAGGTCCCGCGGCGGCCGTTCCGGGTTGCCAGTGACCATGGGTGGCGCGTAGCGGGCCCGCGGGCCGCTCTGGACCTCAAACTTGATGTGTACCTGCTGGGTCTTCGCATCGTACTCCAGCCGCGGCTCGACGCGGGACGGCGAGAAGCCGTTGTTGGCCAGCACCGCCTTGATGTTCTCGACCGCCCGGCCGAGCTGGGCGCGGTCGAAGCGGGCGCCCAGATCCAGCCGGGTCGAGTTCGCCAGCGCGCCCGCGTTGGGAGGTTCGCGTACCCCCTCGACCGTCACGCGCCCGACGAAGAACTCCGGCTCGGTGCGGAAGCTGACCACCACTCCGCCCTGCCGGTTCTCGGCCTCCACCTCGATATCGGCGTAGCGCCCGGTGGCGTAAAGGCGCTCGATGGCGGCCCGCACGCCGGCGCGGCCGAGCGGCTGCCGGACTTTCAGCGGCAGGATCTCGAGCAGATAGTCCCTGGGATAGGGCTGCGCCTCGGGGGCGAACCGGATCTCCAGGATCGGCCGGCCCTCGTAATCTTGAGCGGGGCACGCCGCGCCGGGCCAGAATCCGAGCACTGCGAGGAAGGCGGCAATGCGTCGAGCCCCGGCGGTGATCACTGAAGTGCATCATAACATCGGCTCTTGCTACCATTGGGCTGGGAATGACCCCCGCGCAAAGGGAACGCTACTCGCGCCAGATCGTGTTCGCCGGCATCGGCGAAGCCGGCCAGGAGCGCCTGCTGGCGGCCCGCGTGGCCATCGTGGGCTGCGGGGCGCTGGGCAGCTTCCAGGCCGGCGCGCTGGCGCGGGCGGGTATCGGCCAGTTGGTGGTGATCGACCGCGATTACGTCGAGCGCAGCAACCTCCAGCGGCAGTGGCTCTACGAGGAATCCGACGCCGAGGAGGGCCTGCCGAAAGCCATCGCGGCGGCGCGGCGGCTGGCGCTGGCCAATTCCGGCATCGAGGTGACGCCGGTGGTGGCCGACCTCACCGCCGCCAACATCGACGAGCTGCTCGGCGGCGCCCAGGTCATTTTGGACGGGACCGACAACTTCGAGACGCGTTACCTGCTGAACGATTACTCGGTCAGTCGC
>JBBTDS010000049.1:10914-12910 GCA_038060875.1 Acidobacteriota bacterium | reverse complement strand
ACGCGCGCGCTGATGGCCCGCTGGGGCCGGACCACCGACATTGAGTACGTCTACAAGGCGTACCTGGGGCCGGACGGCAAGCTCGCGCGCGCCACCATCCAGACCCGCGACCACAAGGAGGTCGAATTCCGCGGCCGGCGCGAGGGCGCGCATCCGTTGCTGTTCGTGGTTACGCGCAACAACATGGTGTCGGGCCGCGGCCGCTCGCCGGTGCGGCACCAGCCTGCGCCCAGCCTGGTTGACCTGACGCGCCGCGCCCGCGAGCAGGTGATGGACGAGGTTCCGCTTTCCTATCGGGTGATGGTTCAGGAACTGAAGCGCGAGGGCAAGCTGCGCGCCTTCGGCACGGTGGACGGGGAGAAGATAAGCGACCCGCGCAATTACCTGTACGTGGAAGCACGGGTAGAGAACCGCGACTCGGCCCTGGCGGTGCTGGTGCGGCTCCACGGGGAGGACCTGTGGCGCAGCTCGAACCTGGGCCGGCTCGACTACGCCATTCCTCGCAGCGGCGCCGTTCGCACCACCATCGAGCTGCCGCCGGGTACGAAGCCCTCCCAGATTGCCGAGCTGGGCTTTCAGTGCCTGGCCTGGCCAACGCAAAAGGAAGGCCGGCAGGTCTGGCCGGGCTCGGGCCTCTGCCGAGTGGAGTGTGTGCCGCGGGTCTTCCTGCTGGACGCCGAGTGCCGCTCCGGCTCGGATGTGGCGGCGCCTGCCCCAGCCGATATCCCGGCGGGGCAGGTCCTGGTATGGAGGCCCAAATAAAAAGGCCCCGAGCTGGGGACTCGGGGCTCACTCAGAGGGGCTGGCGACGGACTGGGATCCGTCGCCGGGGATGCTATCTGTCAATAGCGACTGGAACAAGTGTAACAGATCTTGAGCGCCTTTGTTGCTTTTTTTAATGATTTTTAATTATTGTGGGGTACTAGGTGCTTGCGGCTGGCGGAGTTTCCTGGCCCGCTCGTAGTCGCTTATAAGCTGCCGGGTGATCTTGTCGGCCACATCGGCGCTGGCGCCGCGGAACTTGCCGCCCATGCTCTCCTGGGTGGTGGCCCAGACGACGTCGCCGTCCTTGTTCACCAGGCGGACGGCGGCGGAAGCCTCGTGGCGGCGTTCGGCAATCCGGGAGGACTCGGACTGGCCGACGCCCACGCTGGCGTAATTGCGGCGGCTGGTGGAATCGCGGCTGGCGCCGGAGCCGCCGCCTACGCTGCCCCGCGCGCTAAGGCTCTCGCTGGAGGAGTAGGTGTCGGTGAACACCAGGTCTTCGGCCGCGCCGCGCAGATAGGCGTCGGCGCGCTCCGGGTTCTCGGTGATGGTGAACAGTCTGGCCGAGTGCAGGCTGCTGAGGATCATGTCGCGGATCTGCACGGCGGTCTCGCCGCCCGAGAGCCGGTCCACATAGATCCGCCGCAGCGACAGGAGTTGGACGAGCGCGCTCTGCTCGGGCGACGGCTGTGCCTGGAGGCAGGCGGCGATGGCAAGTGCTACGAGCTTAATCATGCGCAACTATCCTTTCCCCGCCTTGCGGGCCTCTTCGTCCTGGTACTCCACGCGGCGGCCCGTTCGGGCTTCCAGGCTGGCCAGGACTGAGCGCACGTGGTTCTTGTCCACGCGGAAGACCATGGCCTGCTGGCGGCCCTCCTCGTCGGCGTAGCCAATGGTGAGAAAATGCCGGCGCTTCTTGCTCAGCAGCAGCACCGGCGAGACCAGGATGCCCAAGGCGTAACGCCGGTCCACCTTCTGCCCGTATTCCAGCAGGTTGATCTTTTCGTAGGCGATCCGGAGCGTCGCCGGCCTGGCCCGGAACTCGAAGTACCGCTGGTCGGTGGTGAGGATTACTCCGCCGGCCGTCCCGGCGAGGGCGGCGACGGTGCCGCCGACGTACTCGGCGCGGCCGCCGGGGTCGGCGGCCGGCAGCGGGTTCATCCCGGCAACCAGGAGCCAGAGGCAGGCCTGTGCCGGCACGCGACCGAGTGGCATACTAATAAATGGTAGC
>JBBTDS010000049.1:0-10814 GCA_038060875.1 Acidobacteriota bacterium | reverse complement strand
CGCCTGGCTGGGGCACACCACCGTTCTGCTCAAGATCGACGGCTTCACGATCCTGACCGATCCGATTTTCAGCGACCGGGCCGGGATCGGCCTCGGCCTGCTCACGCTGGGTCCCAAGCGGCTGGTGGCGCCGGCGCTGAACATCCGGCGGCTGCCGCCGCTGGACCTGCTGCTGCTCTCGCACGCCCACATGGACCACATGGACGTGCCTTCGCTGCGGAAGCTTGAGAGCCGCGCGACGGCGGTGGTGCTGGCCCGCCATAACAGCGACCTGATACGGCCGGAGCGGTACCGGTCGGTGCGGGAACTGGGCTGGGGTGAGACGGCGCGCGCCGGTCCGGTTTCGCTGCGGGCCATCGAGGTAAAGCACTGGGGCTCGCGCTACCGCCGCGACACCTGGCGCGGCTACGGCGGCTACGTGCTGGAAGCCGGACGCTACCGGCTCCTGTTCGGGGGCGATACCGCCATCACTCCGCTGTTCCGTGCGCTGCGCGGCTCGCGGCCGTTCGACCTGGCCATCCTCCCGATCGGCGCCTACAATCCCTGGATCCGCAACCACTGCACCCCGGAGCAGGCCTGGCAGATCGGCAACGAGGTCGGCGCCGAATTTCTGCTGCCCGTCCACCACCAGACGTTCGCGCTGAGCCGCGAGCCGGTGATGGAACCGATCCAGCGCCTTCAGGAAGCCGCCGGCGCGCAAGCCGCCCGCATCGCCGCCCGCCGCGTCGGCGAAGAGTTCGGCATAACCGGCTAGCCGCACCGCCAGCGGCCTGTGTTAGCCTCGTGCCATGCAGCGAAGAGGTCTTTTGCTGGCGTTAGCATCGGCCGCCGCGCCGGCCGCGGTGGCGGCCCAGCCCGAGCGGGGCCGGTCGCGGCTGAAGATCACCGACGTGCGTGTGATCCCGCTGAGACTGGTCAAGGAAGCCGGGTCGCTCGAACCGGCCTGGAACCCCGGCGGCAAGATGAGCTTCCGCGTGGGCGGCGGCTCGTTTGTCGAGGTGCACACCGACCAGGGGATCACCGGCATTGGCCCGGGCTTGGATCCCAACCTGTTGCCCGCGGTGAAAGCTCAGCTCGTGGGCAAAGACCCGTTTGACACCGAGGTCCACGCGGCGCGGCTGCGCTATTACGCGGCCGGGACCTCCTACCGCGGCAGCGCCAGCATCGACATTGCCTTGTGGGACCTGATCGGCCGCGCCACCGGGCAGCCGCTCTATAAGCTCTGGGGCGGCGTCAAAGACCGCGTGCCGGCCTACGCCAGCATGATCCAGCTTTCCACCCCGGAGGAACGGGCGCGACTCGCGCGGCAGTTGGCCGACGAAGGCTGGCAGGCCATCAAGCTTCGCCTCCACTACGCCGCCATGAAGGAGGACGTGCGGACGGTCGAGGCGGTGCGGGCCGCGGTCGGCGACCGCATGGAGATCATGACCGACGCCAACCAGGCGCAGTCGAGCGGCAACTGGCAGCCGGGTGTGTTATGGGACCTCGAGCGCGCGGTAGCGACCGCCCGCGAATTGCAGCGGCTGAGATGCTATTGGCTGGAAGAACCACTGCCCCGCTACGCCTTCGACATGCTGGCCGAGCTGAACCGGCTGGTGGAGCTGCCGATCGCCGGCGGCGAGAACAACCGCGGCATCCACGAGTTCCTGGCCATGCTGCGCGGCGGCGTCTACGACATACTGCAACCGGAGAGCCTGGTGACCGAAGGCATCACCGGGCTGCGCAAGATAGGCGTGCTGGCCGAGGCGTTCGGCAAGCGCATCGTGCCGCATCACGGCGGAGGCAACCTCGGCACCATCGCCCACCTGCACCTGATCGCCGCCTGGCCGCACGCGCCGTACATCGAGCTGCTTCACGATCCGCCGGTCGGCGACTACGGCCACGGCTTCTCCATCCTCCAGGAACCGCCGCTGGTGGACAAGGAAGGCTGCCTGCGCCTGCCGCAGCGGCCCGGCCTGGGCGTGGAGATCAATCGGGACCTGATTTAGGTGACGGCCTCAAGGCACATCGCGGCGCAGCCGCAACCAGACGGCGAGCTGAAGCTCGCCGCTGCGGGCTTTAGCCCGCAGGAATCCGTGCATCCCGGGAAGACTCTCGGGGATACTACAGGGCGAGGCATGCCTCGCCCCTACAATAGGTCACGTCCATCGCCGTAGGGGTCGGGCATGCCCGACCCCTACTCCATCTCGCGGGGTATTCTCGGAAGAGGCTACACAACCTCGAAATAGCCGCCGCGACGCCGGCCGAGCGGCTCACTCCAGCTTGGTCGTCTGGTGGGCGGCCAGTTGCCAGCGGCCGTCCTGGCGCACCCACAGGTGCAGCATCATGAGGCGGTCGTTGAAGGGGCGGGCATCGCTGCGCCCCCGCATGCGCACGTGGGCGTGCGCGACCGCCGCGCCGCCGTACACTCGCACCTCGAGCTTCTCGTGCTCGATGGCCTCGTACTTCTGCTTGCCGGCCCGGAGCCGGCCCGCGTACTCGCTCTTGGTCTCGATGACTCCAGTCGAGTGGGCGTAGATGAGCTGGCCGGCCAGGATGCGATCCAGCGCCGCCCGGTCGCCGGCCACCACCGCCGCCGCCCAGGCTTTCTCGGCCTTGCGGATCTCGTCCTCCTGCCCCAGCATCACCAGCGAGGCCGCCAGCAGGCTCAGAATGACCTTCGGCATTGACGGGCACCTCCGGACTCCCAATGATACCGGAATTGTGCCGTACCCCAGGACGGCGCTATCCTCCATAGTTATGCGCCCACGGAGGGTCTGCCATGTCCAAGCTGAGCCGTAAGCTGATCGCGGAACCGGGGAAGAAGTTGAAGCTGGCCGACATCGATCCGGACTTCTGCGCCGGCATCAAGAGCAAGCAAGCCGCTGCCCGGCTGTTGCAGAAGAACATCGCCCGCCTCGCTGAGCTCCAGTACCTGCTGTACGCGGAGAAGAAGCGCGCCCTGCTATTGGTCTACCAGGCCATGGACGCCGGCGGCAAGGACGGCACCATCCGCCACGTCATGACCGGGCTGAATCCGCAGGGTTGCCACGTCGTCCCTTTCAAGGCGCCGGCCGGCATAGAGACCGAGCACGACTACCTGTGGCGGATCCACCGGCTCGCGCCCGCCTTCGGAGAAATCGGCATCTTCAACCGCTCGCACTACGAAGACGTGCTGGTGGTGCGCGTGCACCGGCTCGTTCCCAGGGCTGTCTGGTCCCGCCGCTACGACCAGATCAACGCCTTCGAGCGCATGCTGACCGAGAGCGGCACCACCATCCTCAAGTTCTTCCTGCATATCAGCCAGAAGGAGCAGAAGCAGCGGTTCGAGGAACGCGTCCAGGATTCGTCGAAGAACTGGAAGATCTCGCCGGCCGACTTCGAGGACCGCAAGCGCTGGAAGGACTACATGGCCGCTTACGAGGATGCGATCAACCTGTGCAGCACGCCCTGGGCGCCCTGGTTCGTCATCCCGGCCGACAAGAAGTGGTTTCGCGACCTGGCCGTCTCCGAGATCATCGCCGAGACGCTGGAAGGCTTCAAGCTGCGCTACCCCAAGCCGGCGATGGACCTCACCGGGGTGAAGGTGGAGTAGAATGCCCGCCCGCTGCCCCGAGGCTGTTCAGGGCACTACCGTCAGCCCCTCCGCCGCCGCGGCCTGCCGCAAGCGCGTGTCAAAGCAGGCGAACAGCGGGTGGCCGAGCCACAGGGCCGAACACAACTGGATGGCATCGTAACCGCGCAGCCGGTGGCGTTCGATCAGGCGCCCGGCCGGCGCCAGAATGTCACGGTTCAGACTAACGATATGGAAGACGTCCCAATCCGCCAGGAAGGCCCGCTTTTGCAGACGATACTGTCGCGGTGAGAGCCTGCTGTCCCTCCAGCACCGGGCCAGCACCGCCAGAAGTTCCGCGTAAGTGGCAATTCCCGTAAACAGCCGGTCGCTGTTTTGCTCGACTAGCGACTGCACGCCCTGCCTGCCCGCTTCAATAATGTAGAGTTTGGCGAGCGCTGAAGTGTCCAGGTACAGCATCAGCGGCGATCCTCCGCGATCATTTCCGCCACCGGTTTGCCAGGCTTGAGCACAGTCGGCTTCGGCTTCCTGGCGAGCCTGCCGGCGCCAACCGAAATGCCCCCTTTAGCCGCCACGGCGGCCAGCAACTCCGCCGTCTGCCGGTCCCTTGGGGCAGCGGCTGGCAGGATGCACGCGACGGGCCGGCCGCGGTCGGTCACCTGAAGGGTCTGGCCGGCCCGCACCAGACTCAAGTACTTGCCCAGTCGATTCTTGAGTTCCCTGCTGGAAACAACTACCATGTAGCTACTCTTACCACAAGTAGCCACCTGCCCGCCTGGCCTAATCACCCGGCCGCGCCAGCGCCGCCCGCCGCTGCAACATCTGGTAGATGTGGTGCGCCTCGTGGTAGGCCATGTACTCCACCTGGAAGCGCACGTCGTAGTCAGGGAACTCGGGATGGTTGCCGGCGCGGCGCCAGCCGGCCGGATCCAGCGACTCCAGCCGCGCCAGCAGACGCTGGCGCTCAGCCGCAAGTCCCCGCAGGGACTCGGCCAGCGGCCGGGCCGCCATCCGCTCGAATTCGGCGTCGCCGTCCGGTTCGTACGGCAGGATGGCGGGATAGTCCTCGCTCAGCACCGCTTCGATGCGGCCCGCGAAGATCTGCTGCACCCGCCAGAGGTGACACACCAGCTCCTTCAACGACCACTTGCCGGGGTCTATTCTCCTGGCCAAGGACTGCTCATCGAGATCCGCCACCAGGCGTTCGATGTCCGCCGCCTGCCGACCCAGTTGCGAGAGGAGGTGGCGGGGGACTTCAACATTCGGGGCCATGACTTGGATTATAAAAGGATGGAAGGAGGCTTATGAGGTCACGAGTTGGGATCGCGCTGGCCGTCATTGCGGCCGCGACCATCGGTTTTCTTGCCGGGCAGCGGGACGAGCGTCCGGCCCTGATCCAGATTGACCGCCAGTTCGATCTGGCCACCGCCGGCCAGGGCGCCGATGGTTGGGCGTCTTACTTCGCCGAGGAGGGCATCATGCTGCCCGCCGGCGGCGACGTCATTCGCGGCCGCGCGGCTATCCGCGAGCTGATGATCAAGCGGCTGGCCACGCCGGGCTACTCGCTGCGGTGGGAACCCATCGGGGCTGACGTCTCGGGTGACCTCGGTTATACCTACGGCCGCTCCAAGGTCACCCGGCAAGGCAAGGACGGCCAGCCCGAAGTCTCCCACGGCAAGTACGTCACCATCTGGAAGCGGCAGCGCGACCGCTCCTGGAAGATCGTGGTGGACGTTGGCAACGCCAGCCCGCCGCCACCTCCGACGCCCTGAGACTCGCACTCAGAACACGTGGGCCACCTTCAGGAAGAACGTGTTGCCCTGCTCGGAGCGCTGGCCGAAGGCGGCCCGGCCGCGCTGGAAGGCGAACTGGATCGAGCCGAACGGCGGCCTGTAGCGCCAAACGAACACCGCCTCCAGGTTCTTGCGGTCCAGTACCGAGCTGGTCTGATAGAACAGCCGCAGGAACAGGTCGCGGGTGAAGTTGTGGCGCACGCGGAAGACGTTGATCAGGCTGGCCTGGCGTTCCGGATCGGGATCGAGCCAGACGCGCGAAAGCTGGTACTCGAAGGCCAGCTCCCGAGTGAACTTGCGGCGGAAGTGGGCGCTTAGGGCGCGCAGGTCGGAGTCGAAATTGCGCCCGCTCTCGTAGCCCAGCGCCCAGGACTGAAACTCCCGCGTGTTGTAGCCCACCTGGAACTCCGCCTGGTCGTTGTGAAATCCCTTCTCGAACAATTTGAAATCGTTGCGGTGCTCGGCCTCCAGGCTCCAGCGGTTGCGGAGATCCACCTTGACCGTCTCGACATTGTGATAGCTGCGCAGCACGCCGCGCTGGCTCCAGTAGATATTGTTCTTCGATTCAAAAAGTACGCGCTCGACCGGGCCGTTCTCAAACCACAGGGTCTTCTCGATGTCGCTGTCCATCTCGCGGTGGTCGTCGTCGCGCACGAACCCCACCGCGTTGACGTTGTCGCCGAAGCGATCGCCCAGGTGAGTGTAGCGGAAGTGGAAGTGGCCGGTGGAGGAGTCGTAAGCGGGACGGACGAAGAAGGCCCAGCGCCCGTTCTTGTACGGGCCGTGCGAGCGGATCAGTTGCCCGGTGAAGCCGCCGGTGCGCGTGAAGAACATGGTGGTGTCCAGGCTCACGGCGCCGCGGTTTTCGCCGCCAGCCGAGCGGTTGGCGGCCATCATGCCCAGCGTCGAGGACTTCAGGATCTGCCGCTCCACACGGGCCACCGAGTAATTGGCGCTCTGCCGGCGCGAGCCGGCGAGCGGCGAGCGGGCCGACAGCAGCGTGAAGTCCCACGGGCCCTGCCGCGAAAGCAGCTTGCCGCCCACATCCACATCGGCGATGCGGCGCGAGTAGAAGGTCTGGATGCGCTGGCGGAAGCGGTCGTTGCTTTCGAGGAAGAACGGGCGCTTCTCCGCCAGTTGCGGCTCAAAGCGGGTGAGGTTGACGAACTCCTGGTCGGCCTCGATGGTGGCGAAGTCGGGGTTGACGGTGAGGTTGACGGTGGACTCGGGACGAATGGTGTAGCGCATGTCGAGGCCGAGATCGCCGCGCAGGTTACGGCCCTGCTGGAAGCGGCCGAGGACGTACGGGATGATCTCGTACGGGCGCGCGCCGCCACCCTCCAGATCCAGACCGCGCAGTTCGCCGAACTGCGAGACACGCCACACGGATTCGGCCGGGCCGCCCCACAGGTCCACTTCCAGGTTGCTGCGTCGCGTGCGGGCGAGGTTGAGGCCCCAGGTGCGAGCGGCGCCGCGGTGGAACAGCACCACCCGCAGCGGGATGGCGAACTCGGCCGTCCAGCCATCGGGGGCGCGGCGCGCGGCCACCTGCCAGGCCGCGTCCCAGGTGATGTCGTAAACGCGGCCGTTGTCCTGCACCCGCCCGTCGGTCTGCACCCCCAGCGGATTGGTGGAAAAGAAGTAGCAGGTGCGCCGGTCGTGAAAGGTGTCCAGGAAGACGGTGAACGAATCGTCCTGGGCGGTGTCGGCATCGCGCTGGGTCAGCCGGGCTGTTATCGGCCGGTCGTCGTAGGCGCGCGCGGCGAAGTAGACGTGCGTGTCGTCGTAGAGGAACCAGGCCGCCGTAGGCTGGGTGGCCGGCTTGCCGCGCTGCGGCTGGAACTGCACGAAGTTCTCCAACCGCGCCGCGCCGGCCCACTCGGCCTCTTCAATGACGCCGTCAATGACCGGCGACCGCGCCGCCCGCACGGCCACGACCGGCGGCTGAGCGGTCTGAGCGATCCCGGCGGCGACACAGAAGGAACTGGCTGCGAGCCAGCCGGGCATTCGCCAGGGCACGATACATTCTACTACTCGCGGTCATGACCACTTGGTAAACTGGCTTGTGACCCGCCGAAGCCGTACCCCACTGCGCAAGTTCGCTCTGTTCGCCTTACTCTCTTTCTGGAGCCTGCCCGCCCTGGGGCAGGGAGAGAAGGCCGCAATCACCGGGATGGTGACCGACAACTCGGGAGCTGCCCTGGCCGAGACCCGCGTGGTTGCCAGGCACCTGGCCACTTCGCTGGAGACGGCCACCATCGCCAACTCGGCCGGGAAGTACTATCTGCTTCTGCTGCCGGGCCGGTACAAAGTCACCGCCAGCATGGCTGGTTTCGCTTCCCTTACCGTCGAAGACGTGGTGCTGACCGTCAACCAGGCGGTGACGTTGGATCTGCGGATGGAACTTGCGACGGTCGAGCAGAGCATCACCGTGGCCGGAACCACTCCGCTGCTCGAACAGGAGAGCGCCGCGTTGGGGGCGGCGATCCAGTCGGAGAAGATTCTGGAGCTGCCGCTGCTCGGGCGCAACCCTTACGCGCTCGTGGTGCTGGCGCCCGCGGTCACTCCCAAGGGCAATGCGGGAACAGGCCCGCTGATCAACGGCGGCCGGTCGAACGCCAATGCGGTCCTGCTCGACGGCGGCCAGGTCCTCAATGCGACTACCAACGACGCCGCCTACATGCCTCCGCTGGAATCGGTCAGCGAGTTCAGGGTACAAACGAACAGTTACTCGGCTGAGTTCGGCCGGACTTCCGGGGGAGTCCTCAACGCCTACACCAAGTCCGGCGGTAACGAGTTTCACGGCAGCCTGTACGAGTTCCTCCGCCACGACAGGCTCAACGCAAACACTTACACCAACAACCTCTTCGGATTGCCGCGCGAGGGCTTTCGCCGGAACGAGTTCGGCGCTACGCTGGGAGGTCCCGTCTGGCTCCCCCGGATTTACAGCGGCCGGGAACGGACGTTCTTCTTCGCGAACTGGGAGGGCGTCCGTCAGCGCACGCCGCGTTCGGTAGTGGCGACGGTGCCGACGGCGGCGGAACGCTCCGGCGATTTCTCCGGCACGTTGCTCTCACCCGGACGCCCGATTCTGGTTTATGACCCGCAGACCACCCGTGAAGACCCGTCCCGCCCCGGCGCTTATCTCCGCACCCCCTTTCCCGGCAACCGCATGCCCGCCGCGCGCCTTGATCCCGTCGCCCTGAAGGTTCTCCCCTACTTTCCGGCGCCGAACGTGCCGGGTGATCCGGTCACCGGCCAGCGCAACTTCCTCCAGGCGGGCAGCGACAGCAATGATACTGACCGCCTGCTCGTCCGCATCGACCAGGCCATCGGATCCCGGCAGCGCTGGCTGGGGAGATGGGGGTGGGAGCAGTACGTCCGTGATTCCACCGCGCGCGTCAATGACGCGTTCCCGCGACAGACTTCGACCAGCCTCGAGCCGATTACCGGCGGCGCGTTCTCCCTTATCCTAAGCGACGCGGTGACCTTCCGCCCGAACCTGCTCGGCGAGTTCCGCGCCGGTTACACGCGCAACCGCCGCGACAGTCTGCCGACCAGCCGCGGCTTCAACGTGGGCAGCCTGGGGTTTGCGCCCACTATGGCGGCAGCCGTACGGGCGCCACTTTTTCCCAGGTTGACCGTGAGCGACGCGGCCCCGCTTGGCCCCGACACCACCGCGCTGCGCCTGAGCCGGCAGGAAAACCGCCAGGGCCAGGGCAGCCTGACCTGGGTGCGCGGCCGCCACACCGCCAAAGTCGGGGGCGATGTCGAGATCTTCCGTAACAACACTTACTCACCCAGCAGCCCGGCCGGTTCCTTCGATTTCGGACGCGCTTACACCCAAGGACCCGACCCGGCGCGGGCGTCCACGGCCGCCGGCTACGGGCTGGCCACTTTCCTTCTCGGGTTGCCTACCGGCGGGGCCCTCACGATGGATCCCGCCCTGGCCACCTTGCAGGTTTACGCAGCCGTCTACTTCCAGGACGCCATCCGGCTCACCCGCAGCCTCGCCCTCGAGATCGGGCTGCGACACGAGTACACCACGCCGTGGAAAGACAGGTTCAACCAGCTTGCCTTCTTCGACCCCGCCGCGACGGATCCCCTCACGCGTGAGAAGGGGTTGCTGCGTTTCGTCACCGGGGAGCGCCGCGGGCAGACCGACCCCGATCGCAACAATTTCGCACCGCGGGCCGGAGTGGCGTGGAAGGTTGCCCCGCGCCTCGTGTTGAGGGCCGGCTACGGCGTTTTCTATGCCCAGGGCAACGGCGGCATCGGCGCGGTGTCTAATGAACTCGGCAGTGGTTTCCAGACCAGCACGCCGGTTTTCCTGGGACCTCCCGACCCGATTCCTTTCCGGCCTCCTATCGGAGCGGCGCTGGCCAATCCGTTCGCCACCGGCTTTGACATCCCGCCGTCCGCACTCGTCGGCGGCACCATTTCAACTTCCTTCAGGCATTACCTGACGCCGTTCAACCACCAGTGGACCACGAGCCTCCAGCGGCAGATCGCGCGGGACCTCGTGGTTGAGACGGCCTATTCAGCCAGCCGCGGCCAGCGCCTGTGGCAGAACCGCGCCCGGAACGCGGCTCCGGCGTCTCAACTCGCCCTCGGTTCCGAGCTGCTCCGCCAGGCGACGAATCCTTACTTCGGCAAGATCCAGACGGGAGCCCTGAGCGCGCCTACCGTCGCGCGGCGGCAACTGCTGGTTCCCTTTCCCCACTACGTTTCGATCAGCCAGTTTCGCGACACGGTCGGCGATTCGGTCTACCACGCTTTCACCGTCAAGGTGGACAAGAGGTTCGCCCAGGGATTCGCTCTCCTGGCCTCCTACACGGCGAGCAAGCTGATCGACAACACCGGGGAGCACTTCGCCTCCCGTACGAGCGTCACCGACCCGAACAACCTGAGGGCGGATCGTTCGCTGGCCGACTATGACATGCCGCAGCGGCTGGTGATCAGCCATGTCTGGGAGTTGCCGTTCGGGCGTGGCCGGCGCTTCCTCGACCGCGGCGCGCTGGCGCAACTGGCCGGCGGCTGGCAACTGAATGGCATCACTTCCTTTCAGAGCGGCTTCCCGATCGTGATCAGCACTCCGAACGTCAGCAACCTGCCCGGGCTCAGCTCGCGGGCGGTCCGGGTGCGCAGCGGAAAGCTCCCGCAAGGCCAGACGCCGGACCGCTGGTTCGACACAGCCGCGTTTGCTCCGGCGGAGCCCTTCACGCTCGGAACGGATTCGCGCACGCAGCCCGACCTGCGTACTCCGGGCCGGCGCAACTTCGACTGGTCGGTGAGTCGAAACCAGCAGCTCACCGAGCGCGTCCGCCTTCAGTTTCGCGTTGAGTTGTTCAACCTCTTTAACACGCCCGAACTGGATGACCCCAATGGCGGCGTGACCTCGCGGGACTTCGGCCGCATCGTTTTTGTTTACCACGCTGGAAGCCCCGGAAATGCTGTAGCTGACCCAA
>JBBTDS010000048.1:0-20979 GCA_038060875.1 Acidobacteriota bacterium | reverse complement strand
TAAGTAGCAAGCGGCCAGGCTGGGGTTCCCGGTCCACCTCGGTCTTGATCGCCAGAAAGAGCTCGGGCACGCGCTGAACCTCGTCGATGACGATCGGGCCGTGGATCCCGGCCAGGAAGCCCGCCGGGTCGTGGCGGGCGGCCGCCAGCGAGGCGGCGTCATCCAGCGTGAGGTAGCGGGCCCGATGTTCGGTAGCGGCGAGGTGCTTGGCCAGCGTGCTCTTGCCGACCTGGCGAGCACCGTGGAGAAACACTACGGGCGTGTCGGTGAGGGCAGCGAGCAACGGGCCGGATAGGTGCCGGGGGATCACCCTACCATATTATCCGGATTTGGGTCTAAATTCAACCAGATATTGGTTGATTTTCAACCACAGCCGCGCCTCCATTGAACCGCTGCTGCGGTGAGCAGCCCGGACCGTGAACCGGCGCCTGCCGCCGTGAGGCGGACTGCCCGGCGGTCAGCGCTCTCCGGTAAACGTCATGCCCGTTTGCTGTGGCCTGTGACGCGCCGCCGGTGCGCGCAGCGCCCAGCCGCGGCGGGCAGCCGCTCAGAAGTGAAAGCGCAGCGTGTACTGGAACTCCCTTCCTTTGTTGTTCTGCTTCAGCACCTGCCCGAACAGCGGGCTGTCGATCGACATGTTCGGTCCCGACCACATAATGCTGTTAGTCAGGTTGTAGGCTTCCATCCGCAGCTCGGCGCGGAAGCGCTCGCTGAGGCGGAAATACTTCGACAGCGTGCTGTCGAGGTTCCACTGCCGCGGACCCGTCAGGCCTGGATAATAGAGGGGGTTAGTGCGCGGCGTGTATGCCGGCTGGCGCTGGAACTTCGACGTGTCGAACCACTTCTGCCGGGCCGGGTTGTCGAGCATCGGGTTCCCGCTCGCGATGAAGGCCCCGAACGAGAGCCAGTCGCCGGAGTTGTAAGTCACGAGCGGGCTGTACGACCAGCCGCCCAGCAGTAAATCCGCCGCCCGTGGAGCGCCGCCGAGGTATCGGCGGCCCTTGCCCAGCGGAAGCTCGAAGGTGCCGGAAAGATTCAGGCGGTGGCGCGGGTCGCCGCTGTCCTGGAAGCTCATCCGGTTAAGGTACTCATCGATGCTGTTGAAGAAAGTGGTCGCCCGGATCAGGCTGGTGGCATAGTTGGCCATGAAGCTGTACCCGCGGCTGAACGCGCGGCGCACCCGGACTTGGAACGAGTACTGGTGGCTGAGCGCGCCGGGTGTGTTGTTCTCGGTCAAGCCCCCATAGTGTGGATAAGGCCGCAGCAGGCTGCCGATAGTCACCGTCCTTGAGTTCCGCAAAGAGCCGGGGAACTTATTCAGCGTCAGATACTCGTAGAACGGATTGGGAACCGTCCTGTCCAGGGCGGATTTGTAAGTGTAACTGTAGTCCGGATCCGCCATGTTCAACGCCTTCCCATAGGGCAAGTTATGGCCCCGGTTCATGAAGAACGTAACGTCGGAGACGATCTTGGCGGGCCACTCCTGCTGCAGGGAAAGGTTGTAACGGTCGTTCACGCCCGTGTGCAGGTCCTGATAATTCCATGCCACACCGTCACCCAGTTGGGTGTAACGGCCGAACGACTTGCCAGGGATCGGCTTCAGCGGGTTGTCCGGCGGAAAAGGATTGCTCAGCACCGCCCGCGGGACGCCGGTCTGCACCCCGAGCACGCTGGAGCTCACGCTGAACCCGTACGCAGGCGCCTGCGCCCGCAGCACATCCACCGCGTCGATCGGCGGCACGATATAGCGGGCATAGCCGAATCGCAGCGAGGCCCGGTCATTGATCCGGTACACCGCCCCCACCCGCGGCATGAACTCGCGCTTGGAGCCGTCCCACAATCCGCGCTGTTCGCCGCCGGCGAACACCAGCGCTCCATTCCACTGATAAGGGATCTTCGCGAACGCGGTCACCTCGGCCGGTATCCGCGGCGGGTTCGCCTGCATCTCCGGGATCGGCTGCGTAAGATCGAGATACCGGGTGAAACGGTCTTCCAGGTCAACTGGCGGCGACTCATATTCCCAGCGCAGGCCCAGGTTCAGCGCCAGCCTCCGGGTCACCTTGACGTCGTCCTGGAAGTACAACGAGTAGAAGTTCACCCGCGCTTCCTGCGGAGCGGTGTAGCCCATGCTGCCGGCGCTGAGAGCGCCGAGCAGCAAAGTGGCGTACGACGAGCCGCTCATCGTCGTCACCGGGTTGATGTAAGTATCGGCGGTGAGGGCCGCGTTGTTGGCGGTGAAGCTCATGAAAGACGGGAAGTGGCACCACTGTGAATAGTGCCGGAACTCGGCCCCGAACTTCAGGTAGTGCGAGCCGCGCTGCTGGGAGACGCGGGCATAAGCGTTCTGCGTATTGCCGTGCTGGTACCACCAACTGCCGCGTCCGAGAACGCCGAACGCCGGGTAGTAGAACTTCTTCAGGTCCCCGATGTACGACTTGTACCACGGGTTATTCGGCCAGAACTCTTCGAGGTCCTTTTCGGTGATCTCCGATGGCGGATCGTCCAGATCGTCCTTCAGGGAAGCGTAGCTCCAGCGCAGGTTCAGCACCGTCCTGGGAGTCATTGCGTAGACCGCGTCGCCGGTGATGTTCTCCGTGTTCATGATGCCGCCGTTCTGGGTGAGGCCGCGCGAGTCGGCGTAGCGTTCCGGCGTCAGCGTGTTCTCGAAGCGGCTGAAGCGGCCGTACACCTTCCACTTCTCGTTGAGCTGCCAGTCCAGGCGGTCGGTGAAGTTCCAATACGCGTGGCGCCGATATTGCCCCACTTTGAAATTGTTCGTCCCCATAATGTCATCGCCGGGGTTGTTGGGCAAAAAGACATCCTGCATCACCCGCCTGGCGGTGGGGTCGATGCGGCTGGGCGGGAGGATGTTGCCGGCGAACGGGGTGCGGGTAGCGGTATTGGTGGCCGTATCCAGCTTCGTGGTCCAGGGATCGTAGATGGTTCGGATGCCCCCGACCCGGCTCGGCGTTTTGGAGAAGTCGCCGGCTTTCTCCAGCGCGGTCGGCTGGGTGCGGTTGACCTGGGACATGAATTCCACTACCCGCCAGGTCTCGAAGCTGGCGTAGTTGAACACCTTGTTCTTCTTCAGCGGCTGGCCGATGCTGCCGCCGGCGATGTTGTTCCGGGTCTTGTTGAGGCTGTTGTCGATGGCATTAGAGCGCGCGTTCAGCGCCGGGTTGCGGCCGAAATAGTACGCCGTGCCGTGCACGTCGTTGGTGCCCGATTTCATCGCCACGCTCATGATGCCGCCGGCGCTGTGCCCGAATTCGGCATCGACGCTGTTCTGCTGCACCGTGAACTCCTGGACGGAGTCCATCGGCGGCGCGTAGGAACCCTTGTTGCCGATCATCAGCGGCGCCCCGTCCAGCAGCAGATCGTTTTTCCCCGAGGTGTCGCCGCCCAGGTCGATGTTGCTCGACGTGTACATGAAGAACGGGAACCGCTTGTCCGGGGTGAAGTAGCGGTGCACCACCGCTGGGTCGAGCGTCGCCAGGTTGAAGGGATTGCGCGAAAGCTGCGGCAGCTCTTCGAGCATCTTCCGGTCCACCAGCATCTCGACGGTGCTGGAGTTGAACTGCAAGGCCACGGGCGTCTCCGACACCGTGACGGTGTCGGTCACCTGGCCCACCTGAAGCGTTATGTTCAAGGTGACGTCGCCGCGCACCTGAACGGCAAGGTTCTCCTGGACGAACTTGTTGAAGCCGGGGTGCTCGCAAACCAGCGTGTACGCGCCCGGTTCGACGAAATCGAACACATACTGGCCATTGGCATTGGCTTCACGGGCGACGGCCACGCCGGTCTGGGTGTTGCGCAAGACGAGATGGGCGCCGGGCACGACGGCTTGCGACGTGTCGGTTACGATCCCTTGCACCCTGGCGCGATAGTCCTGGCCATGGACCGGCGACGCCGGCGCCAGCACCATGACTGCAATCAACGGCAGCCTACCATGCATGTGCACAACTCCGGTTTCAGTGTACACCTAACCGCCGTGCCCGTTGCGGCGCGGGTCAGAACGTGATCGCCACCCCGAAGGAACCCTCCCACTGGCGCAGCAGCCCGCCCGACTTCATCTGGTCCTCGAAGGTCAGATCATAGGGCTTGCCGCCGATGTACTGGCGGACGTCGAAGCGCACCAGCGCGTTCTTGAAAAGCCTGATCTTCATCCCGCCCCCGTAGTTCCCGCCGTAGCTTCTCGTCCCGCCCAGGTCCCATCCCGGGATCGCCGGCGCCCCGTACTGGTGCGCCTGCAAACCCACCGTGATGAAGGGGCGGAAGCGCTCGCCATTCGGCATGAAGTACATCAGGAAGTTGTAGAACGCCTGCCGGAAGATCACTTTGCCTTGGTGGGTGGTGGTGATGACCGTCCGGCCCTCTTCCTTGCGCGTCGTGGTTCGGAGCGTCCCGCGGCTGTAAATGAAACCGCCCTCGTGACCGTAGTAGCCCTTGGTGTTACGGGTCAGCCGCGCGCCGTAGCCGTATTCGCCCTTCAGCCGGGTATCGTCGTCCCTGGGCCTGATCTCCGAGATGGAGCCCAGCGGGGCGCGGCCAATGCGCGGGTACGCCGCCAGCACCGAGATCTCATAGGTCTGCGCCGCGGCAGCGCCGCCGGCCAGCAAGAACAAAGCCACACAGGAAAGCGTTCTCATATGCTCCGATTCGCGTTCATCCGCGTTCATCCGCGGCCCGATACCACGCCAGCGTACGGCGCAGACCCTCCTCCAACGTAAAGCGCGGCGCGTGGCCCAGGTCGCGCGTGGCCGCCGACGTATCGGCCTGCGAATGCCGCACGTCGCCTTCGCGCGGCCGGCCGTGGACCGCCGGCAGCTCGATGCCCTCGATCCGCCGCAAAAGCTCCCAGACGTGATTCAACGTGTAGCGGTTTCCATTGCCCGCGTTGTACAGGCGGCCGGCGACGCCACCCGCCCGCGCCGCCTTCAGCGTCAGCTCGACCACGTCCTCGACAAAGGTGAAATCGCGCGACTGCTCGCCGTCGCCGAAGATGGTCGGCGGCCGGCGCTCCAGCAGCGCCTTCATGAATACGGAGATCACCCCGGAGTACGGGCTCGACGGATCCTGCCGCGGGCCGTACACGTTGAAGTAGCGCAAGCTCACCGTCTCCAGGCCCAGGCAGGAGTGGAACACGCCGGCGTAATACTCTCCCAGCAGTTTCTGCGCCGCGTAGGGCGACTTCGGCCGCGGCGCCATCGTCTCGACCTTCGGCAGCACCTCGGTGTCGCCATAGGCGGACGAGGATGCCGCATAGACCACGCGCCCCACGCGGCCGTCCACGCAGGCCCGCAGCACCTGGAAGGTGCCGTCGATGTTCACCTCGTGTGAGAGCGCCGGCTCGGCGATCGACCGCGGCACCGAGGGAATCGCCGCCAGGTGAAACACCACCTCGGCGCCGCGCACCAGCGGCGCGATCTCCTCGTAGGAACGGATATCGGCGCGGCGCCAGTCTACCTGCTCGCGCACCTCTGCCAGGTTCTCTTCCCTGCCGGTGAGGAGGTTGTCGATGACCACTACCGTACCCGCGCCCTCGCGCAGCAACCCGCGCACCAGCGCCGAGCCGATGAACCCGGCTCCTCCGGTTACGACGTATTTGCTCATGAGGCAGGCCGGCTACAACCGCGCGATCTCCGCTTCCAGGAACCGCAGCGACTCGGTGGCCACCTTCTCCGCGCCCGGCGTGAAATCGAAGGCCTCCAGCGAGACCCAGCCGTCGTAGTTGCGCCGCTTGAGCACCCGCAGCAACGGCTTGAAGTCGTAATTCCCGGTGCCCGGGTGCCGGCCATCCATCTCGTTGACGTGGATGTGGCGGATCAGCTCGAAGTGCCGGTCCACCACCGCGTCGTGCGGCTCCGTCTCGTCCACCGCGTTGTGGGTGTCGAACATGGTGCGGATGCCGTGGCTGCCGATCGTCTTGACGATCTCGGCCGCCTCGTCCACCGTGTTCACCACGTCGGTCTGTTCTTTGGATAGCGACTCGACCAGCACGGTGACCCCGCGCTCGACCGCGTGGAGCGCCAGCCCGGCCAGCCCGCCGATGAAGTACTTCTTGGCCTCAGCCGTGCTCAAGCCCCCGCTGGAGCCGCGCTGTTTGGGCGAGCCGAACACCATCACCCCGCGCGGCCCCAGGTCGGCGCAGAAGTCGATCAGCCGGCTCAGGAAGTCCCAGCTCCGCTCGCGCACCGCCTTGTCGGCCGCGGTCACGTGCAGCCCCTTGGGGCTGACCAGCAGCCAGTGCAGGCCCGCGAACCTCAACCCCTCCGACTCAATGATCGAGCGGTACTCGCGCCGCTTCTCGGCCGGGATCGCGGTCGCGTCCTCGGCCAGCGTGAACGGGGCGATCTCGATGCCGCTGTAGCCGATCTTGCGCACCGACTTGCAGGTGTCCGCCAGGGACCATTTCTCGTACAGCTCGTTGCAGAGGGCTTGGCGAAACTGGTAAGCCATGATCTCTACCAGTGTATTCATTCCGCCATTACGTGCACAATCTTGGCGGCTTCGCCTGGCGGGGCTGGAATCGTCTCCCGGTACGAGCCGCGGCCCGCGCGCCGGATCATCCGCCGCAGCAGGCCGCGGTCGAACCGCTTCAGGTCCTCCACCGCCAGCGCGAAAGAGTCCGGGCTGGCGTTCACGCTGCCGAACACCACCTGGTTGTTGACGATCAGGTCCAGAAACGGCGCCTCGCCCAGGGCGTTGGCGGCCCCGAGCAGCGCGCACACACCCAGCGGCGCCAGCCACCGCAATCCCTTGAACGCCGCCTCCGCCGAGCCGGTGGCCTCGACGATGACATCGGCTTTCGAGTCCGGCGCGGACAGATAGCGGATGCCCGCCTGCTGCACCAGTCGCGCCCGCGGATGCTGGGGCGGCTCCAGCGACGCGAGCGACACCTCCAGCCCCCGCGCCTGCAAGCTCAGCGCCGCCAGAATGCCGATCGGCCCCGCGCCCAGCACCAGCGCGGTGACCGGCGGCGCCTCGGCCAGCCGCAGCGCCCGCTCGACCGCCTTTTCCACCACGCTGAGCGGCTCGATCAGCACCGCGACATCCACCAGCTCCTCGGGCACGCGAACCAGGTCGGCGGCGGCGTCCACCGCATAATCGGTGAAGTAGCCGTGCAGACCGAAGATGCCGCGTTCGCGGTAGCCCTCCGTCAGGCACAAGTCGCGGCGCCCGCGGGCACAGGAGGCGCACGGCGGCCGGCACGGGCGCCGGATCGACGGCGCCACCCAATCGCCGCGGCGCAGGGTGGTGACCGCCGGCCCGGTTTCCTCTACCCGGCCCAGCGCCTCGTGCCCGAGCGCCAGGAACGATTCGCCCTCGGGCGGGTAGCCGAGCGAGAAGGCGGCCAGCTCACGGTCGGTGCCGCAGACGCCGACCTCGTGCACGCGGAACAGCACGCCGTCGTCGCTCTCCAGCCGCGGCTCGGGCACCGCGCCTTCGGTGAGCTGCCGGTGTTGGTAGTCGAGGCCGGCCGCGCGCATGATCAGGCCGGCTTCCTCCCCAGCACGATCACCGACAGCCCCGGCCATGGCAGCGCCGGGTCCAGCCGCCGCCACAGCCAGACCGTCTTGTCGAAGATCTTCAGCGTCAGCTTGTTGATCGAGCGGCGCCGCAGCAGCCCGCCGTAGAGCCACCAGGACAGCGCGCCGATGCGGTTGAGCTGGTAGACCTTCTCCACACGCAAGCCGGCCGCGCCGAGCAGGCGCTCCAACTCTGTCCGCAGGAACCGCCGCTTATGGCCCAGCCGCCGGTCGATGCCGCAATAGAGCGAAGGCCCCTGGGGCACGAGCAGCAGCAGCGCCCCGCCCGGCTTCAACGCGGCGCTCATCGCGCTGACCGCGCGCGCCGGCTCGTCGAGGAACTCCAGCACGTTGAGGCACAGCACCGTATCGAGGGATTCCTCCAGACCCGCGTAATCGGCCGGCGCCTCCGGGTCCAGGCGCCGCACCGAGACGTTGGGCGTCCGCAGGAAGCGGTTGTTCAGCGCGTGCAGGTACAGCGGGTCTTTCTCCGCCGCCACGTAGCGCAGCTTGCGGCCCATCAGCCTTCCGGCCATGTTGCCGATGCCGGCGCCGATCTCCAGCACGGTGTCTCCGGTGTGCCGCCGCAGGATGCGGGCGAGCCAGCTCAGGTACTGCGGCGTCCCGGTCAGGTTGTTCAGCAGGCCGCGGCCGTATGGTTCGACGTACAGGTCGTCGATCGCCCAGAAGTGCAGGATCGTCCCCAGCGCCCTGATCCCGTCCTTCCAGCCGATCTTCTTGCCCTCTTCGTAGGTGCGCCCGTGGTAGCTGATCGGCACCTCGTAGATGCGGAACTTCCGCTTGGCCGACTTCATGACGATCTCCGGCTCAAAGCCGAACCGGTTGGAGCGGATGGGGATGCTCTTCAGCAGGTCGGTGCGGAAGGCCTTGTAGCAGGTCTCCATATCGGTCAGGTTCAGGTTGCAGAACAGGTTGGAGAGCAGCGTGAGGCACTTGTTGATCATCGAGTGCCGGAACGGCAGCACGCGGGTCTGCTCGCCCGCCAGGTAGCGCGAGCCGAATACGGCGTCGGCGTGGCCGTCCAGCAGCGGCCGCAGCATGCGCGGGTACTCGCTGGGGTCGTACTCCAGGTCGGCGTCCTGGATGATGGCGAAGTCCCCGGCGGCCTGCTGGATGGCGGTGCGGACCGCCGCGCCCTTGCCCTGGTTGCGCTGATGGCGGAACAGCCGGATGGCCGGCTCCGCCTCGGCCAGCCGCTGGAGGATCGCCCCGGTGCCGTCGGTCGAGCAGTCGTCCACGATGATCAGCTCCCGCTCCATGTTTTCCGGCAGCGGCGCCGCCAGCACCTGCGCCAGCGAGCGTTCCACCACCGTCCGCTCGTTGTAGACCGGGATGAGCACCGACAGCTTCATACGGAATCCTCAGTATAATAGCTCGTGGCTTGTGGCTCGTGGCTTGCCCCCCTACGGGCTACAAGCTACGAGCTACAAGCTCACAGGAGGATTTTATGCGCGAGAATCCCACCCGACGCGCCTTCATCCAATCGGCCGCCTTCACTGTCGTTCCGCCGGCCGCCGTGCGCGGGTCCCAGGCCTCATCCGCCATCTCCCTCGGCCTGATCGGCTGCGGCAACCGCGGCATGTACGTCAGCGGCATCTTCGCCAAGAACGAGTTCGCCAAGGTCACCGCCATCTGCGACATCTACGACGACCAGCTCGACGCCGCCCAGAAGAAATACTCCGGCGCCCGGCGCTTCAAGAACCACAACGAGCTGCTTCAGAGCGACGTCGATGCGGTGCTGATCGCCACGCCCGCGTTCCTGCACCCGGAGCACTTCGAAGCCGCCGTCGCCGCCCGTAAGCACATCTTCATGGAGAAGCCGGCCGCGGTGAACGCCGCCGGCTGCCGCCGCGTGGAGGCGGCCGCCAGGAAGGCCGACCCCACCAAGCGGATCACCGTCGATTACCAGCAGCGCTACGGCAAGGACTACCGTAAGGCGCACGAGGTGGTGCGCTCGGGCGAGCTGGGCGCCATCAAAATGGTGCGCGCCGCCTGGCTGGGCAACGGCCCCCCGCTCAAGACCGGCCACCCGCCCGAGCAGGAGAAGATCCGCAACTGGTTCTTTTACCGCGAGCTCTCCGGCGACATCCTGATCGAGCAGGACTGCCACAACATCGACGTGGTCAACTGGTTCACCGGCTCGCACCCCGTTCGCGCCTCCGGCTACGGCAGCCGCCAGATCCGCAAGTATGGCGACATTTACGACAACGTCGGCGTCACCTTCCAGTTCGGCGACGGCGTGATCTTCAGTTACAGCGCCAACCAGTTCCGCACGCCCAGCTTCCAGGACGTCTCGGAGACCTTCATCTGCGAGAAGGGCGCCGTCAACGTCTCCCGCCGTGGCTACACCATCTGGCGGGACAAGCAGCCGCCCGAGCAGGCGGTCACCAAGCACGACATCACCGAGGACCACGTCAACGAGTTCATCGAGGGCTGCCGCACCGGCAAGATCGAGAACGCCGCCTTCCACGCCGTCGAAAGCACTCTCACGGCGGTGATGGCCCTCGAGGCCTGCGTCCGCGGCCGCGAGATGAGCTGGGAGGAGACATCGAAATCATGATCCTGCTCGAAACCGACCTCCCCGGCCTCCAGCGCCACGCACGCGGAAAGGTCCGCGACATTTACTCTTTCGGCGACTACCTGCTCATCGTCGCCACCGACCGCATCTCCGCCTTCGATTACATCCTGGCCACCGGCATTCCCGATAAGGGCAAGGTGCTCACCCAGCTCTCCATCTTCTGGTTCGAGTTCCTGCGCGAGGTCACCCCGGTCCACTTCCTCACCGCGAACGTCGATGAGTATCCCGATCCCCTGCCCCGTTACCGCGAGCAGCTCGAGGGGCGCTCGATGCTGGTGCGGCGGGCGCGGATGCTCGAAGTGGAGTGCGTCGCGCGCGGCTACCTTTCCGGCTCCGGCTGGAAGGATTACCAGCGCACCGGCGCCGTCTGCGGCATCCCTCTGCCGCCGGGCCTCCAGGAGAGCGACAAGCTGCCGGAGCCGGTCTTCACCCCGGCCACCAAGGCCCAGACCGGCCACGACGAGAACATCTCGATGGAGGCGGCCGCCGCCGTGGTCGGCCGCGAGCTGGCCGAGCGCCTGCGCGACGTGACCTTGAAGATCTACCGCCGCGCCGCCGACTACGCCGAGACCCGCGGCGTCCTCATCGCCGACACTAAGTTCGAGTTCGGCTTCATCGACGGCGAGCTGGTGCTGGCCGACGAGGTGCTCACGCCGGACTCCTCGCGCTTCTGGCCGCGCGAGACCTGGCGGCCCGGCGGCCCCCAGCCTTCCTACGACAAGCAGTACGTGCGCGATTACCTGGAATCGATCCACTGGAACAAGCAGCCGCCTGCGCCGGCCCTACCGCCCGAGGTGGCGCTGAAGACCTCCGAGAAGTACAAGGACGCCTACCGCGCCCTGACGGGAAAGACACTATGAACTGGCTCGACGTTGTGCTAGGTCTCATCCTGGCCGCCTCGATGGTGGCGGGCCTGGTGAAGGGCTTCGCCCGCTCGCTGATCGGCTTCGTCGCCGTAATTTTCGGCCTGTTCTTTGGGCTCTGGTTCCACGGCACAGTGGGCGCCTTCTTCTACGAGTACGTCAGCTCCAAGGAGCTCGCTCATTTCATCGGCTTCGTGATCCTGTTCTTCGGCATCCTGCTGCTTGGCGCGCTGCTGGCGGCGATGCTGGCGAAGGCGCTCAAGTGGGCGCAGCTTTCCTGGCTGGACCGGCTGGCCGGCGGCGGCTTCGGCCTGCTGCGCGGCGCGCTGGTCGGCGCAGCCATCGTGCTGGCCATCATGGCCTTCGCGCCTAAGCCGCCGCCTCAGTCGGTGGCCAACTCGCGCCTCGCCCCTTACGTGGTCGAGGCTGGGGACGTGCTGGTTGCCGCCGCCCCGTTCGAAGTCAAACAGGGCTTCCGCCGCAGCTACGAGCGCATCCAGCAGCTCTGGAAGGAAACGCTCGACCAGCGCCTCCGCAAGCCGCCGGAAGAGAAGCTCTGAAAGCGGGGACAGACGGCAACCGGCAACCGGGGACAGCCTGCATGTTTCCCGGTTCTCCCGGCGCCCGGTGAGGAAACGTTCCGTCTGTCCCCGGGTTCCCGCCAACAGCCGCTGGCCCGCGTGGAGTGCGCCGCTTTGTGGAGCAGACGCTGCGCGAAAGACTCGGCCCGCGCGAGCGCGCTCTCGATCGGGAGTACTTGGCCGCCAGCCGCGACCCGGACCGCCTGGAAGTGCTTAAAGACTGGAACGCGATTGAGACCGAGGGCTGGTGATCCGTGTCGGAGCTCAGGCGGCCTCGGCGCGGAGACGTGTTCTGGGTCAACCTTGATCCCGCCATCGGCACAGAAGTATCGAAGGCAAGCCTGCCAAGGCGATGCGCGACCAAGGCCGCTGCCTGGGCCAGTCGCGCTTGGAGAACCCGGAACCCGGGGACAGACGGAACGTTCCCCGGATTTCCCCGTCCCCGCTGAGGAAACGTTCCGTCTGTCCCCGGGTTCCGGGTTCCGGCGCTACCAGGTCAGCCTAAGCGTGAGCTGCAACTGCCGCGCCCCCGAGCCGGAGAAGCGCACGCTCAGAACCCCGCTGCTGCCGATGCCCGACGGGTTGCCGGGATGGTTGAGCACATTGAAGAAGTCGGCGTTCAGGCGAAAGAAGACCCGCTCGTTGATCGGGATGCGCTTGAACAACGACGCATCCAGGCCCCACTGGCGCGTGCTCGGAAAATACTGCTGCCGCCACGGGTGCAGGTTATCGTTGTACGCGATGCGCTGCACCGTGCCGTTTTTCAGCGTGACCCACACCGTGTTCGTCCCGTACCAGGGGTACATCGGGTCGCTCCTGTTCGGGTTTTTCGGCCAGGGAATGAGCGGCTCCGCCGCCGGCTTGTAACTCTCCGGCACGCCCATGATGCCGTTCGGTTTCCCGGTCACCGGATCGTAGCTGTTGATCTTGTCCGCCGCAATGTAGCCGTTCCACCACAAGTAACCCGGATAGCAGGTGCCGCTGGTACAGTCCTGGATCGGGTACTTGTAGCCGTACAGTTCGATCTGGTTGCCGTTCGGATAGATACCAGTCGGCAGCGAGAAGTAAGTGCTCCGCAGCGAGCCCATTCCGGCCACCTGCCACCCGCCGATGATCCGATCGAGAATTCCACCCGCGTTCCGGCCGACCGGCTTGCCCTTCCCGAACGGCAGATCGACAATCCAGTTCCAACGCACGCGGTGCTTGGGAATGCTGGTGTCGCGCTGGTAGTTCAGGAATCGGTTCCTCTCGTTCCAGTCTTTCGGCACTGCCCCCGGCAGAAACTGGTTCTCCTCGGCGATACCGCCCGCCAGTTCCGCCATCGCCGTAGAAGTGAGCGTGTTGCCCATCACATAGAACAACTGGAAGCCGTAGCCCTTGGTGTAGCGCCGCTCCAATTCGAACTGCATGCCGCCATAATTCGACCAGCCCGACTTCTGAAACTTGTTCACGCTGCCGTAGACGGTCTGGTCCCAGGACCGGCGCGCCACACCGGAGTATTCTCCCGTGGGTAAGGGCAGGCCCGTGGTGACGTACCAGATATAGTCCGGCACGGCCGAGTTGCCGGAAAGAGTCTGGTCCAGGCGCCCTCCATGGTTGCCCACGTAGGCGACCCGGGCCACGGTGTTCCCCATCACTTCTTTCTCGAGGGTGAAGTTCCAATCATGGGTGCGCGAGGTCGGCTGGTGAGGATCGAAGTAAAGCACCGACGCCGAGCCCCTGGTCAGGCTCCTGGCGTCCTCCAAAGACACGGCCATGGTGCTGTTCTTGCCCGCCACGATCGCCGGCGCCGAGCGCATCCACCAGTTGGGAATGCCGTCCGGGGAGTAAGCGGCCGAGTTGAGCTGGTTGTAGAAGATGGCCGTTGTCGGAGCGTTGGAGCGCATGGTCACCGCCCAACTTCGGACCGGCGACGAGAAGTACGAGAGCCGGTAGCCGCTGCGGATAACGAACGAACGGCGGCCGTCTCCGGCCCGGTACGCCACCCCCAGTCGCGGTCCGAAGTTCTTGTGCTCACCGTAAATGAGGGCTTGGGGCAGGCCGGCTTCCTTGTAAGTGATGAACTTCGCCCCAAGGTACTCGTAGCGCTGCACGATGGCCGGTATAGTCCCGCCTAGCCGGTACATTTCCTCCGGGGTCGTCCCGAGCACGATGGCGCGTTTTCCCGAATCGAAGCCCGTCATGAAGTGGTTCTTTTCCTGGTAGGCCGGCCAGTACTCCCATCGCAGGCCGAGATTCAGCGTCAGTCGGGTAGTCGCTTTGTAATTGTCCTGGAAATAGAGGGCGTATTCTCTGCTCCGCGCGTAATAGTAGCCGCGCACGAAGCGGTTGCGGTACGTCTCTATCGTACCCAGGAACATGCCGGCCAAACTGTGCCCAGTGTAAGGTGTGGCCAGCGGGTTCGTACGCGAGGTGCTCGGGTCGTACAGCGCCGTCGCCAGGCTGCCCCAGCTATGACTGCCCTGCGGCGCCTGCTGGTCGGGGAGAATGTTCAACTGTTCGTACCGGTGGTGGAAGCCGAACTGAAGCTCGTGCCTGCCGGCGATCTTCGTCGCGTTGTCATCGACGATGACGTGGGTGTTCCAAAAGCCCTGCGAACTGTCGCTCTGGAACGTGTAACCGCTCAGGCCGGTGCTGTCCAGCGACGGCCAGCCGCCAACGCTGAACGGGTTGGGCAGCCCCAGTTGATCCGCATATCTGACCCCCAGTTCGCCCGTTGCCTTCGACCAGGTCTCCCGCCCGGCGCTGGCCAGAACTTCGTTGAAGAAGGTCGGCGAGAACGTCCGAACGTGGGAAAGAGCGAGGCTCTTGTTGGGAGCTCGCCTGGACACGCTCCCCGGCACCCAGTCGAGATAGGGCAGGTTCCACTCCTGTGCCAGCCCATTGGTGTCACCCTGGGTGTAACGGGCAAAGAAACGGTCATTGTCCGTGATTCGGTGGTCGATACGCGTGGTGGAGGTCCATTCGCGCTGCCAGTCCGGCCCCACGCCCCACCAGTTACTGTCCAGCAGCGGGCTGACGTTGGGATGCGTCGGCAGGGGCGTGATTTCGAACAACCGCTTGGCCAGCGGACTGATCCGGTTCGGGTCGATCACGTTGGGCTGTCCGGCGTAAGCGAACTGCTGCCGTCCCCAGTTCTGCGGATCGGTGGTCCAGGGGTCGTATATCTTGGAGAGGTTGCCGCGTGAATCGACCAGGCCGCGGAAGTCGCCCTTCCGCATGGCTTCCGTCGGCACCGAAGCGTCCCACCGCGTCCGGCCGGCGTAGCGCCTCCCCTCGTAAGAGGTGAACCAGAAGGTGCGGTCCCTTCCCTCGTAAACCTTGGGAAGGTACACCGGGCCTCCCGCGGACGCGCCAAACTCGTTCCGAACCATGAACGGCGGATCCGTCCAGGTATCCGTCCGCTGCCGGGCCGTGCCGATGCGATAATTGCGGTGCGTTTCAAACGCCGTGCCGTGAAAGTTGTTGGTGCCGGTCTTACTCGAGAGCACTACCGTCGTCGGCCGGGTGAACTTCGCCGAGGAGTTGTTGTTCTCCACCGTAAACTCCTGGATCGTGTCCAGCCCGGGCGGCCGCCGCAGGGTCGTGTAACCCCAAAAGCGGTTGGTGATGGCTGCGCCGTCAAGCACCATCTCGTGCGAACCGGTCTTCTGACCGTAGGCCCGGTTGTCCTCCATTCCGGGAACCGTCTGGAGTAGCGACGCGACATTCCGCCCGTTAATGGGCAACTGCTCGATCCGCTCGCGCTCCAGAACGTGGCCCAAGGTGGGGTTATCGACCCTGAGCATCGGCGTGAAGTCCTGCACCGTGATCTCGGTCGCCGTCTGTCCCACCCGCAGCACCGGGTTTACCACCGCGCTCTGCTGCACCTGGACGGTCAGTGTCCCTTCGAACTTCTGCATCCCGGCTGCCTCAACCGACAGCCGGTAGGGTCCCGGCACGATGCCCGGGAAAATGTAAAAGCCCACCGCGTTGGCGGTGGTCTTCAGCGTGACGTTGGTTGCCGTGTTTGTCAGCGCCACCGCAGCCGCGGGAAGCACCGCGCCCGACTGATCGCGAACGGTTCCGCTGACGGTGGCCGTGCTGGCCTGCGACCACGCCACGGCCACCAGCACAACGGCCAACAAGACGCACACCATGCACTTCTGCGCTAAGCTCCAGTTTCCCATCAGGCCTTACCCCGCTCTTATTCTAAACCGAAACCCGGGGACAGACGGAACGTTCCCCGGTTTTCCCGCTATACTGGCTCCTCCGAGGAGACCATGATGACGAGACGGACATTGTTAGCTCTCCCTCTGGTCCGAGCCACTCCAGCCTACACGGTGGTCACACCTGGCACACACCCGGGGATCGTATTTAGTGACCAGGAACTGCCCGCCATGCGCAAGCGCGCGAAAGGCGCCGGCCTGGCGGGCGACGCATACCGGAAAGTCAGGGAGACGGCGCTCGGTGACTACGACTCAGAGCTGACAGTGAAGCAGGCGGTGGGCCGCGACGGCTCTCGGCTGGCGCACCAACTCGAGTCGATGGCCCTCGTCTTCCAGGTGGAAAGGGATGAACGGATCGGCCGGAAGGCGGTGGAGCTGTTCCAATCTGTTGCCACCGGGATCGACCCAGGAGAGTTCTTCCGCGTGGTGGACAGCGACTTCTTCGCCACCGAGCACTGGCCCAGGGCGTTCGCCGTCGCTTGGGACTGGCTCCACCCGTTGATGACTCCCCAGGAGCGTGCGACCGTGCTGGCGAGCCTGGAACGATGGAACGCCGCCCTCTTCGACCATACGGAGAGATGGTGGTGGCGCGATGCTTCCTACAACTGCGGGGCCATTCCGGTGGGCGCCCAGGGCATGTTGCTGACCGCCATTCGGGCCGAAACGAAGCACCCGGATTTCGAGCGGTGGTTCTCTACCTGCTTCCGCAAAGTCAAAGAGAACTACTTCCCAGCCACCTGGCGCTCCAACGGCGTCTGCAACGAAGGTCCAGGCTACGCCCACTACCACAGGAATCCGACCCAGTTCGCCGAGGCCGTGCGCCGCACCGGCGGTCCGGACATCATCGCCGGGACCGGCGCCGTAAACGCCATGCACTACCTGCGCCACCAGTGGATGCCCCAGGGCGGCTGCGGCCCCGTCGGCGATAACACCGGTTACGGCCGGCGGGTCTTCCAATCCATCTACCTTCACGGCATCCGCGAGCTGGGCGACAAGGCCGGTCTCTGGACCTTCGAGAAGTACGCTGACCGCGACCGGACCGACCCCATCCTACTCTTCCTGTTATATCCCGACAACCTGGAACCGGCCTCGCCTGGAACGCTGGACCTGCGCACCTCGTTCTATTTCGAGATCGACCGTTACCGGGCGGGCAACGTGTTCTCCCGCAACGAGTGGGACAACGAGCGGGCGTCCTGGTTCGTGTTTGTCACCCGCCACGCCAACGCCAATCACACGCATTACGACATGAACAGCTTCCTGTTCACCGCCTTCGGGGAGCCGTTTGCCACTCACGCCAACGTCTTCTCTTACAGCCACGAGCACCATGGCGTGGATTTCGAGCACAACATCGTCATCGTTGACGAAGGCGGGATGCCAGCGGCGGACCGCCGCAACTCCGCCGGGGATGATGGCTCGATCAACGGCTGCATGACCGGCGTCGGCCTGGGCCATTTCGCCGATTACGTACGCGGCGACGCCCGCCTCTCCTACGCCGACCGTTCGGTGCGCACGTCCACCGCGGCCGCGCGCGCCGACCGCAGCGTCCTGTTTGTCAAGCAGGGCGCCAATCCTTACGTGGTGGTGGCCGACGACATCCAGAAAGACGACCGCGAGCACGACTATCACTGGCAGTGGTACACGCCGGCACAGACTCTCGCCGGCAGCGGCACATTCGACCAGCCGTTTCTGCTCGAAGGCGCCAACGCCCGCTGCGGGATCGCCTTCCTTGAGCCGGCCGCGCCGCAGCACGACTTCCGGGTCGTCAAAGGCGGCGAGGGACGCTACCCGATCGAGCTGGGGTTGCTCAGGGTGAACCGCCGCGCGGTGCGGGCTCGGTATGTCGCGGTGGCGGCCGCGTGGCGCAAGGGCGCGCCTGAGCCGCGCATGTACCGGGGACCCGAAGTCGAGGGCAACCCGCGCTCCGCCAGCCTGGTGGTCGAGGGCGATAACTTCCGCGACCTGATCGTGTGGCAGCCCGAGGAATCCGCCGATTCCCCAGGACAACCCCTCTCCGCCGGCAAACTGAAAACCGATGCGCTGATGGCTATGGTCCGCACCAATTCTGCCGGCAACGTCGTGGGCTACGTGATGGGGGATGGCAGCTCGCTGGAGTTCGCGGGCCGCACCCTGGCTCGCTCACAACGCCCGTTCAGCGTAAGCGCGGACAGCAAGCGGACCATCGCCACCGGTCCCCGCCGGGCCCGGCAGGGTCTTGCTCCGCTGCCGGCGGCCGGCACTGTCTGGCTGCCGGACGCGGCCTCCCAGGTCTGGGCCGATGAGGAGCGGGTGAAGCCTTCCATCGGCCCGGGCCGGATGGCGGTCCTTGATGCCGCCGGGAGCCGGGCGCACCCGTAGTAGGATGGTTTATATGCCCTGCCGTTCACACGCGGTGCTGTTCGTGTATCCGCTCTTTCGCCAAGCGATCGTCTGATACGTGATGGACCTGCTCATCTTTGACCTCGACGGCACTTTGATCGACTCCAAGGAGGATCTGGCCCAGGCCGTCAACGCGGCCCGCGCGCACCTGGGCCTGCCGCCGATCCACAACCACCTCATTCACTCCTACGTCGGCGACGGCGCGCCGGTGTTGATCCGCCGCGCCCTCGGCCCCGAGGCCAGCGAAGAGGACGTCCAGCGGGCCCTCCTGTTCTTCCTCAACTATTACGGCGAGCACAAGCTCGATTACACGAGGCCATACCCCGGCGTGCCTGAAGCGCTCGATCAGCTCCGCCAGGCCGGCGTCACCATGGCCGTGCTCACCAACAAGCCGGTGCGCATCAGCCGCGCCATCCTCGAGGGCCTCGGGCTGGCGACCAACTTCCGCGCCATTTACGGCGGCAACAGCTTCGAGTACAAGAAGCCCCACCCTGTCGGAGTCGAAGCGCTGCTGGCGGAATGCGGCGCCGCGCGCGAGCGCACCATGGTCGTCGGCGACAGCGCGGTGGACATCCGCACCGCCCGCAACGCCGGCGTCAAAGCCTGCGGCGTCACCTACGGCTTCCAGCCCGACAGCTTCCGCGACGAGCCCCCGGACCTGCTGGTGGACCGGATGGAAGAGTTGGCCGCGATGGTGCTGGCGGGCGCACTATAATGCCCCCATGGAGCCCGCCGGCATCCTCCACCTCCACACCTACTTCCTGTTTCCCTTCTCGATCGACAAGCAGGCGGTGCTGAAGGACCACCCGGAGATCTGGGCGCGCCATCAGCACTGGATCGACGGCCTGGATGAGTGGATCACCGCCCACGCGGCGCCGGGCGCTTCGCCGGTGTCGGACAAGCTCGGCGGCTGGCGCCGCGCCGCCTATACCCGCTTCGACATGGACTCGCCAGCCTATCAGGACATGGTCTTCTTCCATCCTTTCGTGCGGCGCGTCTTCTTCGACACCACCGAGGAATCCGGCGAAGCTGGCGAGAAGGAATCCCTGCTGCGCTGCTATCGCATCCCGCTGGCCGGCAAGAAGCTCTGGTACGAGGCTGAAGACAACAAGGGACGCCGCGCCACCGTCGAGGTCACCGACCTGCGGCTGTTCCTCTTCGCCAACGGCATCGGCGTCCTTTCGATCGGCGTCGAGGCCTTCCGCCTGCCAGTCACCGAGGCGCTCTGGATCAACGAGTCCATGCGTAAGGTCTACCCCTCCAGCGGCCGCCAGGTCCGCGAGGGCCGCATCCCCAACCGCATGACCTTCGTGCTCGAACAGAACGGCGCCCGCGAGGTCCTGGTGGAGGAGAAGTTCGAAACCGGCGAAATGATCGGCTTCCTGCCGCCGCTCGCCCGCACGATCACCTCGCTGGTCTACTTCGGCGACTACGCCCAGCAGGAATACGAACCCGTGCTGGACGAGCGGATGATCGTCTACACCTATTTCGCGGTGGACCCCGGCGCCGTCCCGCCCGATTTCATCCACTCCGAGGACTACCAGGTGCTGCTGAGCCGTTTCCTCTACGTGGACCGCGACGGCCCCGCCTACCGCTACGAGCAGGAATTCACCCGCGCCCTGATGAAGGAGAACCTCTACCGCCGCTGGGCCCACCAGGGCACCTGGTACGGCTTCACCAGCTACAGCAACATCACCGCCACCATCGGCACGCGCGACTGCGACGAGCACCGGTTGCGCGAGGGCTTCCTGATCCACCGCATGTTCGACTCCCGCTATTACCTGATGACGCTGGTGGCGCTGTTCTACCGCGCCACGCTGCTGAACTTCAACGAGCGCACCGCGCTGGTCTCAAAGCGCCTCTACCTGGATCAGGAGGACGGCAAGCTGACGCTGGACAATATGCGGCTGGCCAACGCCCTGCGCGCCGAGTTCCTCCACTTCTCCAATTACTGGTACTTCGAGGAGCTGGCCAACAAGGACGAAGAGATGGAGCACTTCGCGCTCCAGTGCCGCCAGTACCGGCTGGAGCCGATGAAGGTGGGCATCGAAGTCGAGCTGGAGAAGCTGGACGCCTCGCTGCACAACTACAACCAGATGCGCAACACCGAGGCGGTCAACCGGCTGGCCATGTTGAGCTTGATCCTCGGCGCCGGCGCGGTGCTGACCGGCTTCTTCGGGATGAACTTCGGCCGCCAGTTCGCCCGGCTGTTCTTCGAGCCGGATCAGTGGGCGCTGCCCGTACACTGGACGGCGGTGGTGATCGTCAGCGTGCTGGCCTTCACCGCCCTGGCCTTTGGCATCTTCGTGGTGGTAGCCAACTGGACCGACTACCGCGACATCTTCCGGCCGGGCCCGCGCGAGAAGCACCGCCGCGCAGCCCCGCCCGGCGGCTGAGGTAGGTTTGGAGGAGTTGGTGGAATCTTTCTTCCGGCCGGCCAGTTGGCGCTCCAGATCCGCGATCTGCTTCTCGCATCTTCAGAGAATCGCACAGGAAATGAAGGGCCGGCGCCCTCCGGGCCACCGCGGCGGACTGGGCCGTCATTGGCGTGGAGTCTATTCGGCGAGGTTGCCCCGATTGTTCGCAGGACTCGATCATCGGCCACGGCCGGCGGCGCCAACAGGCTCCTGACGAGACCCACGATTGGATTCGCATTCGCCGCGGCCTCTGCCAGCTCGGCCATAAGACGTTCACCATCCTGCCGCCGTTCTCGCTCCCCTGTACGCACTACAGCCTCCTCGCTCGCAGTCAGGCGTTGCGGCGATACTTCCTAGGAGTCTGTCGGAGTGAAATTTGCCGGTTTGAAGTTAAAACATTTATAGC
>JBBTDS010000047.1:0-6156 GCA_038060875.1 Acidobacteriota bacterium | reverse complement strand
CTAGCGATTTGGGGATCACCCGCCGCCCGTGTTTTGCGGCGGGCGGGCGCATGCCCTTGACATGCCCGCGTCATCGTTCGGACACCCACCGCACGGTAACCGCGGCTGATGCGGACCGAAACGAGCCGATCCGATCCGTGAGTCTGCTTGAAGCGTAGACCTGGGTGACGAGGGTTCTCCATGAACTGACGATACGCGGAGCGGGCTTGACGGCGAACATCATCAGGTAGTGCGGCCAACAGCTTCCGAAAGTCCGGGGTGGTGTGCGAATTCACAACTGGTCCGGATCGAGTGGCGTCGTCAGACCATGTTCGTGCTCCTCCAGAGCCTCGTCCGCCATTCGTTCCAGAGCGCTGCCTGATCTCCCGAAGAGTTCACTCCACCGGTGCTCGGACTCCATCTCCGCGAGCAACCAGGCGCCGATCGCTTCCTGCTCACTATCAGGAAGCTTCGACGCCTCAGAAATCGCCTTTTCCAGCAGCGTTCCCATCGCAATTCATTCTACCACCCTGTCGAATCGGGGCGGCATAACTCAGAGGATTCTTAGGCTGCCGGTTGCGGCGCTCAGAGCCAGCGGAGCGGCAGAGAAGCCTCGGTCCCGCAACCGGTGGGCCAAGAATCAGTTGGACTGAACCGCTGCCCTGTCCGCTCTGTCAGCATTGAATCGCGGCCTCGGATGCCTGGCAAGGCGACGGGTTGTGGTGAAGCAGGGAGTAGCCGGTGGCGGCCACCACCGCGGCGCTGGCCGGGAGGCGCCGAGGGGGCGGCAGACGGGATCAGCGGGCTGGCGGGATCGACCGCGATTACGTCGGGCGCAGCAACCTCCAGCGCCTCTGGCTCTACGAGGAATCCGAGGCCGAGGAGGGCCTGCCGAAGGCCATCGCGGCGGCGCGGCGGCTGGCGCTGGCCAATTCCGGCATCGAGGTGACGCCGGTGGTGGCCGCCATCCAGGTCGCCGACGCGATGAAGATCCTCTGCGCGGGGACGGCCTCGGTGCGGGTGCGGATCACCACCGTGGACGTCTGGAGCGGCGAGGTGCGCGAGATCCAACAGCCGGGCCCGCAGCCGGATTGCCAGGCCTGCCGCCTGCGCACCTTCGTGCACCTGGAAGGCGCCGGCCGCGCCATCATCAAAGGCACCACCGACGTGGGCGTTGCCCGCAGCCTGTATGCCCGCTACATTGGGAGCTGAGGCTGGCCGCCGCCCAACTGGTCCGTTTCCCGAGGTCGCAGTGATTGATCCCTACCCTCACGGACCACAGCTTTCCGACCTTCTTGAAACGCAACGAGGGGTGTGCTGGGTTCTCCTTCAGGAGTTCGAAGTTCTGTCGGGCCACTCCCTGGACAGCTTCTGGCAGACGCGCAAAGCAGCTCCAGAAACCGGCGGTTGTGCGATGCATTCACAGGTCCTGGAGAGTCCCCTTGGCCTTCTCCTCGCGCGCTTCACGCACCAAGAAATCGAGCCTTCCAGCCTGAGAGTCGGCTTCGATCTGCTTGTCCCACCTCTCCCAGTCCTCTTCCGATAGCCACCGGAAAAGCTCGGTGAACTCCTCACTCGGAAGTCTCTCGATCTCTGCCTTGAGTTCATCGATCTTTGACATCGCGTTGCCCTCCAACACCGCCTCGCCAGAGCGCGATCACCGGGCTGACGATTTGGGCATCACCCGCCGCCGCGCCGTTTGCGGCAGGCGGGCGCCTGCCCGGGTCAGAGCGCCCCCACGTCAGAGTTTCTTGCTCAGTTCTGCCTTGCCGATCTCGGCGTCCCGGAGGATCTTGGACAGAAGGCCCGGGCCGATGGTTTCGCCGGCGGGGGCCGGCGCCACAGTTGTGCGGCCATCCGGATGGCGCAGGTACAGGCGGGCGCACTCGAACTCCTGTTTCGCTTGACCAGCGTAAGCCCCCTCCCGGTCACCCTAAGACGAACCCGCCGCCTGCCGAGCTTGGCTTTCACGGTTTCGAGTCGCAGCCAACCGAGGCCGCCACCGAGCTGGCGAGCGGCGTCCCGGCCAGCCGTCCGTCGGACGTGGCCGGCGTCACCACGCCGGTGCGCACCGCCGAGCTGCGCACCACGTGACAGTTGCCGAACCGCGTGCCGTCGCGCGGGTCGCGGCAGATCTCCTTCATCGGCTCGTCGCGCAGCCGCTCGTGGCCCTGGAAGGTGGCGGCGCAGGCGGCGGCCATCTCGGCCGCGTAGCTGGTCTTGATGGAATCCCGCAAGAAAACGCGGAACAGCGCGGCACACTCGTCGAAGGTCCGCGCCCGGGTTGAAGTAGAACTGCCCGGGGATGGCCAGCTCGTTGCAGCCCACCGCGATGTAGTTCCAGGCGTCCTCGCGCGCGACGCCCAGCGCCATCAGCCCTTCCGGCGCCACCTTGTCGTTCCACATCAGCGGGAAGCAGGTGCCGCGCGCCAGCCGCGCCAGGCAGCAATCGAAGCACTCCTGAATGTATGCCGTGTCACCATCATCTGTGCGTTCCTTGCACGGTTTTACCACTGGTTGGGCCTGCGAGGAAAGCGCGCCCGCAGCCACTAGTTTGTGAGGGCGGTGCGGGAACCACTTCTATTGCCGGCGCTGGCGCTGGCCTCGGGCATCCTGGCGGCGCGGCTGGTCTCTTTCGAGACCGGCGAGCTGCTCGCCGGCCTGGCCGCGCTGTTCTGCCTGAGCCTGTTCGCCCTGTGGCGCGGCACGCGGTGTGCGGCCACGCTCGGCTGCCTGGCCGCGCTGGCGCTGGCCGGGGCTCTCGTGAGCGTCGTCCATCGGCCCGGGCCGCCGCCGGAACTGGATGCGGAGTCCCGCGAGATCCTCATCTTCACCGGCTGCGTGGTCGAGCCGCCGGCGCTCTCGGAGGACCGGCAGCAGTTTGTCCTGGAACTGGAGCCGGGCGCGCGGGCGCGGGTCAACCTCTACCTGGCCGAGGGCCAGGCCCCGCCGCCCTTGCGCTACGGCCAGCGGATCGAACTGGAAGGACGCGCGCGCCGCTCGCACAATTTCGGCAATCCCGGCGCGTTCGACCACGCCGGCTATCTGGCGCGCCGCCAGATCTACTGGATCATCTCGGCCCGCCGGGGAACGCCCATCCACGTCCTGGGCGAGGACTGCGGCTCGCGCTTCCGGAGCCTGATCTACCGCCTGCGCACCACCGCGCTGGAGCGACTGGCCGAGCTGTACCGCGGCAGCGCCTACCGGACCGCGCTGATGCAGGCGCTCTTAATTGGTGAGCCGGCGCGGCTGGAGAAGATCTGGACGGAGGACTACCGCCGCACCGGCACCTACCACGCACTGGTCATCTCCGGCCTCCAGGTTGCCGTGCTGGCGGCGTTCTTCCTCTTCCTGCTGCGCCTGTGCCCGCTCCCCGAGGGCGCGGCGCTGGCGCTGACCACGCTGGCAGGCTGGCTCTACGCCCTGGTCTCGGGCTGGGACGCCCCGGTAGTGCGGGCCGCCGCCGGTTTCACCCTATATGCCGCCGGCCGCTATCTCTACCGCCGCCTGCGCGTACTTAACCTGCTGGCGGCGGTGGCCATCGGCTTCCTGATACTCGACCCGGAGCAGCTTTTCGAGGCCAGCTTTCAGCTTTCGTTTCTCGCGGTGGCCGCCATCGGCGCGCTGGCGGTCCCGCTGCTGGAGGCCACGTCGGCGCCGCTGGCTCGCGGCCTCTCGGGTCTGGGCGACACGGCGCGCGACCTGACCATGCCGCCGCGAACCGCTCACTTCCGTGTGGAGCTGCGGCTGCTGGCCGAGACCGTGTCGTTGTGGATGCGTCTGCCGCAACGGTGGGTCCTGTGGCCGCTGGCCGCGCCGTTGCGAGTCGTGTTCTTCGCCTTCGAGCTGGCGGTCATCTCCGCCGCGGTCCAGATCGGCCTGGCCCTGCCGATGGCCGTTTACTTCCACCGTCTGTCCCTGTCCGGCCTCTCGGCCAACCTGCTGGTGGTGCCGCTCACCTCGATCGCGGTGCCGGTGGGATTCCTGGCAGTGCTCACAGGCTGGAGTGTGCCGGCGGCGCTGGCGGGCTGGCTGGTGGACATCTCGCGGCATGTCGTCCAGTGGCACGCGGGTTGGGAGCCCAACTGGCGGATTCCGCATCCGCCGCTCTGGCTGGCCCTCAGCCTCACTGCGGCCGTGATCTTCGTTGCGCTCGGATGGCGCCTTTCGCGCCTCATGCTCGCCGGCTCGGGCGTCGCCGCGGCGGCGCTGCTGGCCGTGCTGGTCTGGCACCCCTTCGCGCCCGAGGTACGCCGAGGCGCGCTGGAGCTCACCGCCATTGACGTCGGCCAGGGCGAGAGCCTCTTCCTGGCTTTTCCGGAGGGCAGTCTGATGGTGCTCGATGGCGGCGGCTTCCCGGCCATCGGCGCGCGGCGGCCGCGCCTCGACATCGGCGAGGACGTCGTCTCGCCCTACCTGTGGAGCCGGTCGATCCGCCGCCTCGATGCGCTGGCCGTTAGCCACGGCCACGAAGACCACCTGAGCGGCCTCGGCGCACTGCTCGACAACTTCCGCCCGCGCGAGCTGTGGATCGGCGTGATACCCGAAACCCCGGCCTGGCGCGAGCTGCGGGAGAAGGCGCTGCGGCGGGGCGTCAAAGTAGTCCCGCTGCGGGCCGGGCAGCGCTTCGATTGGGGCGGAGCGCGCGTCGAAGTTCTGGCGCCTGCCGCGGGCTACGCGCCCGCCGCTGAGCCCGACAACAACGACTCGCTGGTGTTGCGGCTCTCTTACGGCGCACACAGCTTCCTGCTCACCGGCGACATCGAGCGGCGGGTTGAGACGGAGATCGTCGAGCGAGGCCAGATTCAAAAGACCGACGTGCTGAAGGTCGCCCACCACGGCGGACGGACTTCGACCAGCGCGCGTTTCCTCGAGCTGGCCCGGCCCGCCTTCGCCATCATCTCGGCAGGCTTTGAGAACTCCTTCAACCTCCCTCATCCCCAATTGCTGCAGCGCCTGGAAGAGCGCCGCGCCGCGGTCCTGCGCACCGACCTCTGGGGTTTTGTCACCATCCGCACCGACGGCCGCCGCTTTGAGCTGGATACGATGCGCTGGCGACCGCCCGCCCGCGCTATCCCGCCGGCGCTGCCTTGAACCGCGCCAGCTTCCGCTGGAAGGCCGGATGCTCCAGCACCGCCGGGTTGACGATCGCCTCCGGCACTTCGCCGCGCGCCACCGTCAGGATGTTCTGGCAAGCTTCCAGCGTGTTGTCCCGGGCCAGTTCCTCGGCCCAGGCCAGCCCGTGCGGGGCCAGGATGACGTTGTCGAGCTTGAGCAGCGGATCGTCGGGGTCGGGCGGCTCCTTCGCGAACACGTCGATGCCGGCGCCGGCGATCCACCGCTCCTGGAGCGCCTTGACCAGCGCCTGTTGCTCGACGATCGGCCCGCGCGCGGTGTTGATGAAGAAGGCGCCGGGCTTCATCATGCGGAACTGCCGCTCGCCAACCAGCCCGCGGGTGGCGGCGTTGAGCAATGTGTTCACCGCGAGGTAGTCGCTGGCGCGGAACAGCTCCTCCATCGAGACCGTCTCGACCCCCAGCCCGCGGACCGCTTCGGCCTCGACGTAGGGATCGTGCGCGATGAAGCGGCCGAAGCCGAGCGAGGCCGCGCGGCGGAACAGCTCGCGGGCGATGTTGCCGCAGCCAAGCGAGCCCAGCGTCTTGCCGTCGAGCGTTCGCCCCAGGCGGCTCAGGTCGCCGCGCCAGCGGCCCTGCCGCGTGATGCGGTCCTGCTCCAGCAGGTTCTTGGAGAGCGCGAACATCAGCGTCAGGATCGCCTCGGCCACCGGGCCGCGCACCGCCTTGGGGGTGATGGCCAGCAGCACGCCGGCCTCGGTGATGGCCTCGACGTCGATCATGTCGTAGCCGACGCCCCAGCGGGCGATCAGCGCCAGCCGCTGGAGGCCGCGCAGGCTCTCGCGGGTGAACTTCAGGCCCAGGGCGAAGATGGCGTCGAACTGGTCGAGCGCCTCCGGCGCCGCCAGCTTGCCGGGCTGCGGCGGCATGGGCGCAAACTCCAGCCGGGCGATCCCGGAGAGCGTCTGCTCCAGCACGCGCTCGAAGCGCCCTTTGGCGTCCACGTAAAAGTCAGGGGTGATGCCGACGCGGAAGTGGGGCATGGCTTTGACCGATCGCTTAGCCACTTTATGCCGGCACGGGGCCGGTGTCAAACGCCTGG
>JBBTDS010000046.1:0-1170 GCA_038060875.1 Acidobacteriota bacterium | reverse complement strand
TGTCACCGAATTAAGATGCTGGTACTGGCGCTGAGTGCATTGTTCACCGCCATCCAAGGCTGCGACACCTGGGTGGCTCTGAAAGATGCGACCGCCGATCGTTCCGTGATCCTGGCAAAGAACAGCGACCGGCCGCCGATGGAGGCCCAGGTTCTGGTCCAACTGCCGAACAGGAAGCATCCGCCCGGCTCCAAGGTCAAACTGACCTATATAGAGATACCGCAGGTTGCCGAGACATATGAGCATATCGGCTCCAAGATCTGGTGGGCCTTCGGCTATGAGCACGGCATGAACGCACATGGCGTGGCCATCGGCAATGAAGCGGTCTGGTCCAAAGAGCCCTATCAATGGGGCGACGGGCTGCTGGGCATGGACCTGGTACGGCTCGGCCTGGAGCGAGGCAAGACCGCCTATGAGGCCCTGCACGTGATGGTCGCGCTGCTGGAGCGCTATGGCCAGTCCGGCGACTGCGAACATCCGGGCGAATGGGGCAAAGCGAACTACCACAATTCGTTCCTGATCGCCGATCCCAATGAGGCCTGGGTGTTGGAAACCGCCGGCAAGTACTGGGCGGCCAAGAGGCTGACGAGCGGGGTGTATTCTATTTCCAACATTTACTCGATCGAGAGCGATTGGGACGAGGCGTCGCCCAACCTGGTTGAGCACGCCATTCAGAAGGGCTGGACCAAGAAGGCCGAGGACTTCAATTTTGCCCGCGACTACGGCGACTACTGGAGTGCCCAATCACCCGATCCCGGCTCGATGCAGATACGCCGCAATGCGACGCTGGCCTGCCTCAGGAGGGACTATGCGCGCATCACGCCCGCATCGATGATGAAGATCAGCCGCGAGCACCATGAGGGAAGCATTGTCGCGCCGCGTTGGGGCGCAGCCGAGGCCTTCTGGGCGACGCCTTGCGCCCATGACCGGCCCCGCGCCGGATACCACAGCGCCGCGTCGATTGTGGCGCACTTGCGGTCCGGGATGCCGCCGCTGCTGCGTCAGGTCTATTGGGCGGGCTTCTCCAATCCGTGCGTCAATGTGTTCAAGCCGTTCTATTGTCACGGCGTCAAGGCGCCTGAGAACTACGCGAAAGGCACAAGCACCTACGCCGGCGACGCGCCCTGGTGGTGGGCCAATCGCGTGAAGCTGTTATGCACCCTCAACTAT
>JBBTDS010000045.1:0-1072 GCA_038060875.1 Acidobacteriota bacterium | reverse complement strand
TCTCCAAGCCGGTCCGCCCGGCCGAGCTGCGGGAGGCGGTTGAGGCGGCGGTTCAGTCCTCTGGTGGGTAGCCGATGATGGCGATGCCGGCGGCGTCGGCCGCCTCCACCATCTGCGCACGGTCGAGGAGCAGCGTGCGTCCGGCATCGACGGCCATCGCGGTGGTGCGGGTCTCGATCATCACCGGTATGGTGTCCAGCCCGGCCACGGGCACGTCGAACAGCAGGTGGCCCCGGCGGCGGCCGGCTTTCACCAGGCGCAGCGGACGCCCGTTGACCAGCGCGGCGGCGCGCCGCAGCATGGCGTCGGTGCCCTCCATCGCCTCGACGGCGACGCAGGCGCGCTCCGAGATGGCCACACTCTGGCCGATATCCAGGCCGGCCAGCGCGCCGGCGATGCGCCGCCCGTAGCGGATGTCGGCCAGCTCCTCGCCGTCAGGCTTCCTCTTGGTGAGCACGCCCTCGCCGGCCACCAACGGCTCCAGCAGCGAGGTCGAGTCGCCCACGCGGATGCCTTCTTCTTCAAGGGTCTTCACCACGCCGCCGATCAGGGCGTCCGTGTTTTTCTCGGGCAGCGAAGCCAGCAGCTTGACCAGCCGCCAGTCGGGCCGGATCGAAGAGAAGATCTTCGCGTGCTTGACCTGGCCGGCGAGAATCACCTCTTCGATTCCCTCCCGCTTGAGGATCTCGATGAGCCGGCCGAGCTGGCCGAGCGAAATCCAATAGCAGCGCCAGGCCAGCGGCTCGATCTCGGGCGCGGCCTCTTCCCGTATGCCGATGGCCACCACCTCGTGGCCGAGCTTGCGGGCTTCCTCCAGCGCCAGGATCGGGAAGCGACCGTTGCCGGCGATGAGAGCGTACCTGGCGGCCACTACTTGATTACACCTCGCTCGGAAGCATCGATGAACGCCAGCAGCTCGTCCATTTCCGCGCACGGCGGCGCCTCGGCGCGAATGCGCTCGACCGCCTGCGCGGTGTTGAGGCCGGAGCGCGTCAGCAGCCTGAAAGCGGTCTGCAAGCTCTCGATGGCGGCCGTGGGGAAGCCGCGCCGCTCCAGCCCGGCGCGGTTGGCG
>JBBTDS010000044.1:7199-9368 GCA_038060875.1 Acidobacteriota bacterium | reverse complement strand
ACCCGTCATATGCGGCATTTGCGGGTTGACGGAGCTGGCGCCGTCAATGCGGTTGTTGTTGGAAGTGCGGCTGGTCCCGTTGACGTTGAAGGCCAGGGCGCGCGAAGGGTTGCTGGGAATCGAATGTACGTTTTCCGGCGGCGCGAAGCCCGGCAGCGTCCGTAGCAACTGCTGGTAATTCCGCCCCATCGGCACCGGCAGGTTTTCCATTTCCCGGCTCACCATCTCGGCGCGCACCTCGGAGCGATCGGTTTGCAGGATGCCGGCCGCCGAGGCCACCGTGATGCTTTCCGTCACCGCTCCGACCTTCAGCACCACGTCCACACGCGAGATGCTGTTGATGGTCACCGGCACGGCGCTCCTGGTGAAGGTGCTGAATCCTTCCCGCGTCACCTTCACCTCGTAGGCGCCTGCCTGCACGGTCGGGAAGCTGTAGGCGCCGGTCTCATCGGTGGTCGCCTGGCGGGACTGATTGGTTTCGGTGTTGGTGATGGTGACGGTGGCGCCGGCGACGGCCGCGTCACTGGAGTCCTTCACGTGGCCGACAATCGAGCCGTAGAGCACCTGGGCTTCAGCCGCGGGCGGCGCAAACAGCGCCGTCAGCACGGCCAGCGCCAGCACTGCCGGCAGACTCCGATGCGATCCTGTCATGGTCGGGTCCCCCTTGACAGACAAGAGTACTTCAGGCCTGCCGGCGATGCAATGCCATGCCCGGCGCGCCAGCCGGGCGGTGTAAACGACATCAGCCCCGCAGCACGATCCCACAATGCGGGCACTGCCTGAGCACCAGGCCCCTGCCGAGGTTCCGCCGGCAGCGGGGACAACGCCAGTTCAGAAGCGCCAGCGGGATGAGGACGGCCAGCACGGCCAGCAGCCCAACCAGCAGGCGCTCGCGCGGGACGCCAAACGGAGCGGGCCACTGCTGGCCGGGGATGACGCGCAGGACAATGAGCATCAACGCGGCCGCAATGAACAGGGCCGCGAGCACGCCCTGGCGCGCGCGCAGGCGGTCAAACTCATCCTGCACGCCTGGATGACGCCACTCCTCGAGCGCGGGCGCGGGCGCGGGCGCGGCCGCGGGCGGCGGACTCCGCCACCACAGGCGCCACGCTGCCGCCACCCCCGCCACCAGCCCAAGGACTCCGGCGCCCAGCGTAGCCTGCCAGCCCGCGCCCAGCGCGACCGCCGCCACGATAGCCATGAGGCCCACAAAGACGGTCAGAAGAACTCCGTGGAGCACACGGCTTGCCCAATCCAGCACCGTGACGATGCGCTGGAGGATCACTCCTGGCCCCCAGGCGTCATCAGCCGGGCGTAGCGTAGGGCAATCTGGTCGTTGCCGCAAATCACCTCGCCCCACCGTTCCACGCACTCCGGCATGGCCTCCAGCGTCAGGCCAAAGCTGGCCATGACCGCCATTGGATCGGCGGCGGCGCCCATGGCTTTCATGAACGCACAGTACTCGGCCAGGGTCTTGAGCGGGCAGGCGGGAAGCATGACCAGGCCGTCCAGGACCGCATCGGCAAACGCGGGCGCCGGTGACTCTTCCGCGACCTGCGGGGCGGCGGCGTCCTGGAAGCCCACCGCCTGCGTCAGGCGGTCCAGCGCGGGCTTGAGATCACGGTCCCCCAAGGCCCGGTCCCCCAGCATCGGCGCCGCCCGCGCGGCGAGGCCTTCCCGCAGCCCGGCGTGGTCCTGCGCCAGACGCGCCAGCAGTTCGAGGGCGGGAATGAAACGCTGCTCGAGCGAAACCTGTCCGAGCATCGTCACGAGGGCATCGGCCAGGTCCGCCGCCAGCGGCTTGTCATCCCCGATCCGCCCGGCCAGCGAGTCATACTCCGCCAGCAGATCACCCGCGATATCCCGGCACCGCCAATCCGCGCCGTCTTGCTTCAGCAGCGCGGCTACCGCCGGCAGCGCTGCCGCCGGGCAACTCAACGCCACCATCGCCAGCAGCCGGGCAGCCTCGATCTGCCCGCCGGCCCTCTGCCGGAGCACGCGGACGAAGGGTATCAGCGCCTCCCGGTCCCCGATCAAGGTCTCCCCGGCGGTCGGCCAGCGTTCCAACAGCTTCCTGAGCAGGTCGCCGGGCATGCTCTCCAGCGCGGCGTCTCCCAGCACCCGCACGGTGGCGGTGAGGAACGCGGCCGCATCGCCAAACAGCTCCCG
>JBBTDS010000044.1:0-7099 GCA_038060875.1 Acidobacteriota bacterium | reverse complement strand
CCCCGGCCGGCTCAGCGGGGGTCAGCCTGTCGCACTGTTGTTCCGCGATGCCGACGAGCTTCTCGACCGTCACCGCATCGCCCCTTACGGCGAGCTGCGCCACCGCTTCATCGCTGAAATCCACGTGCTCCGGGCTGTCCCACAAGGCGTGGGACAGCGCCTCGAACCAGCCGGGGTCCAGTGCCGCGCGCACGACTTTCCGCGCCGCCGGCAGCCGCTCGACGCCGAGCAGCAGCTTGAGCACCTCCGGGTCGTGTTCCCGCTGTGCGAGGCGGACGAGCCGCTCCACCATCACCTCGTTCAGGCTGGCCCGCAGAAGACGGACGCCGTCGGCGCGGCTCGCCGGGCTCGCCCGCTCGACCGCCTCGAGCACCGGCCCGACCAGCGCCTCGGGCAGCGGGTCCGAGAGCTTGTCCAGGATGTCGGCGAGAATCTCCTCCGGCCCCTCCTTCAACAGCGCCGCGACGGCCGGCGACTTGTGTCTCGCAAGGCAGCGGCGCGCCACCACCCGTTGCTGTTCGTCATCGGAGTGCAACGCCCGGGCCACGATGCCGTCTTCCCCGAGCGCCATGGCGCAGGTGAACCGCAGGTCGGGATCCCGCGACGTCAGGCCCGCGTGGAGCTCCTCTCGCACCCACTCGGACGCTTCGGTCACGCCGGGTTCCGGCGCCACCCCGTACTCGCCGCACCAGGCGAGCGTCATCGCCGCCGCCGCCCAAGGCCGCAGCGGCGAGCCCCGCGGAACGGCGCCGGCGACTTCGGCCAGCCGCCGCGGGTCGATTCCCCACGCGGCGTCCGCCGCTGAATACGGGTGAAGCGGCCGCCATAGGCGGTCAGAAAGGAGCCGCACCCGCCAGTGCGGGAATGCCAGGGCCGCTTCCAGCGCCAGCTCCGGATCCTCGCTTGACAACGCCTGGCACGAGGTGACGAAGGTCCCTTCGAAATGCCCGATCCGCAGGAGCGCAATGCAGGCCAGCGTCCGGGTCCTGGCCACCGGGCTCTCGCGCGCAATCTGGGGAAGCAGATCCGGCCGGGCCGTAAAGGGGCCGGACGGCCCGGCGGCCAGCGCCGCCAGGGCCTCCGTCTCCATGGGCAGTTGCGGGAGCAGCGCTTCTTCCAGCCGCCGCGAGAATCCTTTTTGGAGCAGGCGGCTCTCGCAGAGCCGGACCTCGTCGATCCGCCGCACCACCACCGCGAGCTGTGCGTTGTAGATCCGCCCCAGGTTGGCGGCCTGCTCCGGATCCATCTCGCGGAGGCGCTGGACGAGAGTGAAGCGGTCAATACCGGCGCTTTTGAGCATCCGCGCCGGCCCATACTCTTCCGGGCTGACCACCTGGCAGCCGCAGGAGCGGCAGAACTTGCCGGCCGGAATCCACTCCGTGCACCACGGACACCGCACTTCGCGCCGCACGGCGGCGCCGCAGGCTACACACAAGTCGCCGCCCGCCCAGTCCCCGGGCTGCCAGTGGCCGCATTGCTCGCAAACCGCCCGCTCCATGGTTCACCCTCCCGGCAGGCACGGCGCCACCGCCAGCCGCACTGTCCTACGGCCGAAGGCGGTCGGGCGTGTGGTCCGGCTCAGTAGCGGCGGGCACGGCCCCAGAGCGCATCCTTCTCCGTCTGGCTCATGCGCCGCAGTTTCTCAGGGATGTCGCTCTTGGGGACCCCTTCCCGCTTTAACAGAATGCCCAGCTCCAGGTCCGGTGTGGGCACGAATTCGGCCCCGCACTGGCGGCAGAACCGGCCCGGCCCGGTGGCGCCGCACCAAAAGCAGGCCATGATGGGCTCGGCCTGCTTGCCGCAGGCCCCGCACAGGTCGCCGCTCTTGTAGTCCTTGGGCTGCTTGGCGTTGCAGTGGATGCACAGGACCACGTCGCCCGCCTGCACCACGATCTCGCCTCGCGCCGAGATGGCAACCCCGCCCAAAGCCCAGGACATCACCCGCTGGGCCACCTCCGGACGCACGCCCGCCAGCTCGGCCAGCGTGCCCGCATCCCCCACGAGTTTGAGCTCTTTCTTCCCACGAACGCCCTTTTCAGCCAACCGCCCGATTCCCTTCTCGGTCAGTCCCTTCGAGATCAGGATGTTTTTCTCGAGCGGCGTGAACCTTTGCCCTGACGGCGCCTTCTTAGTGGCCTTCGCCATCGTTGTGTGCCTCCTTTTTTGCTGGCAACTGCGAATCAGTAGTTTACCCTGAGCGCGAACTGGAAGGCGCGGGGGCCGCTGGAGCCGAACACGTTGCCGAAGCGCGAGGTCGGCTGGCCGAAGCGCACACTCGACAGGTCGCCCGAAAAGCCGCCCAGGTTGGCGATGTTGAAGATGTTGAACACCTCGCCGATGGCCAGCAGCTTCGAGCGCTCGCCGAGGGCGATGGTCTTGGTCAGCCGCAGGTCCTGCGAGACGGTCGGCTCGCCGAGCCGGAAGCGGGCCGGCAGCGCCGGGATGGGGCGAATGAGCGCTCCCTGCGCATCCATTTTGCCGCCGTAGTTGGCGTTGAACTGCTCGACCAGCCGCGGGATGTCACGCTGGTGAATCGAGCGGTTCACCTGGTTGTTGGCGATGCCCGGCAGCCGGTCGCCGCGGGTGCCGTCGCCGTTGTAGTCGTAATTGCCGGCGCTGAGGCTGCCGGGGCCGCGGCTGACGGCTTCCGAGATCGCCGAGACCTGGAAGCCGCGCGGCAGATCGAGGGTAGCCGAAGCGACCAGGCGGTGGCGCCGGTCGCCGCCTTGCGGGCCGAACGAGTCCTTCCAGTTGTCATTGTTCGAGACGCCGGAGCCCAGGAACAGGCCGCTGCCGTTCAGGCCCACGAAGGAGGAGAGCGCGTAGGAGGCGATGAACTGGCAGCGGCGCGCGTAGCGCTTCTCGGCCCGCACCAGCAGCGCCTTGTAGCGGGCGGTGGCGCCGGTCTGGTAGAACTCGACCGAGCGGTAATAAGGATCGACCACGCCGGCCACGCGGCGGAACTTGTTGTAGTCGGCCGAGAAGATCTCGTGCACGCTCTGCTTGAACTCGCCGTCCACGCTCAGCAGAATGCCGTGCGGCAGCTCGCGCTGCGCGCCGAGGGTGTAATGCATCGAGTAGGGCGTAGTCAGATCGGGATCGAGTATCCCGTAGCCGGTGCGCAGGCTGTCGAGGTTGGTGAAGCTGAGATCCTCGTTTTTCCCGCGCTTGGCAAACTCCTCATCGAAAGCGGACCGGATGAGGGGCAGATACCGCAGCAGGTCGGCGCCGCGGAATTGGGTCGGGCCGCGCACCAGGAAATCGAGCGACTGCCGGGGATTGAGGGGGTTGGGGACGTCAGCCTGGCTCAGCGCAGCGTAACCGACCCCGAAAGGCGCCAGGAAGGTCCGCTCCACCAGCCGCACGTTGGTGAGCAGCGTGTCGTAGTACATGCCCCAGCCGCCGCGGATGGCCGTCTTGCCCTCCTTGCCCGGCGACCAGGCGAAGCCGAACATCGGCGCCAGGTTGTTCCAGTCGCGGCGGGTCGGCCCGATCTTACCGTTGAGAATCTTCGACAGGCTCTTCGGCTTGGGCAGGTCGTGGCTGACGAGGTTGTCCTCGAACGAGTAAGCCAGGGCCAGATTCAGCGTGAAGCTTGAGGTGAGTCTCCAGATGTCGCCGAAGTAGAACCGCACGCGGTGGTTGATGCTGGAGCGTTCGGGATGGAACGGCGGCTGCTCGGGATTGCCCACGCCGAAGACGAAGCCGGCGAGCGGCAGTTGGAGCAGGTCGTCGCGAGTGCCGAAGGTGGCCGGCACCGGGATGCCGGCCGCGCGCGCTTCGGCCGGCGAGTAGAGCGACGCGCTGGCCGGATAGCGGTACTGCCAGGTGCCGCGGCCGCGGTCGCGCTCGAACGAGGCCCCGTACTTCAGCGAGTGGCGGCCCGCCTGGTGCGCGACGTTGTCGCTCATCTCCAGCCGCCCCAGCAGTGTCGATTGGGGCGAGTTGTCGTCGATGCCGAAGCGCACGTTGGACTGGCGCACCGACATCTGGGGAAAGCCCATCGCCTGCGACTCCGGCGTCGGCTTGTAGTAGTTGCTGAACTTGTTGAACTGGATGCGGTAGTCGCTGACCAGCCGGGGGCTGAAGGCGGCGTTCCAGTTCAGCAGGTACTGGTCGGCCGAGTTCTGGTTGATGCGCTGGTTCTCGATCAGCCCGCCGCCGGCGCGGCCGCGGTTGCCGTCGCGAGAGTAACGCAGGTTCATGCGGTGGCGCTGCCCCAGGTTCCCGTCCAGCTTGTGGGTCTGGAGCATGACGTCGAACGGCTCCGGCTTGATCGAGTTGAACGACATCAGGTCCACGTTGTTGGCGTTGAGGTCGGCCACGCCCCGCTGGCGGGTGCGGTCCACCGAGGTCAGCCAGAACAGGTGATCGCGGACCACCGGGCCGCTGGCCAGCCAGCCATACTGCTCGCGGTCGAATTGCGGCCGAGGGTTCAGCGTGCTGCGCTCGAACTGCGGGTTGGCGGCGACGGCGTTGTCGCGCCCGTAAAGGAACGCCGAGCCGTGCAAGTCGTTCGAGCCGCTGCGGGTGACGATGTTGACCGCCCCGGCCGCGCTGATCCCGGTGGAGGGATCGAAGTTGCCCACCGATACCTGGAACTCCTGGACCACCTCCTGGGAGAAATTCTGGAGTGCGCCGCCGGTGACGTAGTCGTTCACGCTGCCGCCGTCCACGGTGATGCGGGTGGCCGCCGAGGTCTCGCCGCCGATGGAGACGCTGACGAAGTTGTTCTTGCCGCTGGGGACGCCCGAGCTGACCAGCACGCCGGGCAGGAGCCGCGCCAGCTCCAGCGCGTTGCGGCCGTTGAGCGGCAGGGCGGTGATCTGCTGGCGCGAGACGATCCCCTCCACCTTATGTTCGGTGGGATTCACCTGCACGATCTCGCCCTCCACCGTGATGAGCTGCTTCTCGGCGCCCACCTCCAGGCTGAAGTTCACCATCAATACGCGGCCGACGAACAGCTCCGCCTGCTTGGCGGTGGTGCGGAAGCCCGGCGCGGTGGCGCGCACCTCGTAGACCCCGGGCGGCAGGGCCGGGATGATGTACTCGCCGTAAGTGTCGGTGGCGCAGGAGCGGCTCAGCCCGGTCTGCTTGTTCTCCAGTTGGATGACGGCGGACTGGATGACGCCCCCGCTGGGGTCGGTGACCGTCCCGCGGACGGCGCCGGTGGGCGCCTGTGCCCAGGCGTTTAGCGACAGCAGGCCCAGCGCGGTCGAAAGCAAAGCTCGTGGGAATGTCATGTTCCCTCCAGGTGTGGAGTGAGTATACACCAGCGCGGGCGGCGAGGGAAAGCGATCTGCGCTACAGTTTCTAAGAGGTCAAAGGAGCACATCTTGAGCCATCCCGGTCTCTGTTCGCGGCGGCAACTTCTGGCGGCAGGCGCGGCGCCGGTTCTCTCCGCCTGGAATCAACCGCGCCGCGCCAGGCGTCCCAACATCGTGGCGATACTCGCCGACGATCAGGGTTGGGGCGACCTGAGCGTCCATGGGAATACGAATCTCGCCACGCCGCATATCGATTCGCTGGCGAGAGACGGCGTGCTGTTCGAGCGCTTCTATGTCTGCGCGGTGTGCGCCCCCACCCGCGCCGAGTTTCTCACCGGCCGCTACCACGCGCGAGGCGGCGTCCGCGGAGTAACGACCGGCGCGGAACGGCTCAACCTGGACGAGACGACCATTGCCGATACCTACAAAGCCGCCGGCTATCGGACCGCGGCCTTCGGGAAGTGGCACAACGGCTCCCAGCATCCCTACCATCCGAACGCCCGCGGCTTCGATGAGTACTACGGCTTCACCTCCGGCCATTGGGGCCAGTACTTCGATCCGGAGCTGGATCACAACGGCAAGCTGGTCCGAGGCAAGGGCTTCATCATCGACGATCTCACCAATCACGCGCTGGATTTCATCGGCGCGAACCGGGACCGGCCGTTCTTCTCGTATCTCGCGTTCAACACGCCCCACGCGCCGATGCAGGTCCCCGACAGCTTCTACCGGAGATTCGCGAGCCGTGAGCTGGCGATGCGGCACCACGGCCCTCAGGACGAGGACATGGCCATGACGCGCGCCGCGCTGGCCATGTGCGAGAACATCGACTGGAACGTCGGGCGGGTGCTGGCGAAACTCGACGAACTGAAGATCGCCGGCGACACCATCGTCTTTTACTTCAGCGACAACGGGCCGAACAGTTGGCGGTGGAACGGCGGGATGAAGGGCCGCAAGGGCTCGGTCGATGAGGGAGGACTGCGCGTGCCTTTCCTCATTCGCTGGCCCGGCCACATCCGCCCGCGCGCCCGCATCCCGCAGATCGCCGGCGCCATCGACCTGCTGCCGACGCTGGCCGCCATGGCCGGCGTCCCGTTGGTCTCGAAGAAGCCGCTCGACGGCATCAGCCTCCAGCCCTTGCTGGAGGGGCAAGCCGGAAACTGGCCGGACCGCATGATTTTCTCGCTCCAGGGGAAGCGCATCAGCGTGCGTACTCGGCAGTACCGGTTGGATGCCGACGGGCGGTTGTTCGATATCGCCGCCGACCCGGGCCAGCAGCGCGACGTCGCCGGCGAACGGCCCGAGGCAGCCGCGAGACTGCGCAAGGCCGCGGCCGAGTGGGCCAAAGAGGTGCTGCCGAACGTCGGCCCGGATGACCGGCCATTCCCGGTCGGATACTCGCGCACTACCCTGCTGCCGGCCCGTGATGGCGTGCCGGGCGGCGGCATCCAGCGCAGCGCCAAGCCTCCGAACTGCTCGTTCTTCACCAACTGGACCAGCGTGGAGGACGGCATGACCTGGGACATCGAGGTCGCCAAGGCCGGGGAGTACGCAGCCGACATCTATTACACGTGCGCCAGGCAGGATGTCGGCTCGATGGTGGAACTGAGCTTCCTCGGCAGCACGGTTCAAGGGAAGATCGCGGAGGCGCACGACCCGCCGCTGATCGGCGCGCAGGAAGACCGCGTGCCCAGGGGAGAATCCTATGTGAAGGACTTCCGGCCCCTCCGCCTCGGTGTGATCCCGCTCAAGAAGGGACGCGGCAAGCTGGCGCTGCGGGCGCTCGCGGTCGCGGGCAAGCAGGTAGCGGACATCCGGTATGTGGCGTTGACGCT
>JBBTDS010000043.1:2629-28332 GCA_038060875.1 Acidobacteriota bacterium | reverse complement strand
CGGTCGTCGATCAGAGTCCAAAGCGGGTCCGTCATGGGGGCCTCCTGTTCTTAAAGTATCATATACTTTAAGATTAGGGCCACAAAAAAGGGAAATCCGCTTTCCGTCACTTCTGCGTCGCGCACCCTGCCGTGATTGACACGCTCCGCCGGCGGCAGTATGCTTTCCAACAGGGGGTAAGTCATGAACCTGCACGCTTGCAGAACCATCCTGTGCGCACTACTTCTGACCGCCGGTCTCGCCGGCCAGGAGTTCCGCGCCTCAATCTCCGGCACCGTCACCGACCCGAGCGGGGCGCCGGTGGAAGGCGCCAAAGTCGTTGTCACCAGCGTCGAGCGAAACATCAGCGCCGAGGCTGCCACCAACACGGCCGGGCGATACCTGGTGCAGTTCCTGCTGCCCGGAGGCTACCGGATCACCGCCGAGAAGACGGGCTTCAAGAAGTTCCTCCGCGAGGGCATCACGCTCGCTGCCGCCGACCGCTTGGGTCTCGACATCCGGCTCGAACTGGGAACGCTGGCCGAGAGCGTCACCGTCACCGGCGAGGCGCCGCTGCTGCAAACCGAAGTCTCCTCCCGCACGGCCACCATCGAGAACCGCTTTGTGGATAACATCCCCACCAGCGGCCGCAATCTGTTCCAGTTCCAGTACACCCTGCCCGGCGTGCTCAAGGGCTCCAACTACTGGGGCGACTTCGAGCTGTACGCCTTCGGCAACATCAACAACGTGATCATCAGCGGCGGCCGGCGCGGCGAGAACGAGACCCTGGTGGACGGCATCTCCGACACCCGCATGGACCGGGGCGTCGCCTTCATGCCGGCGCTCCAGGCGGTGCAGGAGTTCACCGTGCTGAGCAACTCCTACGACGCCCAATACGGCCGCGTGGGCGGGGGCGTGAACACCATCGTTCTGAAATCCGGCACCAACTCGCTGCACGGGCAACTGTTCCACTTCATCGAGAACGAGAAGTTCTATGCGAACCCCTGGGGCGCCAACGCACTGGGCATAAGCCGCCGCGTGCCGTTCAAACAGAACGTCCCTGGCTTCGGGCTGGACGGCCCGTTCTATGTGCCCAAGCTGCTGGATACGCGCAACCGGGCGTTCTTCATGATCGCGCTGGAGGCGCTGCGCGAGCGCAACCCCGGAGTGCGGGAACGCACGCTGCCCACCGCCGAGCAGATGCAGGGCGATTTCTCCGGGCTGCGCAACACCCGCGGGCAATCCATCACGATTTATGACCCTGCCAGCACGCGCCTGGGGCCGAGTGGCGCTTATATCCGCGATCCGTTCCCCACCAACCGCATCCCGTCGGCCCGCATCAACCCGGTGGCCGCCAAGGTGGCCTCGTTCTATCCCAAGCCGAACCGCCCGCCCATCGGGCTGGATAACGCCCTCAACTACGCGCTGATCACGCCGTCGAAGAACAGTTATGACCACTGGGTCGGGAAAATGGATCTGCGCATTACCCAGAAGAGCAGTTTCATGTTCCGTTATGGGCAGACGCCGTGGAGCAATTTCTCCCAGATCGTCTGGGGCACCAACGCCGCCGAGCCGAGCGGCGAGGCGCCCTCCACCCGCATCTCGCGGAATTGGGGAGCGGACTGGACCTACACGCTGAGCCCGTCGATGGTCTTTAACCTGCGCGGCGGCCTGGCCCGTTACGAAGGCTTCAGCGGCAACATCTATGCCAAGGACTACGACCCCCGCCAGCTCGGCTTCCCGGACTCGCTGGTGCGCCAGTTCACCGCCCTGCAATTCCCCCGGTTCAACATGGGCCGTTACTCGGAACTGGGCGCCACGCGGGTAACCAGTTACGAAACCCACGACACCTACAGCCTCCAGCCCAACCTGAGCTGGACGCGCGGCCGGCACTCGGCGAAGTACGGCGCCGAGTTCCGCCGTTACAACCGCAACCAGTTGCAGCCGGGCGCGGCCAGCGGCATTTACGGCTTTGACAAGCGCTGGACCCAGGCCGAACCACTGCGCGCCGACGCGCTCTCCGGCGACGAGTTCGCCTCCTTCCTGCTGGGCCATCCCAGCAGCGGCTCTGTGGACCGCAATATGGACCCCGCCTACCGGAACCACTACGTCGCGCTGTTCGTCCAGGACGATTGGAAGGCCTCGCCGCGCGTCACCGTCAATGTCGGCCTGCGTTGGGACTATGAATCGCCGGTGGTGGAACGCTTCAACCGGATGGTTCGAGGCTTTGCCTTCGACCAAACCAGCCCGCTGGCGAGCAAGGTGAGTGGCCTGAACCTGCGGGGCGGCCTGATTTACGCCGGCTCGAGCGGCGCCGGTCGGCAGGCTTTCCTCCCCGACCGGAACAACATCCAGCCGCGGATCGGCGTGGCCTGGCAGTTTGCGCCCAAGTGGGTGGTGCGCGGCGGATATGGCCTGACGTTTCTCGGCCAGAGCTCCTGGGGGCCCGCAACCGGCTTCAGCCAGCCGACCAGCCTGATCGGCTCCACCGACGGGAACCTCACCCCGGCGGTCACGCTAAGCGACCCGTACCCCTCGCGCCTGTTCCCCACCGGCCTGCTCCAGCCTATCGGAAGCTCATTGGGTCTGGCCACCAACCTCGGGCTCGGCGTGAGCGCGCAGCTCCTCGACCGGCCGCTGCCTTACTCGCACCAGTTCTCGCTGGGCTTCCAGCGCGAGCTGCCCTGGAACTTTCTGCTGGACGCCTCTTACGTGGGCAACATCACCCGCAAGGTGCCGCTCGGATTGGGACTGAATTTCCTCCCCACCAACGAGCTGACCAGGCTTCCGGTGGCTGACCGCCCGGCTTACTTTACAGGGCAGGCGCCGAACCCCATGGCCGGCCTGCTGCCGGGCTCCGCCTTCAACGGGGCGAACATCCCGCGCCAGCAGTTGCTGATGGCCTACCCGCACTTCTCCGGCGTCAGCATCTCCGACGTGCCCATCGGCTCGCAGCGTTACGATTCGCTCCAGATGAAGGCCACCCGCCGCTTCTCGGCCGGCCTCTCCATGCAGATCTCCTACACGCTTTCCAAGAACCTGGAAGAGGTATCGCCGCTCAATGCTCAAGACACGGTGCTGGGCAACCTGCTTGACACCGGGCTGGAGAAGCGCCTGAACGAGTTCGATTCGCCGCACACGCTGGCCGCGGTGACCAGCTACGAAGTGCCGGTGGGCCGCGGCAAGCGCTTCGGCGGCAACCTGCACCCGGTGTTGAACGGTGTGGTGGGCGGCTGGAACCTGAACATCCAGTACATGCTGCGCTCCGGGCTGCCGTTCGCCTTCCCCAACGCCGCGCCGCTGGCCGCGCGCAGCGCCAAGTTCAGCCACGCGCAACGCGACGAGCTGGCTCAGAAGAAGGGCCGTAGCCAGTTCGACCCGGTGTTCGACGTTTTCTTCGACACCTCCCTGTTCCCGAACCGCACCCCGGCGCCCTACACGCTGCGCGATTTCCCCACACGCTTCCCGGACGTCCGCAGCAAGGCGCTGAACATTTGGGAGATCGGGATAGCCAAGGAGTTCCCGATCAAGGAGCGGCTGCGGTTCCAGTTGCGGGCCGACGCCCAGAACGCTTTCAACTACCCGTGGTTCAGCCGCCTCCAGACCGCCGACGTGACCAATGCGCGCTTCGGCATGCTGAACCCTGGGCCCAACTCCGAGGCGCGCGAGATCGTCCTGGTGGCCAAGCTGGTGTTCTGAAAGGGCCGGGCGTGCCCGGCCCCTACGGCGCCGCCGCGAGCTCGACCTCTTTCGCCTGGCGCCACAGGCGCTCCAGGTCGTAGTAGGTGCGGGCGCTTGCGGAGAAGATGTGCACCAGGAAATCGCCGTAATCCACCAGCACCCACTCGGCGTGGTCGTAGCCTTCCACTCCCAGCGGCAGGCGGTCCTCCTGCTTGAGACGCAGCTCGACTTCGTCGGCGATGGCCTGGATCTGGCGGGGATTGGCGCCGGAGCAGATGACGAAATAGTCGGCGAAGCTGGTGACGCCCTGCACGTCGAGCACGCGCAGCTCGATGGCCTTCTTGGATTCGGCGGCCTGCGCCGCCACCAGCCAACCCGGCGCCGGCGTGGGGGGGACGGCCGCGGCGGAATCACTTTCAGGCGGATGCTTGCGTCTCGTGCTGCCCGGCAATCGACTCCTCACGCCCATCGTACTACAATCAAGGGAATGCTTGGCGCCCTGTTTCTGGCCGTCGCGCTGAGTCCTCTCTCCGGGCTCGCCCAGGCGCCCAACGCGGTGGACGTGGTGCGGGGCAAACCCGAGATTTCGCGGGCCGATGAGCAGGATGAGGCCATCCTGCGCCGCATCCTCTACGGTCACCTCACCATCGAGGACCTCACCGAGCAGCAGGCCGAGGAGATGGTGGCCGCCGCCCGGCGGCGCTTTGACCGGCAGCAGGCGCGCGTCGAGGAAGCGAAGAAACTGGTGGAGGAGGGCGCGCTGCCGCGACTCTCGCTGACTCCGTTCCTGGAAGAGCTGGACCGGCGCCGCAAAGTGCTCGACCAGGCGGTCTCGCGGGCCCGGCTTCTGGACGAGCTGGCCGGGATGGCCCGCACCGAGGTGGCTGTGCTGGTCGAGCCGCCGGCGGTCGCGCCGGAACCGCTGCCGCTGGTCGAGCGCTACGACGGCGACGGGCGTCTCCCCACCGCCTCGCTGAAGATCATCACCCTGGCTTTCCAGGAGGAGTTCGGCAAGCCGCTGCCGGTGAGCGCCAGCGGCGCGACCGCGCTGCACCGCGCCCTCGGCTTCGACCACCGCGGCCGCATCGACGTCGGACTCGATCCGGACCAGCCCGAGGGCGTCTGGCTGCGGGACCTCCTGCGGGGCCTCCGAGTCCCTTACTACGCCTTCCGCACCGCGCTGCGGGGCCGCTCCACCGGCCCGCACATCCACATCGGGCCGCCCAGCGAGCCCCTCCGCGGCGGCGGCTAGGCGAGCGACCATGACCAAGACCTCCCCGCGCATACTCCTCTCGTCGGAGGAAGTCCAGGCCCGCATCCGTGAACTCGGCTCCCAGATCGACCGGGACTATCCCACCGGCACGCTCTACCTGATCGCCATTCTCAAGGGCGCCTGCTTCTTCCTCGCCGACCTGGCCCGCGCCATCCAGCGCTCGGTGCGCATCGATTTCATCGGCACCTCCAGCTACGGCAAGGGCAAGAGCTCCTCCGGCGAGGTGAAGCTGACCAAGGACCTGGACATCTCGATCGAGGGCGCCGACGTGCTCATCGTCGAGGACATCATCGATACCGGGGTGACGCTCAACTATCTCATCCACGTGCTCCAGCAACGGCGCCCGCGCTCGATCCGCATCGCCGCCCTGCTGGACAAGCCCAGCCGGCGCCTCCGCCCGGTGGATGTCGCTTACACCGGCTTCCAGATTCCCGACGAGTTCGTGGTCGGCTACGGGCTGGATTACGCCGAGGAGTACCGCAACCTGCCCGACATCTGCGTGCTGGAAGAGTAGCCGGGGCAGCTTGGCAGACGACGAAAAACGATCGTCTGCCCCACCAGGTGACAGTGCGCTACCGCTCGCGGATGCGGATGTCGCGGAACATGATCACGCTGTTGCGGTCGTGAAGCTGCAAGCCGATGGGTCCCGCCTTGGGGCGGTCGGGCAGGCCCGGGTGCTGGGAGACCAACCTTCCGTTCAGCTTGACGCGAATGCCCGACAGCCGGGACTCGATCTCCAGCAGGTTCCAGTCGTTGCGTACCTCGGGTTCCCTGGCCTTGTCTAACAGGTAGATGCTGCCGGCGCCGTAGCTGTCCTGGTAACCGTTAGTAATCTGGATCTCGTAGCCGATGTGGGAGGGGGTGCGGTTGCGGTCCCATTCGGCGCCGACCGCCCAGCGGGCCCGCGAGCTGTCGCGGATCGAGATGCCGCTGTTGCCGCCCAGCCGCGTCCAGAACTCCAGCGAAAGGTCGAACTCGCCGAATTCCTTCCTGGTGTACAGCCAGGCCTGGTGGGCGCAAGGCTGGCGTGGATCGCACTGGCCAACCAGCGTGCCGTCGCGCATGGCGGTCCAAACGCCCTCGCCGATCGGCTGCCAGCCGTCGAGGTTCTTGCCGTTAAGCAGTTTTACCCAGCCGCCGCCGACGGCCGGGACGGCGCTCAGCAGCAGGGCGATCAGGCTAAAGCAGGCGCGCGGCATGGGGTTGCTCCTTCAGAGGAGCCATTGTAGCAGGTGAAACAAAGATGGGGACAGCCAGGGACCACCCCGGTTATTCGTGGGGGGGGGACCGGGGAATCGGTGGCTGTCCCCAATTTCTACGCGGTTTGTAACAGCAGGGGACGATATACCGGCTCGGGGTGCATCGCCCCGTTGAAGTACTCGTCCAGCGGAAACAAGCTGTAAGGCTCGAGCTCGCGGAACACGCGGCCGAGTTTATGCTCGATGCGGTAGACGCAGTGGAAGAAGCTGCCGCGGTCGGTCCCCAGCCGGCGGCAGCACAGTTTCCAGTCGGCCCCGAGCAGGAAGTGGTACTTGAAGACTTTGTACTCGAACTCGTCCAGGGTCCGCCGGCTGACCAGTATGAAGTCGGCCATGTATTCCTCGTCCTTGAATCCCCAGGTGAGCCGGCGATCCGGCCCGGGGACGAACTCCAGCGAGACGCGGCTTAGGTATTTCTCCTTGGTGGCGCACGCGCGGAAGCGCGCGTAGCAGGCGCGGAAGATTTCGCGTAAAACGCAATTGCAGGGGCTGGGTTTTCCCCTGAGCCCCAAACGCAATCCAAGACCGTGGCAGTGCGTGCAGGAGTTGTTCGCCAGCGCGATCGTGTCGGATCGGGTCCATTCCATCGATGTCCTCCAGCGCGCGCCCCGCCGTCTGGCGGCAGTCCGCCGCGTTCGCGCGACAGGCGGTTCGCTCGCCCTCGGGGGAGGCGCACGCTACCTGTCCCTGAAAGTACCCCCAGCCGGGAACTGGTCAACACAGCCGCCGTCCGGCGGCCGCACAATTGCCTTGTTCTTTTGGATTAAAGGCCGTAAACTGATGAACCGAGTAGGCGACAAGTGGAAGACCGTTTGCTATTAAAGTCTGTTAATCTCACCGGAATATCCGATATATCGGGCCACTATTTCTCGGAGCTATAGGGAGCGTGCATGGTGACCCTGGGTCTTCAGGACCTGCAACAGCGGCTGCTGGAGGCCATCCGGCGGCGGCTCGCGAGCGGCGAGCTGACCGAGCGCAGCATGGCGCGGCTGGCCGGGATCTCGCAGTCCCACATGCACAACGTGCTGAAAGGCGCGCGGGGACTCTCGCTGGCCGCGGCCGACACCATCCTGCGCCGGCTCAACCTGAGCGTGTGGGACCTGCTCACCCCCGAGGAACTGGAGGGTTACTGGCGCCGGCCGAACGGCGGCCGCGAGCGACCTCCAGGTAGATCTCCAGCACCTGGCGGGCGGCATCCTGCCAACTGAACCGCCGCACCTGCTCGTAGCCGCGGCGAATCAGCTCGCGGCGCAGGTCCGTGTTCAGCAGCGTCTCGCGCAGGCCGCGGGCGATGTCGAAGACGTTTTCCGGGTTGACCAGCACGGCGGCGTTGCCGGCCACCTCGGGCAGCGAGCTGACGTCGGAGGTGACTACCGGCGTGCCCGAGGCCATCGCCTCCAGCGGCGGCAGCCCGAAGCCTTCGTACAGCGAGGGGAAAGCGAAAGCGGCCGCGGCCTCGTAGAAGACCCGCAGGGCGTCGAAGGGCACGAAGCCGAGGAAACGGACCACGTCCTCCACTCGCGTCCGGATCACCGCCCGCCGCACCGAAGGGTGGCGCGAGATCTCGTCGCCGATGATGATCAGCCGCAGGTCCTTGTAGACGGGGTGGCTCTCGAGATCGCCGCGCAGCACGGCGAAGGCTTCGACCAGCCGCGGGATGTTCTTCTGCGGGCGGATGGTGCCGGCGTAAAGGATGTAGGGGTAAGTGACCTGGTAGCGCTCCAGCACGCGCCGCCGTTCCACCAGCGCCTCATCGGTCTCCTCGCCGCACGTCTTCAGGAAGCGCGGATCGGGCGCGTCGTAGATCTGGTGGATGCGATCGGCGGGAACGCCCAGCACGGTTTCCACGTCGCGGCGGGTGGCGGCCGAAACGGCGATCACCCGGGCGGCGCGGAACAGGCCGCGGCGAAACAGGTACAGCCGCCAGGCATGGCGCAGCCGCGGCACGGGGCCGAACAGCAGCGTGCTCATGTCGTGAATCGTGACCACGTAGGGCTTGGGCATGAACAGCGCCACCGCGTTGAGCGGAATGTGGTAGAGGTCGGCCGAAAACTGCCGCAAGAAAAGGGGAAAAGCGATCTGGTCGGCTGCGCTGGTGTCGGGCCGGTTGTAAACAGCGGTGGAGAAGTTCCCCGGCAGGCCGGCCAGCTCCTCGGTGTCCGCGGCGGCGGCCGTCAGCACGTAGCGGTTCTCGCGATCGATCACGGCCAGCGCGCGCACCAGGTTGCGGATGTAAGTGCCGATGCCGAAATCCCGGATGCGGCGGGCGTCGATGACGATGCGCAGCGACATGGCCGCCGTTCACCCGGCCGGGACCGGCTGAAGCTTCCACGGGTAGAGGGGAAACTTCCCGGTGAGCGCCTCGACGCGCCGCCGCACCGCGGCGCTGGTGTCTTCCGAATCGAGGTGATTGAGCACGTCGGCGATCAGGGAGGCCACCTCGCGCATTTCCGGCTCGCCGAAGCCGCGAGTGGTGACCGCCGGGCTGCCCAGCCGGATGCCGCTGGGGTTGAGCGGGGGGTTGGCGTCAAACGGAATGGTGTTCTTGTTCACCGTGATGTGGGCCTGGTCCAGCGCGTTCTCGGCCTCGCGGCCGCGGATGCCCTTGGCGAAGACGTCCACCAGCATCAGGTGCGTGTCGGTGCCGCCGGAGACGATGCGGAAGCCGGCCTCGACCAGTCCGGCGGCCAGCGCGCGGGCGTTGGCCACCACCCGCCGCTGGTAGGCGGCGAACTCCGGCGTCATCGCTTCCAGCAGGCAGACCGCCTTGGCGGCGATGACGTGCACCAGCGGGCCGCCCTGCACCCCGGGGAAGACCGACTTGTCGATGGCCGGGCCGTACTTTTCGCGGGCCAGGATGAGGCCCGAGCGCGGGCCGCGCAGCGTCTTGTGGGTGGTCGAGGTGACGATGTCGGCGTATTGGCAGGGATTGGGGTGGAGACCGGCGGCCACCAGCCCGGCGAAGTGGGCCATGTCCACCAGCAGAACTGCGCCGACGGAATCGGCGATCTGGCGGAAGCGGCGGAAATCGAGGACGCGCGGGTAGGCGCTGCCGCCGGCGATGATCATCTTCGGCTTGTGCTCGCCGGCCAGGCGCTGGAGCTCGTCGTAGTCGATGGTCTCATCCTCGCGCCGCACGCCGTAAGGGATCACCTTGTAGGTCTTGCCGGAGAAGTTGAGGTGGTGGCCGTGGGTGAGGTGGCCGCCGTGCGAGAGGTTCATGCCGAAGATGGTGTCGCCCGGCTGCACCACGGCGGCGTAGGCGGCCATGTTGGCCTGCGAGCCGGCGTGCGGCTGCACGTTGGCGTACTCGGCGCCGAACAGCTTCCTGGCGCGCTCGCGGGCCAGCGTCTCCACCGCGTCCGCGTGCTCGCAGCCGCCGTAGTAGCGGCGGCCAGGGTAGCCCTCGGCGTACTTGTTGGTGAAGACACTCGCGGTGGCTTCCAGCACCGCCTCGGAAGTGAAATTCTCGCTGGCGATCAGCTCCAGCCCCGAGTGCTGGCGCAGCGCCTCGCGCCGGATGGCCGCGAAGACCTCGGGATCAACCTCGGCCAGCGGCCGGGACATGCGCTCCTGTTCGCTCATGAGATTACGCCTCCTCCAGGGCGGCGATCTTGCCGAGGCGGCGCGCGTGGCGCCCGCCGTCGAACGGAGTCTCGAGAAAGACGTCGAGCAAGGCCCCGGCGGCGGCGGCGGCGGTGAAGCGGGCGCCGAGGGTGAGGACGTTGGCATCGTTGTGGGCGCGGGTCAGCCGGACTTGTTCGGGCGAGGTTCCCAGCGCCGCCCGCACGCCGCGCACCTTGTTGGCGGCCATCGACATGCCCACCCCGGTCGCGCAGACCAGCAGGCCGCGGTCGGCCCGGCCCGCGGCCACGTCGCGCGCTACCAGGGCGGCGTAGTCGGGATAGTCGCAGGAGTCGCTGGAATTCGTCCCGTGGTCCACGACCTCGTGGCCCTGGCGAACCAGCCGCTCCCGCAAGTCCTCTTTCAGGCGGAAACCGGCGTGATCGGCGCCCAGCGCGAATTTCATAGGGGGTAGTGCTTCATTCTAACATGCTAAGATCAATGGTTCGCCGCTTCGCTCGTGGGGCAGGCCACCGGCCCGCCGCCATGCCCGGACACCCAGATGCGTTGGAGCCAACTGTTCATCCCCACGCTGCGGGAGGATCCCGCCGAGGCTGAAGTCATCAGCCACAAGCTGCTGCTGCGCGCCGGCTATGTGCGGCAGCTCGCGGCCGGCGTCTATAGCTACCTGTTCCTCGCCCAGCGTTCCCTGAACAAAATCACCCAGGTGGTGCGCGAGGAGATGGACGCCATCGGCGCCCAGGAGATGCTGCTGCCGGCGCTGCACCCGGCCGAGCTTTGGCAGGAGTCGGGCCGCTGGGAGGTGATGGGCCACGACATGTTCCGGCTCAAGGACCGCTCCCAGCGCGACCTCTGCCTCGGCATGACCCACGAGGAGGTCATGACTTCCATCGCCCGCGGCGAGCTGCGCAGCTACAAGCAGCTCCCGCAAATCTGGTACCAGATCCAGACCAAGTTTCGCGACGAGCCGCGGCCGCGCTCGGGCCTGATCCGGGTGCGGCAGTTCATCATGAAGGACTCCTACAGCTTCGACCTGGCCGCGGCCGGTCTCGACGCGGCCTACCAGAAGCACTACCGGGCCTACTGCCGCATCTTCGAGCGCTGCGGTCTCCAATACGTGGCCGTCGAGGCGCACTCGGGCGCGATGGGCGGCAGCCAGTCGCACGAGTTCATGGTGCGCTCGGAGGCGGGCGAGGATTGGGTGGTGCTCTGCCCCGGCTGCGGCTACGCGGCCAACCTCGAGAAGGCGGCTGCCCATGCGTCGCCGCCGGCCGCCGCCGATCCCGAGGGCGACCTGAAGCCCGAGGAGTTCCACACGCCCGGGCGCAAGACGATCGCCGAGGTGGCCGAGTTCACCGGCCTGCCGGAGACCTCGCAGATCAAGAGCCTGGTGCTGGTGGCCGACAACGAGCCGGTGCTGGCGCTGCTGCGCGGCGACCACCAGTTGAGCGAGACCAAGATGGCCGCGGCGCTGGGCGCGCGCGAGGTCCGGCCCGCGCACCCGATGGAGATCCTCGGCGCCTTCGGGGCGGAGGCGGGCTCGCTCGGCCCGGTCGGCGTCAGCGGCATGCCCATCTTCGCCGACCTGGCGCTCAAGGGCCGCCGCAACATGATCGCCGGCGCCAACCGCGACGACTACCACCTGCGGCACGTCACTCCCGATGAGGACTTCGCCGCCGAGTACAGGGACCTGCGGCAGGTCGCCGGCGGCGATGCCTGCCGGCAGTGCGGCGCGGCGCTGACGCTCAACAAGTCGATCGAGGTCGGCCATATCTTCAAGCTCGGCTGCAAGTATTCCGAGTCGATGGGCCTCAGGGTGCTCGGCCCGGCCGGCGAGGAGATCGCGCCGATTATGGGCTCCTATGGCATCGGCATCGAGCGCATCCTCAGCTCGGCCATCGAGCTTTATGGCGACCGCGACGGCATGGCGCTGCCGGTCTCGATCGCGCCGTTTCAGGTGGTGGTGACGCCGGTCAACAACTCCGACGCGGCGCAGATGGCGGCCGCCGCGGAGATCTACCAGGGCTGCCTCTCGCGCGGGCTCGACGCGCTGCTCGACGACCGCAACGAGCGGCCCGGCGTGAAGTTCAAGGATGCCGACCTGATCGGCGTTCCCTACCGCGTGACCGTGGGCCGCAAGCTGGCCTCGGGAGTGGTGGAGATCGTCGAGCGCGGCACGCACGAGACGACCGAAGTGGCGGCCGGCGAAGCGGCCCAGACGCTGGCGGCGCGGGTGCGGGCGGCGCTCGAAGGCCTGGCGCCCCGGGGTTGACCAGCGGTGGGCGCGCCGCCGGACTGGAGGCTGCTCCGCGGGGAGTTTCCCGCGCTCGAGCGGTGGACCTACCTCAATACCGCCACCTTCGGCCAGGTGCCGCGCCGCGCCGTAGAGGCGGTGGCGCGTCACTTCGCCCGCCGCGATGAGCTCGCCTGCTCCGACTTCCTGTCCTGGTTCGACGACGCCGACCGCATCCGCGGCGCGATCGCGCGGCTGATCCACTCCGAGCCCGCCGACATCGCTTTCATCCCCAATGCGGCCACCGCGCTGGGTCTGCTCCTGGGCGGCTTGGACTGGAAGCCCGGCGAGCGCATCGTCTCGCTCGAGAACGAATTCCCGAACTCGATTTACCATCCGGCGCTGCTCGGCGGCCGCGGCATCGAGTTCATCGAGGCCTCCTGGGACGGGTTCTATGACGCGGTCACGTCTAACACCCGGCTGGTGGTGCTCAGCGAGGTGAACTACATCACCGGCTTCCGCCCGCCGCTGGCCGCGATCGCAAGTTTCCTCCGCGAGCGCGGGGTGCTGCTCTTTGTGGACGGGACGCAGAGCCTCGGCGCGCTACAGTTCGATGCCGGCGCGCTCCAGCCGGACATGTATGCCGTTCACGGCTACAAGTGGCTGCTGGCGCCGAACGGGGCGGGATTCATGTACGTGCGCCCGTCGCTGCGCGCGCGGCTGGCGCCTAACGTGATCGGCTGGCGCAGCCACCGCGACTGGCGCCGGGTGGACAGCCTGCACCACGGCGCGCCGGAGTTCAAGAGCGAGGCCGAGAAGTACGAAGGCGGCATGCTGACTTTCCCGGTGGTCTACGCGCTGGGCGCGGCGGTGGAGATGATCCTGGAGACCGGCCCGGCGGCGATCGAGCAGCGGGTGCTGGAACTGGCCGGCGCTACCCGCGCCTGCCTGCGCCGCCTCGGCGCGCGGCTGCTCAGCGACGAGGCGCCGCACTACGATTCGCCGATCGTGGCCGCGCGCATCGAAGGACGGCCGGCCTCCGCGCTGGCCCAGGCGCTGCGCGACCGCGGTATCCTGGTCTCCGCCCGTCATGACTATCTGCGGGTCTCAACGCACTTCTACAACAACGAAGAGGACATTGCGCGGCTGGAGACGGAGCTCCAGCGCTTGCTGTCCGGTTAGGAGGTTTCCATGCGGCTCGCGAGCCTGTTGGTATTGTGCGCCGGCGCTTTTGCCCAGCAGCCGTCCATCCCGGCGCATGTCAGCGAGAAGCTGAGCGCCGAGGACCGGGCGCTGTTCGGCAAGCTGATGCGGCTGGAGTTGGAGTCGGTCTGGGCGCAGGTGGTGGCCGAAGGGTATCCCAACTGCTTCATCAACGAGCTGGACGCGCTCAAGCCGCGGCAGCGGATGATCGGCCGCGCGCGGACCATCCGCTATCTGCCCAATCGCAAGGACCTGCGGGAGAAGCTCTACGCGGCCGGCCCGCAGCTCAACTACAAGTCCTCCGAGGAGGCCCAGCCCGGCGACGTGCTGGTCTTTGAGGCGGGCGGCGAGACGCGCTCGGCGGTCACCGGCAACGTTACCGCCACGCGGCTCGCCTATCGCGGCGGCGTGGGGATGGTGGCCGACGGCGCTTTCCGCGACCTGCCGGCGCTGGAGGCGCTGCCGCTTCAGATCTACATGCGGCGCGGGCAGGCGGCCGGCGTCAGCCCCGTCCAGATGAGCGTGGATTACCAGGCGCCGGTGCGCATCGGCGGCGTCACGGTGGTCCCTGGCGACATCCTGTTCGGCGAGCGCCACGGCATCCTGGTCATCCCCGCCGAGATCGCCGGGAAGGTGGCCGACCGCGCGCTGGCCACCGTCGAACGCGAGGAGTTCCAGCGCCAGCTTCTGGAGAGCGGCGCGTCGATCTACGACGTCTACCCCAAGCTCAACGAGGCGTATCAGAAGAAGTTCGAGGAATACCGGAAGAGGAAGCAGCCGACGGCGCGGCCGCCGGGGCGGTGACGCTGCCCGCGCCCCGGCTCTGGACGCCAGGTGAAATCGGCCGGCACACCCGCCGCGGGCGGCGCAATAATAGAGGAGACCTTGAAGGGCTGGAGTAGATGATCGAGCAGATCCTCAAGCGGTGGAAGTCCTGCTCCTACGATTTTCGACGTACGGCCAACCCCGGCGATCCGTTCGGGTACCGCTTTGACGAGTGGCTCAGTTACTACCGGCTGAAGTGGGCCATCGCCAGCGTGTTGCGGCCCGCCTCCATCCTGGAGATCGGCGTCCGGTGCGGCTACTCGGCGGCCGCCTTCCTCGATGCCGCCCCCACGGCCAGCTACCTCGGCATCGATGTCGATGAGGAGAGCTACGGCGGCCACAAAGGGGCCCTGGAGTGGGCCGGCAAAATCACCGCCCGCTTCCAAGCCAGTTTCTTGAAAGCCAACACCCAACAAATGCAGCGGCTGCCCGGCGGCATCTACGACCTGGTCCACGTTGACGGCCAGCAGGACGGCGACGGCTCCTTCCACGATCTGATGATCGCCCTGCCGCAGGCCCGCTATATCCTGGTGGACGGGTATTTCTGGACCAACCTGAATTTCCTGGCCATGAGCAGCTTCCTGGAACGGTTCCGGGAGGCCATCGAGTTCTACTGTGTGATCCCAGGGTACGCCGGCGAGTTGCTGATCAAGGTCTCGCCCGAACACCTGACCGGCGGCCGGCCACCAGCCTCCCAACTCAGCAGTCCGGCGCTGCGGCCCGCTTACGGAGATGACTACTATCTGCTCCACTGCGGCGGCTACGAGTTCTTCAAACGGGACAAGGGCAAGCGGCTGGAAGACCCGCGCCTGGTGGCGGTCGCCTCGCTGGGCGGCCTCAAGAGCGGTGGCCGGTGCCTGGACCTCGGCTGCGGCCGTGGCGAGCTCGTCTATGAGTTTGCCCGGCGGGGATTCCAGGTCACCGCGGTGGACTACTCCGAGCCCGCGATCGCGCTCGCTCAGCGGTGCTTCGCGGACGAGCCGGAGTTAAGGAAGAACGTCGCCTTCCTCTGCGGGGATGCCTGCACGGCGCCGCTCCAAGGCCCTTTCGACCTGGCGATTGCCTCCGACCTGATCGAGCACCTCGCCGCGGCCGAACTGGACGTCCTTTATGGCAAGGTGGCCCGGCTCCTGAAGCCCGACGGCCTGTTCATCGTGCACACTTTTCCGAACCTGTGGAGCTACCGCTACGAATATCCCCGGCGGCGCAGGTTTGCGGCTTCGGTCGGGGCCTACCTGCCCCCCGAACCGCGGTCACGGTACGAGCTGCTGGTGCACATCAACGAGCAGTCGCCGCGGCGGATGCGGGCCGGCCTCGGCCGGCACTTCGCAAACGTGCTGATTTGGTTCGCCGATCCCGCCGCGCCGCTGGGCAGCCTGGGGGCAGCCCGTCTGTCGAAGTCTTTTGCCCGCTTCGCGCCGGACCTGTTTGCGATCGCTTCTCATGCCCCGGTGCCGGTTGAGCAGGTCCGGCGCTTGCTCGAAATGACGCCTCTCGAGCCACTCCGTCCCGGCGAGGTCTCGCTGGTACTCACTCAGGCTCCAGCGCGAGCAGCCGCCGGCCAGTGCTTCGACTGCTCGGTCCTCGTCGGCAACGAATCCGGCGCCGTCTTGCAGAGCCTGCCACCAAACCCGATGCACATCGCCTATCACTGGCTGGATGAGGAGGCAGGACGCGCGCTGGTTTTCGACGGCCTCCGCACGCGTCTGTGGCCGCCCTTGTGCCACGGCCGGAGCATGTGCTATGTGGTCCCGGTCAGGGCGCCGGAACTCCCCGGCCGCCACCGTCTGCGGCTGACGCTGGTACAGGAAGGGGTGCGCTGGTTCGATCAGCCGCCCACCAACCTTTACGCCGACGCGCTGGTGCTCATCGAGTAAGCCGGGCGGTCAGACACCCCGCTCCCGGTACTCGCCGAAGACGCGGCGCAGCCGGTCGGAGATCTCGCCCACGGTGGCCAGGGCTTCGGCTGCGTCCAGGACGAACGGCATCAGGTTCTCGCTGCCGCCGGCGGCCTCTTCGAGCCGGTCCAGCCGGCGCGAAACCAGCGCCGCATCGCGCGCCGCCCGCAGTTGCCGCAGCCGCTCCACCTGCTCCTGTTCGACTCGCGGATCGAGGCGGAAGGTCGGGATCTTGCGGTCCTCTTCCATCCGGAAACGATTCACGCCGACCATCACCCGCTCGCCGCGCTCGACCGCCCGCTGGTATTCATAGGCGGCGTTATGGATCTCCGCCTGGAGGTAACCGGCTTCGATCGCCGGCAGCGCCCCGCCCATCGCGTCGATGCGCGCGAGGTAGGCGCGGGCGCCCTGCTCGATAGAGTCGGTGAGCTGCTCGAGGTGGAAGCTGCCGCTCACCGCATCGGCGGTCTGGGTAACGCCGCTCTCGTGGGCGATGATCTGCTGGGTGCGTAAGGCCAGCCGCACCGACTCCTCGGTCGGCAGCGCCAGCGCCTCGTCCCGCGCGTTGGTGTGCAGCGACTGGGCGCCGCCCAGCACCGCGGCCAGCGCCTGCAAGGCCACTCGCACCAGGTTCACGTCGGGCTGCCGGGCGGCGAGGGTCGCCCCGGCGGTCTGGGTGTGGAAGCGCAGCATCATCGAGCGCGGGTCGCGGGCGCCGAAGCGGTCGCGCATCAGGTGCGCGTAAAGCCGCCGCGCGGCGCGGAACTTGGCAATCTCCTCCAGAAAGTCGTTGTGCACGCTGAAGAAGAAGGAGAGGCGCGGGGCGAACGAATCGATCTCCAGCCCGGCCGCCAGCGCGGCCTCGATGTAAGCGATGGCGTGGGCCAGCGTGAAGGCGACCTCCTGGACGGCGGTCGCGCCCGCCTCGCGCATGTGGTAGCCGCTGATCGATATGGTGTTCCACTCCGGCAGCTCGCGGCTGGCCCAGGCGAACAGGTCGGTGATGAGGCGCATGGCCGGCCGCGGCGGGTAGATATAAGTCCCGCGGGCCACGTACTCCTTGAGGATGTCGTTCTGCACGGTGCCGCAAAGGCGGCTGAGGTCGGCGCCCTGCCGCCGCGCCGCCAGCACATGGAAGGCCAGCAGGATGGCGGCGGTCGAGTTGATGGTCATCGAAGTGGAGACCTGGTCGAGGCGGATGCCGGCGAACAGGCGCTCCATGTCCGCCAGCGAGCAGATGGCCACCCCGGTGCGGCCTACCTCGCCGGCCGCCAGCGGGTGGTCGGAATCCAGTCCCATCTGGGTCGGCAGATCGAAGGCGACCGACAGCCCGGTGATCCCTTGCGAGATCAGGTAGTGGTAGCGCCGGTTGCTTTCTTCGGCCGTGCCGAAGCCGGCATACTGCCGCATGGTCCAGAGCCGGCGACGGTACATCTCGGGGTGAATGCCGGCGGTGAAGGGGAATTCGCCGGGTCCAGGGTTGCTCATGCGCGGGAGATCTTGCGAGCGTGCCAGAAGGAAGAGACGCCGAAGCCGCCCATCACCAGCGTGAACAGCCCGGTGATGGCGACCTCCATGAAGCTACGCGGGCTGCCGTCGAAGTGGCGCAAGCTGTAGACGAGCCGCAGGGCGCCGGCGAAGGCCAAAACCAGAAAGACAAAGCCGATGACCTGGTTCCACACGATCCGCGCCGGGCGCACTACCGCCGGCACTACATAGTGGAGGAACTGCTGGACACGAAAGAGCAAGTCCCATGGTAACAGACGAGGAAACGATCCCTCCCCCCGTATAGTCCTTGCGGGATCTGTCGATAATGTGGATGTGGATGGGGCTTGTGAAAAGCCCACGGCTCCACTACAATCAAGGCGGGAGATGTCGGTGCTGCCCGATTCGCGAGAAGGACAGCCGGAGCGGGGTGCCCGGTGAAGGCGGGTTGCGGAGGTGGTCCGGAGGAGGGGAGCCATGGAAGAACGATTGAGAACCTTGATGCAGGAACTGGGGAACGCGATCAACGAGTCGCTCTCCGACTCCGAGAGGATCGCTGCGGCCATCGCCGAGATCAAGCGGGCGGGCTACGACGTCTTCCTGGTACTGGAAGCCACCATCGGCTTTAACCGCCGCGAGGAGGGCGCCGAGAGCGAGAGTCTGGAGGCTCCGCCCGGCACGCCCGAGCGGCGCCGCGGACGGGAGCCGGACACCAAGACCAGGTTCAAGTGGACCTCGCAGGACCAGAAGTTCCTGCGCGCCCTGAAGATCGCGATCGACGAAGATCCCCGTTAGCGCCCCAGCAGTTCGGTGTAGACAGCCCAAGTTTTTTCCACTGCCGCCTGCCAGGTGGCGGCGGCGGCGCGTTGCCGGCCTCGCCGCCTCAACTCCTCACGCAAGCCCTCATCCTCGCAAAGCTGTTGGAGCCCGCCGGCGATCGCGTCCACGTCGCTGGGTTCCACCAGCAATGCCGCCTCCCCGCCGGCTTCGGGAAGAGCAGACCGGTTGGAGGTGAGCACCGGTACGCCCCAGGCCATCGCTTCCAGCACCGGCAGGCCGAAGCCTTCGTCCAGCGAGGGGAAAGCGAAAACGCGCGCCCGCGCATAGAGGCGATCCCGTCTGGCTGCGGAGATGTAGCCGGGCACGTCGATCTGGCGGCGCCGCGGGCTGGCCTCGATCCGGCGCAGGATTTCTTCGGCGCCGAAGCCGGCCGAACCGGCCAGCGCCAGCCGCCAGCCCGGCGGGGTCCGCTCGAAGGCCTCCACCAGGCGCGCCAGGTTCTTCCGCTTCTGAATCGCGCCCACGTGCAGGATGATGTTCTCGCGCCCGGCCTCACCCGGTACGCTCGCCGGCGTCCGTACGCCGTGATGAATCACCCGCAGCCGGGACCGCTCCACACCGAGCCACTGCTCGACCTGCCCGGCGGTGAACTCCGAGACGGTGATGATCAGGTCCGAGTTCTCGGCCGCCTGCCGCGCCTGCTCGCGGAAGCGGGAGCGAAACTCCGGCGTCGAGTACTCGCCGCTCATCACGAACAGGTCGTGGAAGGTGGAGACGGCGCGGCGGAAGCGGATTCGCGGCAGCCGCTGGTTCAAACCATGAAACAACTCGGCCGCGCGCGGCCCGCGCCAATCGCCCAGCAGCGAGCGCCGGACGTTGGGCGGCAGCCGGCCAAGCAGCGAGCCGGCGAGCCGGTGCGCCCGATAGCAGAAGATCAGCTTCGCTTCCGGATGCGCGCGGGCCACTCCGTACAGAATCTCGCGCGAGTACACCCCAACGCCGGACAGGTCTCGCCCGAGGCTGTAGGTGGCGTCTAAGGCGATGACTGGCCCACTCCCCACTACCTACTCCATCCCGTACTGCTTCAGCTTTCGATACAACGTCGTCCGGCCGATGTGCAGCAGGCGGGCCGCTTTCAGCCGGTCGCCCCTGGTGTAGGCGAGCGCGTCGAGGATGGTCCGCTTCTCGACTTCCTCGAGCGACACCACCGCCGGCGCGCTCTCCGGCGCGGCGCCGGCCGCGGCCGCCGGCGCCGGCGGCTGTCTCGCGAGCAGATGGCTTTGCAGGCCGGTGGGCAGATCGCCGGTGTGGAACACCGGGCCGGAGTTGATGGCCGCCATGCGCGCGATGCAGTTCTCCAGCTCGCGGATGTTGCCGGGCCAGTCATAGGAGAGCATCGCCGCCAGAACTTCCGGCGCCAGCTCGCGATCGCCGCCCACGCACGCCAGGAAGTGCCGCGCCAGCAGCGGGATGTCATCCTTGCGCTCGCGCAGCGGGGGCAGGCGCAAGGTGACCACGTTGAGGCGGTAGTAAAGGTCGCGGCGGAAGGCGCCGCGCTCGACTTCGAGCGCCAGGTCGCGGTTGGTGGCCGCGATGATGCGGAAGTTCGCTTCGCGCCAGGTGAGCGCGCCCACCGGGCGGATCCGCTTGTCCTGAAGCACGCGCAGCAGCTTTACCTGCATGTCCGGCGGCACCTCGCCGACCTCGTCGAAGAAAGCGGTGCCGCCCTCGGCCAGATCCAGCAGCCCGGCCTTGTTGGCGTGGGCGCCGGTGAACGCGCCGCGGACATGCCCGAACAGTTCGCTCTCCATCAGCGCCTTGTTCAGGGCGGCGCACTCGATGGGAACGAAGGGGCCGCCCGGCCCGGCGTGGTGAATCGCGCGCGCCACCACTTCCTTGCCGACGCCGGTTTCGCCGGCCACCAGCACCGGAGAGCGCGAGCGCCCCAGCTTCTCGATGAGGCGCCGGATCTCGCACATGCGGGGCGACTGTCCCACCAGCACCGGCGCGGACTCGGGCGCGGTTTTCAAAACAGGGGCTCCCCTCATAATTGGTCGGCCGAGGCGGCGTCGATTCTCACCACAAATGCCGCCCCGAGCTCGTCGCGGAGCCGCTCGGCCAGGACGGCGGCCGCCTCCTGGGTGGCCTCGCGCCCGACCAAGACCCGCCAGACGGGCGGATCGCCGTCGCGGCGCGCCAGCCGCGCCGTCCCGTGGCGCCGCTCCATCTGCTGGCGCTGGCGTTCGGCGTTGGCGCGCTCGCGGAACGCGCCCACTTGCGCCGCGAAGTAGTCGCCGCGCCCGCCCTGCGCCGGCAGTCCCACCACCATCAGCCGCACGCGCGCCGTGCCCGGCCCCAGCATCCGGATGCGCCGCGCGGCCGCCCGCGACAGGTCGATGATCCTGCCTTCGACGAAGGGACCGCGATCGTTGATGCGCACGTCCACGTTCGCGCCGTTCTCCAGGTTCTCGACGCGCACGCGGGCGCCGAACGGCAGCGTGCGATGGGCGGCGGTGAGCTTCTCCATGTCGTAGATCTCGCCGCTAGAGGAAGCGCGGCCGTGATAGGGATGGCCGTACCAGCTTGCGATGCCGGTCTCGGCCGATCCCAGCGCCGGCAGCGCGATGGGCACGCGCTGCTTCCTCGCGCACCCGCCCGTCGCCAACGCCAGCGCCGCCGCCAGCGAGAGGATGCGTCGGCTCATCAGCGTGATGGTATCGCTCCGCGCCCGTTGGGGGCAACCTGATCGCTCGGAGGCCGGTCCCGGCGTCGAAAACCGGCGAAACAATTCCTCTGAGCAGCGTTTTTTAGCTTCCGGACCCCCTCGCGGGGGTCTTTGTGCATTTTTTTCTTGACTTTCTGCCCGAAGAATCTTATATATGAATCACAACGCGATCTTTTCGGATCGCCGAATTTTGATGTCAAGGGAGAATCAGTCGATGAAGAACGCAACCAAGAAGAAGGCCGCCAAGAAAGCTGCTCCGAAGAAAAAGAAGTAGCATCGAGCACTGGCAGGCAGAATCCAACAAGGTTCGCTGAGGCCCCGAAGGTTTCGGGGCCTTTTTATTTTTCGCCCTCCCCTGGCTCCCCTTTGCGTTGCAGCAGCACGCGGAACGTCTCCCCCAGGCCGACGAGCAGGCTCTTCAACTGCAAGCGGTGGCGCGCCTGCTCGGCGGCCGTCGCGCCGGCCAGCGCGGCTGCGAACTGATCGCGTTCCCCCGCCGCCAGCAGAATCCGCGCCAGCGGCTCCAGCCGCACCTTCTGGAGACCGCAGGTCTCGCCGTGCCGCTCCAGCGCGGTGAACGACACGTGCGCAGTGATGTCGCGTTCGCCCGGCTCGGCCAGCACGTCCTCATCCGCCTGGTGGCGGCGGTAGCTCATCAGCGTCCCGCGCGGGAAGCGAACCGACTCCGGCAGGGTGTAGCCGTAGTCGATCGCCAGCAGGAAGCCGCGCTCGAGGCTGCGCGCGATGCGCTCCAGCCAGCCGAGCGCCTCGAGGTTCACCTCGGCCAGCGCGCCCTCTTCCTCCAGCGCGGTGTACCGCGAGAGGTAGGCGGCCATCTCTCCGCCAACCGGGGCCGCTTCCACCCACGCGAACCGGTCCCCTTCCGCGCCCACGCGCATCTCGCGCCATCCGCCGCCGCGGCGGACGGCCAGGTGCACCGGCAAGGCGTCGAAGAACTCGTTCGCGAACACGACGCCGGTGAATCGCTCCGGCAGCGCTCCACCGTCCACCTCGACCGGCAGGTAGCGGAACCCGGCCAGCGCTTCCGCCATCTCGGCCCGGCCCGCGCCCAGCTCGACCACCGTGAACTCCCGCGGCGCGCCCAGCTCCTCAAACAGAGCGCGGATACGCGCCGCCATCAGCCGGCCGAAAACGGGCTGGAGCTGCTCGGCGGTGTAGTAGTCGCCCGCCCGCCCGAAGGGATCGCGGCCCCGCCGGTAGTAGCCGTGCCGGGGATGGTAAAGGGCGAGGTCCATGAAGCGGTGGAAGGAGATCGGGCCGTCGCGCGCAATCTCTTCCCGGAGAACCGAGGCGACCGGAGTCATGGGTTCAGTGGACCAGCATTCATGCCGCTGAGAAGTAGTATACTGGTCCGCTTCCAAGGAGCGATCATGCTGCCCGACTACATCACCAAATCAGTTCCTGTTCCCCAGGAGAAGCGCGCGCCCTGGTACGTGAACACCGCGCCCAGCTACGCGGGCATCTTCCTCTGGGTGGCCTTTTACCAAGCCATCGCCGTCGGCACCGTGAACCGCGCCGGCCTCGGCCTCTGCATCCTGGCGCTGGTGGTGGCCGGCCTCTTGAGCTACGCCCTGTTCTACTACGTCCCGGGCATGCTGGGCATGAAGACGGGCTACCCGCTGTACGTGGTCGGCAGCTCGACCTTCGGCACGCGCGGCGGCTTCCTGATGCCCGGGCTGCTGATGGGCGTGCTGCAAGTGGGCTGGTTCGCCGTCAACACCTACTTCTCGACCTTCTACATTCTCAACGGCGTCGGCGCCGACCCGCGGCCGCGCACGCTGCTGTTCGCCGTCATCGCCATCGTCTGGGGCTACACCATGGCCTACGTCGGAGTGAAAGGCATCCAGTACGTGGCCCGGGCCGCCCTGCTGCTGAACGCGATCGCCTTCCTGATGGTGCTCATCGTCTTCTTCAAGACCAGCGGCGGGCTGGCGCAGCACACGGTGACCGATCCCAATCCCTTCATCGCCTTCACCATCCTGGTTCAGACCGTCATCGGCTTCTTCGCCACCGCCGGGGCAGCCGGGGCCGACTTCGGCATGAACAGCCGCAACGCGCGCGACGTGCGGCTCGGCGGGCTGGTGGGCATCGCGCTGGCGATCGTCTATGCTGGCGGCCTGCCGTTGCTGTCGGTGGCCGGCGCCCGCGCCCTGAACCCCGGGTTGCAGGCGTTCACCTACGACGCGGTGCTCAGCTCGATCGGCGGCTTCGTGGCCACCGCGATGTTCATTCTGTTCGCGGTCGCCTCGATCGTCCCGGCCTGCTTCTGTGCGTTCATTGCCGCCAACAGCTTCGCCACCATGATGCCCGGCGTGCCGCGCATCTCTTCGACGATGGCCGGCGTCACCGTCTCCATCGTGCTGGCCATCACCGGAGTGGCCGAGAACCTGATCGGCTTCTTCACCATCGTCGGCGCCTCGTTCGGCCCCATCTGCGGGGCCATGGCGGCCGACTACCTGCTCTCGGGAAGACGCTGGGCCGGTCCGCGCGCCGGCATCAACTGGGCCGGCTACGGCGCCTGGGCGCTCGGCTTCCTGGTCGGCATCCTGCCGTTCCTGCCCATCCCCGAGGATCTGAAGAGCTCGTTGCAGCCGGCGGTGGTCTACAGCTTCATCACCGGCTTCCTGGTGTACGTCATTCTGGCCAAAGCGGGCCTGGAGCCGAAGGGCGCGGCTTAGCGCCGCTTCGACTTCGTCTTCAGCACCACCGGCGTGCCGCGGAAGCCGAAGCGCTCGCGGAGCTGGTTGATCAGGTAGCGCTCGCGCGAGAAGTGCAGCGGCGTCGGCCGGGCGGTGAACAACACGAAGGTCGGCGGGCGCACCGCGGGCTGCGTCACGTACAGGATTCGCGGCTCGTGTTCCCCTTTCAGTTCGCCCAGGAACCGGTTCAGCTCGCCGGTAGTGACCCTCCGCGAGGCCGCTTCGTACACTTCCCGCGCCAGCGAAAACAGCCGTTTCACACCCTTGCCGGTCTTGGCCGAGAGGAACACGACCGGGGCGTAGTCGAGGAACTTCATCTGGTCGCGCATCCGCTGCTCGAAGGCGCGGCGGTCGCCGTCGGAGCTCAGGTCCCACTTGTTCACGCAGCAGATGACGGCCCGGCCCGCCTCGTGTGCGTAGCCGGCGATGGTGGCGTCCAGTCCCAGCACGCCCTCGGCGGCGTCAAGCACCAGCAGCACCACATTGGCCAGCCGGATGTGCCGCCGCGCCATCACCACGCTCAGCTTCTCGGCCAGCAGCCTGGTCTTCCCTTTGCGCCGGATGCCCGCGGTATCGACCAGGACGTACTCCGTGTCCTCGTGCACCACCCGCTCATCGACGGCATCGCGCGTGGTGCCCGGCGCCGCCGAGACGATGGCGCGCTCCTGCCCCACCAGCGCGTTCAGCAGTGTGGACTTGCCGACGTTGGGCCGGCCGATGATGGCCACCCTGATGGCCTCCCGCTCGGGCGCTTCCTCCTCCGCGGCGGCGGCAAAGCCCGCGGTCACGTGCTCCAGCAGCTCATCGAGGCCCAGGCGGTGCTCGGCCGAGACCGGGAAGACATCGCCGATGCCGAGCGCGTGGAACTCGTGTACGAGATCCTCCCGCGCGGCGGCGTCGATCTTGTTCACCGCCAGCGCCACCGGCTTGCCCAGCCGCCGCAGAAGCTGGGCCAGGTCGCGGTCGGCGGCGGTGATCTCGGTGCGGCCGTCGACCAGAAAGATGACGTGCGCGGCCTGCTCCAGCGCCACCCGCGCCTGCTTGAGGATCTGGACCGGGATCTCGGCCGCTTCCCGCGGCACGATGCCGCCGGTGTCGATCACCTCGAAGGCGCGCCCGCGATAGACGGCCCTCCCATAGATGCGGTCGCGGGTGATGCCCGGCTCGTCGGTGACGATGGCGCGCCGCTGGCCGGTGATCGCGTTGAACAAGGCGGACTTGCCGACGTTGGGCCGGCCGACGATCACCACGCTGGGGGGGCGCTCGCGCATAATTACAGTTTACGACTTACTACCCCGTATTCCTCGATCTGAACAACAAGCCCGTGCTGGTGGTCGGCGCGGGCAAGGTGGCGCTACGCAAGACCAGGGGACTGCTGGAAGCCGGCGCCCGCGTCACCGTGGTCGCGCCGCGCTGGGCGCCGGAGTTCGTCTCGCTGCCGGTGCGGCTCCTCCGCCGCCGCTTCCGCGCCTCCGACCTGCGCGGCGTTTGCCTGGCCTTCACCGCCACCGACGACCGCCGCGTGAACCACCGCGTCGCCATCGAAGCGAAGCGGCGCGGCATCCCCGTCAACGTCGCCGACGCCCCGGGGGAATGTGATTTCCTCGTTCCCGCCCGCGTCCGCTCCGGTCACCTGCAAGTGGCCATCTCGACCTCGGGCCGCAGCCCGCGCCTGGCGGCTGAGTTGCGGCGGCGCATCGAGCGGGTGCTGGCTACCGCGCCACCTGCCAGTCGATGAAGATCAGCGCAAGGCCCTCACGCTCGCTGCGCAGCGCCAGCGCCTTCCAGGCGTTCGCGGCCGCCGGACTGTCCAGCACGATCACGTCGTGCGCGCGCCCGCGGTCCAGGACGTAGCTCGTCCGGTTCCAGCCGTTCTGCGGCCCGGCCGCCTCGGTGACGTTGGCGCTCTTCGGATCCGCGACGAACACGGTGATGCCCCGCGAGGAGAGTTCCCCCGCGTAGACGCGGATGCGGACCGGCACGCCTGGCAGCTCCGAGGTGACCGCGCCGCTGGAACAGCGCCGGCCCTGGATGGTGAGCTGTGCGCCTCGGGCGAG
>JBBTDS010000043.1:0-2529 GCA_038060875.1 Acidobacteriota bacterium | reverse complement strand
AACTGAACCACCTCTTCCACCACGCGCCCATCGGGCCGGCGCACCTTCAAGCGCACATCGACGTTCTCCGACCGCCGCGCATAGCTCACCCTGCCCTCGCGCAGCCGTCCGGCGTCGATCGGAAGCGCGACGCTCTCGCTCCCGTCGCGGATCTCGAGCGAGCCGCCGGCGGCGTCGCGCACCGGCGAAGCGGCGCGGTTCCATTCGATCCGCAGATGCCCGCCCACGTCGGTGACCTGGAGGGCGAGCGTCTCCTCGCCTTCCACAAGCCAGTACGTCTTGACCAGCACGCCCGCCGCCGCAGCCACCGCGCACATGAGCAGCGTGATCCACAGCCATCGGAAGCGCTGGCTGGGCTCGGGCCGCGGGGACGGCTCCTCGGCAGCCGGCGCCTCCGTCTCGATTGCCTCAACCCCGGCGGCCCGTGTGGGCGCCGCCGGCCGCGCCACCGGCTCCAGCATGAACTCGCGGTGACTGGACTGGCTGCGAACCGATCCGCCGGCCTCGCGGAAGAAGAAGCCTGCCCGCGCCGGCTGAAGGCCGGCGGGGCGCAGCACCAGGGCGATCTGCCAGGCCTCGGGGAAGAAGCGGTCGTGGATCTCCAGATCCGGCGCGGACAGGAAGATCTCGCTGCGGGTGTGAGAGTGATACCAGCCCACCGGCTCCAGCCCGCTCAAGGCGCGGTCGCCGGCCGCCGCCTCGATCGTCTTCCGCAGCCCGGCCTGGTCGTTCTCCGAGAGCACAAAGCCGGGGCCGAAGGCGTGCTCGCAGGCCACCGGCCGGAAGGCGGCGATGCGGACCAGGCCGCCTTCGTGCGTGCCGAACAGCACGCCGCCGATCTCGACTCCTCCGCGAGCCAGACGGTGGAACCCCTCGACGGCGGCTTCGCGGATCTCCTCCAGCACCATCGCCGGCCACTCGATGCGGATCTCATGATCGCCGACACACCAGGCGCCATGCTCGGTTGCCGGCTCCGCTCTGCTCATACGATGTCAACATTGTAAGGTATAATCGGGCTTCTTTATGACATCGCGATTTTCCGGGAGCGTCTCCGGCCCGGTGGCTCTCATCCTTAGCTGCTTGCTCGTCGTCGAGTGCGCGGCTGCGCCGGCCATCACCCAGGCGCCGCCTTCCGCCGGCCTCAAGATCGTCGTCCTCGAAGGCGACGGCGCCATCAACAACATCGGCCAGCGCCTGGCGAAGGCTCCGGTGGTGCGGGTGGAGGACGAGAACAGCCGCCCCCTCGCCAAGGCGGCGGTGATTTTTCTTCTGCCGGAGCACGGCGCCGGCGGCACGTTCCTCGATCGCGCCAACTCGCTGACGGTCTCCACCGACGAGAAGGGCGTGGCCGTAGGACGCGGCCTGCGGCCCAACAACGTGGCCGGAGAATTTCAGATCCGCGTGGTCGCGTCGTTTCAGGGCCAGACCGCCAGTGTCGCCATCACCCAGACCAACGCGCCGGGCGCGAAGCGCGGCGGCGGCGGCAAAGCGGTGGCCATCGTGGCCCTGATCGCCGGCGCGGGTGCGGGCGCGGCCTTCGCCGCCCGCGGCAGCGCCAAGAGCCCGCCGGCGGGCCCCACACCCACGCCGCCCACGCCGTCTCCGGGCACAACGTTCGCCCCGGGCACGCCCATCTTCGGTCCGCCGCGCTGAAAGGAGGCAGGCTATGCCCCGGTGGCTTTCTTGTTCCATTCAGCTTGCGGCCCTGCTCATGCCGGCCTCGCTCGGAGCCGAGGGCTCGCCTCCGCGGCAACTGCTGAACGCCCCTGTGCTGGGCTACGTGTTGGACGCCTCCCGCGGGAGCGTGCGGCCGATCTGGGGCATTCCCGGCGCTTCCACGCTGGGCCAGCCCTTCCAGTTGGGTGTCGCTCTCCGCCGCGTCGAGGTCTCTGCCCGGCAGGATTACGCGCTGGCCGTCACCGCCGCCGGCGAGGTGGTTGCGATCGGCTTCGCGGCCTCCGGCGACACTGGTGTGCGCCAGGTCGCCGGCGCTGCGCCGGGCGCGGACCGGATCGCATTGAGCCCGATGGGGCGAGCGGCGGCCCTGTATTCTCGCGCGGGCAACGCGGTTCAGATTGTCACCGGCCTGCCCGCGGCGCCGTCGGTCACGCGCACTGTCGATCTCTCGACGCTTCCGGGCGCGCTGGCGGCCGCGGCCGTCAACGACGAAGGCGCGCTGCTCGCCGCGTTCTCGGAGCGGGGGCTGGCGCTGCTCTTCCTGGTCAAGCCGGATGAGAGCGTGCAGTTTGTGACCCCGCTCGGCGAGCCGGCGGCGCTGAGCTTCCTGCCCAACGGCCGCGACGCCCTGGTGGCTGATGGCCGCGAGAACACGGTCTACCTGATCCGCGACCTGGCGGGCGCGGCCGCGGCCACGCTGGTGGCCGGCGAAGCCGACGCGATCTCCAGGCCGGTGGCGGTGGAGACATCGTTGGAAGGCGACCGGGCTTTCGTGGCCGGTTCGAGCGGCACAATCCTCGCGGTGGACCTGGCGACCGGCGACCGGACCGCACTGACCTGCCGCTGCACGCC
>JBBTDS010000042.1:0-9802 GCA_038060875.1 Acidobacteriota bacterium | reverse complement strand
TGGGAGGCCCGGCGCGCTTGATTAACCGCCCTTCACCACTCTTGCGTCGCGCACCCATCACGGCAGTTGTTAACTCGTCAGCCCCGCAGGCCTCGCCCACCGTGGTCAGCTTGCCGCCGGCGGCGGGAGTGAACTCGCAGAGGCAGCGAGTCTGAGCCTGACCTCGCCTGCGGCCCGCTTGCACGTCGCAGTCGCACTGTCGCACTTGACCGTTTGTGCAAGTTGCCGCTACAATAAGGGCAGATTGCCAAGGAGGTCTTCCGGCCATGCCCGATGCGAATCAGGCGATCGAACCCGCATCCGGCGCAGGACTTTACGCCCGCTTGGGCGGGAAGCTCGGCGTCGCTCGTATTCGTTCCGACCGCGACCTGGTCGCGCTGGTCGAAAGGCGGCTGCCGGCGACGGCAATCCAGTCGCTCGTGCGCGGCGGTTTGTCCGTCGCCGAGGTCTACCAGTTGGTCATTCCCCGCAGGACGCTGGCCCATCGGGTGGCAGGCCATGAGTCCCTCTCGAAAGAAGAATCGGACAGGGCCGTGCGCGTGGCCCGGATCGCGGCCCTGGCCGAACAGGTCTTCGGCGAATCGGAACGTGCCTGGCGCTGGCTGCGGAAACCGAAACGCCGCTTTGACGGCAAGACGCCGATCGAAACGCTGGCCACCGAGGCGGGGGCGCGGCTGGTTGAAGAGATGATCGCGCAGATCGATGACGGCCTGGCGGCGTGATCCTCTGGCGAATCAGTAACCACCCAGCGCTGGACGGCGGCGGCGGTCTCCGCGCCTCCGGGCGCTGGCATGCACGCGGACGCCGGGTTGTCTACTGCGCGCCGAATCCGGCCACGGCGCTGCTCGAGGTGCTGGTGCACGCCGAAATCGACGCTGAAGACATACCGGTCACGTTCCGATATGTCGAAATCGAGGCGCCCGACTCCCTCACCATCGAGACGGCGGACAACGCCGTCCTCGGCCAGGGCTGGCGGAGGAACGTGGCCACAACCCGACGCTTTGGCGATGAGTGGCTGCGTTCCGGCCGGACGGCCCTCCTACGGGTGCCCTCCGTGGTGGTGCCTGCCACCTGGAATGTTCTGATCAATCCCCGGCACCCGGAAAGCGCCCAAATCCGCATCGTCCGCGTCCACCACCAGGCGATCAATCCGAGACTGCTTCGGTAGCCCCGGCGCCTCCCCGCGTCTGGCGGCGAGCTGGCGTTCTACCTCGCGCAGATTTCAGCCAACGTCGTGAGCCGACCGCCGGCGGCGGTGAACTCCTCGGGAGTCCAACCGGCGGCGTCCGAGGCCCGGATGGCCTGCGGATCCTGATAGAATCCCAGGGGCGACCTGCCATGCGATCCTGAAAGCGGCCGGGTTGGAGCCTGAGCGTGATTGATCTCTCGTACTCGCTGGTTATCGAAGCCACCGAAGAACCCGACTACTTCGGCTTTTACTCGCCGGAGCTGGAGGGGTTTTCCGGGATCGGGCACTCCATCGAGGACTGCCTGTACAAGGCGCGCTGGGGGATGCTCGAACACGTTCAGTTGCTCCAGCAGCAGGGCCTTCCTGTGCCTCCCCGCAACCCCAATCCGCGAATCGTCATCGAGAATGAGCGGCGGCTGGCGCGCGCCGGCTGAGCCTATTCGGCGCAGAGTGCAGCCACCGTGGTCAGCTTGCCGCCGGCGGCGGTGAACTCGTCCAGCGTGCGGCGGGCGGCGCCGGCGTCCAGGCTCTGGATGGCGTCGGTCACCAGCTCGACCCGTTTGCGGGTGCTCAGCAGGCCCAAGACGGCGCACCGCACGCAGTATTCGGTGACCACGCCGTAAACAACGTAGCGCTCGGCGCTGAGCCGCTCGATCAGCCGGGGCAGGTTCGGGTTGGTGAACAGATCCAGCGCCTGCTTCTCGACGATGACCTGCTGCGCGTCGCCCGGCGCGTAGTCTCCTGGCGTCGTCGGGATGACGACGCGCGGCTCCAGCAGCGTGTCGGCGGGCTTCTGCTGGCCGGCGGTGCCGGCCACGCAGTGCGGCGGCCACTGGAGAAACTCGGGATCGTTCTCGCTGTGCGCGTCGGTGGTGGAGACAACGGGGATTCCATGGCCCGCCGCGTACTGGTTGAGCCGCTTCAGCGTGGGCAGCAGCCGCTCGGCGCCGGGGACGTAGAGCGCGCCGGCGGGGTAAAGAAAGTCGATCTGCGTGTCGATGTCGAAGAAGACGGTCTTCATGACGCGCCTACCTGCTGGTTCCTTCGCGCCTGTTCGAACAACTCCTGAAGCGCCGGGCTGTACTCGACAGGGTACGGCTGCGGGTCCTCGAGGCGGCAGACGGCCTCGGGCAGCTTCTTAAGGGACGCGGCCGCGTGCGCCCGCGCCGCGGTGGCATCCGGCAGCGGCTCCACCAGCCGTCCCGCAAGCAGCACCGGGCCCAGCAGCGGCGCCGCCTCGCCCGCGGGCTGCTCCCAGGCACAGGCGATCACGTCGTGGTCCGCGTAGCGGAAGACCTGCTTGGCCCCGGGCATGGTCGCCTTGTCCTCGCTGAATTTGGCGGTGTAGCGCTTCACGCCGTTCGCTTCCAGCTCGACCAGCTTATAGACCACGCCGAGGGCGGGCGCGTCGGCCGAGGTGACCAGCTCGGTACCCACGCCGAAGGCGTCGATCGGCGCGTCGGCGGCCACCATCTGGCGGATCTTGTATTCGTTCAGGTCGCCGCTGGCCATGATCTTCGCCTCGCCGAGACCGGCCCCGTCGAGGACCGCCCGCACCTGGCGCGCCAGCTCGACCAGATCGCCGCTGTCGAGCCGCACGCCCCACAGCGGCCGGCCCAGCGAAGCGGCTTTGCGCGCGCCCTCCACGGTGTCGTAGGTGTCGATGAGGTAGATGGTGGCCGGCCCGAGCAGCTTCTGCAACTGGCGGAACGACTCCATCTCATCGGGAAACGACTGCACCCAGGAGTGCGCGGCCGTGCCGTAGACCGGCACGCCGAAGCGCTGGCCGGCCAGCGTGTTCGAGCTGCCCAGGCAGCCGCCGATGTAAGCCGCCCGCCCGGCCAGCACGCCGGCCTGCGGCGAATGCGCCCGCCGGGTGCCGAACTCGACCACGCCCCGGCCGCGCGCCGTCCCGACGATCCGCGCCGCCTTGGTGGTCACCAGCGTCTGGTAGCTGATACTGGCCAGCAGGCAGGTCTCGGCGATCTGCGCTTCGATCAGCGGCGCGCGCACGGTCAGGATCGGCTCGCGTGCGAACACCGGCGTCCCCTCCGGCACGGCGAACAGGTCGCCGCTGAAGCGGAACTCGCGGAGTTGCTCGAAGAAGGCCGCCGGCGCGCGGGCGAACTGCGGCAGTCCCCGCAGGTAGTCAATGTCCCCGGCGCTGAAGCGCGCCTCGAGCAGATACTCGACCACCTGGGCCAGCCCGGCGGCAATGACAAAGTTACGTTGCGCGGGCAGGTAGCGGACGAACAACTCGAAGGTGGCGGTCTCGTTTGTCTTGCCGGCCTGGACGTAGCCGGCGGCCATGGTGAGCTCGTACAGGTCGGTGAGCAGCGCGGTCATTTCTTCGCCGGCGGCGCTTCCTTCACGCCGCCGATCGCTTTTTGCAGCTCCTCTACCACCTTACCATCGAGCTCGTAAACGGTGGGCTCTTTGTCCCGCTGGGCGAAGTGGTTGTTGCCCTGCTTAGTGATGGCCACCTTCTCCACCCGCTTGCCCTCGTTGGAGGTCACCGTCGCCTCCACCAGCGGCGCGCCGCCGCCCTTCTCCAGGAACTTGATCGAAGACAAGTCGCGCAGCTTGTCGATCACCGTCTGGATGGTGGAGGAATCCATCTGCTTGCCGGCGGCCATCCACTTGTCGCCGGACTTCTCGTAGACCACCTGCCTGGCGCCCTCGCGGATCTCCACCTTGCTCGGATCGTTCCAGCCGAAGTCGAACAGCTTCTTGTTGCGGAAGTCGTCCAGGCCCTTGTCGAGGCCCTCGCCGAGGTCGCTGGCGACCTTATGCACGCCTTCGACCACGCTGCTCCTGGCGTAGTAGTTCTTGTCCTTGTCCTTGCGGACCTCCAGCTCCTGGGCGCCGCCGGCATCGGTGACTTTGGCCACCGCCACCTTGGTTCCGCCGCTGAAGGCAGCGGCCGCCTTCTTCGCGTCTTCCTCCGCGACCGAGGTGTCCATCTTGGCGTCCTTCACCTTGCGGATCAGTTCCTCGACCTGAAAGCTGTCGGCGCGCAGCGGGCGGGGCTCGATGATCTGCCACTCGTTCTGAGCGTTCTTGCCGAACTGGATCGGCTGCCCCTTGGCGGCCAGTTCGAGGCGCACCAGTTTATCCTGGTCGAAGGTCAGCAGGCGCTTGTCGCGGAGGTCCCTGGAGGTCTTATCGAGGCTCGTCTTGTTAAAGGAGGCGATGGTGAACACGCGCGGGTCGCCGTCGAGCCGGGCGTAGAAGCTGCCGCCGGTCGGCGCCTCGTCGCCAACCTGGAGCTTGTGCGTCTTGCCGTCCTTCCGCGCAACCGTCACTTCCAGGCCCGGCGCCTTCAGCCCGTAAGCGGCCAGGTCCGCCGCCTTCTCCTCGATCAGCCGGTCGGAGCTGAGCGAGGAGAGCGTGCTGGTCATCGAGCTGACCGCGTCCTTATCCACGCTGAGCGGCTTGGGCGCGGTCATCTCCCAATTGCCGGCGTCGTTCTTCCGGACCACGGTGGTCTCGCCGCCGCTCTTGCGGATCTCGATCGTCTTGATCTGGTCTTCGGGGACGGAGAGGATCTTGGGGGCTTCGTCCGGCCGGGTCTTGCCCTCCTCCGCCTTCTTGGCCTTGTTGGACCACCAGACGCCGCCGGCCAGCACGGCCAGCACCAGGGCCGCTATGAGCAAACCACGGATGCGCATCGGCTACCTCCGGCGCCACCAGACCGCGAAGCCGGCGGCAATGACGGCCAGCGGCAACCCGATCACGCTGGAGTAGAAGACCATGCTCATCTGGGCGCGGCTGAGCGACAGGCGGCGGTCCTCCGGCTCCTTGGGACGGATCGAGATCAGGTCCTCGTCGGAAGAGAGCCAGTTCATCATGTTCATGAACAGGTCGCGGTTGCCCTGGAAGCGGAGGATGTAGTTGGAAGCCCAGTCCGAGCTGCCCACCGCCACGAAGCGGCCGTTGGTGTTCTCCTTGCCGGTATTGTAAGTGCCGGCCGCGGCCAGGTTGAAGGGGCCTTTCTTGTCCGTCTTCTGATTCAGGCGGATGGGCGAGGCGCCCAGGCTGGCGGTGGCGTAGCTGTTGGCGGTGGTCGAGAACAGCTTTTCCACCGTCACCTTGTCGGCGGACCTGGTTTCCACCGAGCGGGCGATCGGAAAGGCGGTGGCCGTGCCCTTCATCTCGCGCACAATCGCGTGGGACTCGTAGCCGGCCACCAGCGGAACCTCGGGGCCGAGGCCGAACAACTGGCCGACGCCGCTGGTGTCGAGCACCAGGTTCTTCTCCAACGTCACGCCCCAATCGGCAAGCAGCTTGGCCAGGCCGGGGTTCTCGCTCACCTCGTCCTTGCCCATCTGGAGCGGCGGATCCAGCAGGAATATGGCCCGCCCGCCGGCTTCCACGTAGCTCTTGATCGCCTTCACCTGCGGCTCGGGATAATCGAAGCGCGGCCCGGCCACCGCCAGGATGGTGCAGTCCTTCGGTACCTCGGGTTTCTCCAGCAGCGAGATCTCGCGGGTCTTGTAGTTGTTCTTCTCCAGCAGGTCCTTGGCGTTGGAGTAGCCGCGCTGGCCGCTCTCATCGAGCAGGTGCTCGCCGCTGCCCTTGACGAAGCAGACATTCCGCTCGCCGCTCTTCAGCGCCCGGATCAACGCGCTGGTGACCTGTTCCTCGGTGAGGCTGGTGGTCTCTTCCCTCTTGGGGCCGGCTTCGATCATTATAGTGGGCACGCTCTTCAGCCCGGCGGCCCGAGCCGCCTGCGGCTTTTTGTAAGGATCGGCGTAGGTGACGCTCAGGCGGGTGGAGAGGTTGTCGTAGCGGTCGAGCAGGTCGCGCGCCCGCTCGAAGCTGCGCGATTCGTCGAAGTAAGTGACCTTGACGTCCCGCTTGAGCCCTTTGACCACCTTGATTGTCTGGTCGGCGAGGCTGAAGCGCTTGTTCTTGGTCGAGTCGTAGGAGGCGTTGTGGCGGTTGGCCAGCCAGTTGGCCGTGCCCACCACCGCCAGGGTTACCAGGATGTAGAGGGCGGCGTACGCCGTGTACCGCGTCTGTCTTGCCTTAAGCCATCCGAACCTGAGCTTCATGCTTTACGCCCTCCAGCGAAGAGATTCCATCGAGCGCGCCGTCAGGAACAGCCCGAAGAAGATGGCCGAGAGATAGTAGATCATGTCCCTGGTGTCGAGCACGCCCTTGGCAAACGGCTCGAAGTGGGTGAGGACGCTGGCGTAGGAGACCGCCCTGGCCAGGGCGGTGGTCTCGTAGGAGCTGAGCCATTCGAAGACCCACAGCAGCAGGCAGACGGCGAAGGTGCCGCCGGCGGCGATGATCTGGTTCCGCGTCATGCTGGAGATAAAGGCGCCGATCGCCAGCAGCGCGCCGCCCTGCAACAGCAGGCCGAGGTAGGCCACCAGGATCGGCTTCCAGTCCGGCTGGCCGTAAATAAACACGAACGCCAGGTTCAGCGCCGAGATGACCAGGATGACGGCGTAGAACGTGGTGGCCGCCAGCCACTTGCCGAGGATGATCTCCAGGTCGCGCACCGGCGAGGTCATCAGCAGCTCGATGGTGCCGGAGCGCTTCTCCTCGGCGAACAGCCGCATGGTGATCATCGGGATGACGAACAGGCCGATGACGCTGACGTTCATCATCAGCGGCCGGATCACCCACTCGTTCATGTCCATCGGCATGCCGCGGCCCATCATCTGCGACTGGAAGCTGGAGTTGACGAAGATGGCCGTAGCCACATAGAAGAAGTAGCCGAAGATCACCGCGAAGAAGGCGATCACCACGTAGCCAACCCAGCTTGAAAAGTAACCCTTGAGTTCCTTGCAGTAAAGGGTCCAGGTGTTTCTCATTGCGCACCTCCCGTGGTGTCCGCCTTCTCGGCCGCCGTCAGCGCGAGGAAGATCTCCTCCAGGCTGAGGGCCACCGGCCGCAGCTCATTCAGGTTCCAACCGGCTTCGACCACGGCGCGGGCCAACTCCCCGCGCACCGGGCGGCCCTGCTGGCTCTCGACCTCGAAGACCAGCCGGCTGTCACGGCGGTCTTTCTGGATGACGCGGCTGACGCCGGCCACCTGCTCGAGCCGCTGCCGGACCAGCACCGGGTCGAGCGCCGAGTCGCGCGGGGCGATCTCGACGGCGACCGACTCGGAGCCCCGCAGCCGGTGGGTGAGGTTCTCGACCGAGTCGGTGGCCACCAGCTTGCCCTTGTCGATGATGATCACGTGCTGGCAGGTCTGCTCGACCTCGGAGAGGATGTGGGTGCTGAGGATGATGGTGTGGTCGCCGGCCAGCCCCTTGATCAGCTCGCGAGTCTCGATGATCTGCTTGGGGTCCAGTCCGGCGGTGGGCTCGTCCAGGATGAGCACGTCGGGGTTGTGGATGATCGCCTGGGCCAGGCCGACCCGCTGCCGGTATCCGCGGGACAGTTTGCTGATGAGCTTGTACCGGTATTCGCCGATGGCGCAGCGCTCCGCGACCTCCTCGACGCGTTGCTTCAGGTCGGCGCGGGCAATGCCTTTCAGCTTGCCGACAAACGTCAGGTACTCGACCACTTCCATTTCCGGGTACAGTGGCGGGGTCTCGGGCAGGTAGCCGATCCGCCGCTTGACCTCCAGCGGCTGCTTGAGCACGTCGAAGCCTACGATCTTGGCGGTGCCGGCCGTCGGCGGCAGGAAGCAGGTCAGCACCCGCATGGTGGTGGTCTTGCCGGCGCCGTTCGGACCGAGGAAGCCGACAATCTGGCCCTTCTCGACCTCGAACGAGATGTCGTTTACCGCGACCGTGCGCGCGTAACGTTTGGTCAAACTTTCAACTTTGATCATCACCGCCTCGGATAGAACTCACGTCAGGGCACTACCGGTGGTAGCTGAACTATTCATGATAGGGACGCGACGGCGGCGCTGTCAAACCCGTTGGTCCTACAAGCCCATGATCTGAAACCCCGCATCGACAAACAGAACGTTGCCGGTGACCCCCCGGCCCAGGTCGCTGCCCAGGAAGACGGCGGTGTCGGCGACTTCCGCCGGATCGGTGTTGCGGCGCAGGGGGGCGCGCTGGGCGACGAAGTCCAGCACCGATGAAAAGTCCTTAATGGCGCGGGCGGCCGCGGTCTTGATCGGCCCGGCCGAGATGGCGTTGACCCGGATGTTCTTTGGGCCGAGATCGTGGGCCAGGTAGCGGACGCAGGCCTCCAGCGCCGCCTTGGCAACGCCCATCACGTTGTAGTTGGGGATGACGCGGGTGGCGCCCAGGTAGCTGAGCGTGGTGATCGACCCGCCGGCGCTCATCAGCGGGGCGAGGGCCCGCGCCACCGCCACCAGCGAGTAGGCGCTCACGTCCTGCGCCAGCATGTAGCCGGCCCGCGAAGTGTCCACGAACGGCCGCGTCAGGTCCTCGCGATTGGCGAAGGCGATGCTGTGCATGACGGCGTCCAGCGGCTTATCCTCCAGGCGCAGGGCTTCCGCCAGCCGGTCCAGTTCGTCCTCCTGGGTGACGTCGCAGGGCAGCACCCGGGCGGCCCCCAATTCCTGGGCCAGCGCCGCGACGGTTTCCCGCTGCCGCTCCCCCTGGTAGGTGAGGATCACCCGCGCCCCTTCGCGCCGGAACGCCTCGGCGATGGCGTAGGCGAGGCTCCAGCGGTTGGCCACCCCCAGCACGAGCGCAGTCTTCCCCTCTAAGAGACTGGGCATGAAAGGCCTATTGTAGCGAACCGGCGCCCACTCCAGCCGCACCGGCCTGCCGCCGGCATCCGGCGCGCAGGCTGGGCGGCCCACGCCTACCGCAGCTTCACCGGCTTGCCGCCCTGCTCCTTGCTGCGCTGGGCCGCGTCCATGAAGGCGAACAGCTCCAGCGTCTCTTCGTTGGGGACCGGTGGCTTGCGCGTCTCAAAGAACTTGACGATCTCGACGAGCAGCGGGCGGTAGCCGCTCTTCATGTCGGGGTTGCTCTGCGCGGCCTTCTTCGGGCCGAAGACGATGCCGCCGTAGCTCCCATAGGGCCGCAGCGCGCGCACGCTGCCGATGCGGCCGTCCTTCCAGCGGCCCACTATCAGGTCGGCCGTCTGGCCCGAAGTCCGCGTCACCTCTTCGCAGCCCGTGCCCATCAGCGCGTAGAGCATCTCGATGGGGTGGATGGCGTACCAAGCGAGTTCCAGATAGTGATGCTCCTCGAACGGCCCGGGGCCCCAGGTCGTGGCCCCGGTTGCGCCCGGCATCTTCAGCGCGGTGACGAATTCGCTGAAGCGGAGGCTGGATGAGCTGAACCAGGGCACGCCGGCCTCGCGGGCCAGCCGCGCGATCTCGCGCGCGTCCTCCAGCGTCGCCGCCAGCGGCTTGTCGATGAACATGGGCTTGCGCGCCGCGATGATCTGGCGCGCCTGCGCCAAGTGCGGCCGGCCATCGACGCTTTCCAGCAGCACGCCGTCCACCTTCTGGCAGAGGCCCGGGATGTCGGGCACGATCTCAATGTTCCATTTGGCCTTCAGTTCCTCGGCGTACTGGTCCACGCGCTCGTGGCTCGACTTGAGGTCGGCGCTGCCGCCCTTGAAGGCGGCCACTATGCGCGCGCCCGGCAGATGCTCGGGCGAAGAAGGGTCGTTGAGCACGCGGGTGAAAGCGATCACGTGCGAGGTGTCGGT
>JBBTDS010000041.1:0-5998 GCA_038060875.1 Acidobacteriota bacterium | reverse complement strand
CGCCCGAGGCGTCCACCACCGTGCCGGTGATGCTGGCGAAGGTGGTCTGCGACCAAGCGAGTCCGCAAACGGAAACCACAAGAAGCAGCAGGGCAAAGAACCGACTGACCATAATCCCCCCACGGGAAATGTACCAGCCGGGTGCGGCAGCCGTCAACCGGTCTCTTTGCGCACGCGGCCGAGGAACTCCAGAAACAGCCGGGCGCAACGGTCCAGGTTCTCCATTCGGCCGCCGCCTTGCGAAAGGTCCTGCTTCACCCCGCGGGACAAGGCCACTACCCTCTCAGGCGGGAACATACCGCTTCACGCCGATGTCGCGCGCGTGCCGCCGCGTTTGCGCGACGTTGTAAGCGAGCTGCATGCGGAGAAGGTGGTCCATGTCGGCGCCGAACGCCTTTTCGATGCGCAGGGCCATTCCCGGCGTGAGAGCTGCCTTGCCGTGGAGAAGGTCGGAGAGCGTGGCGCGGCGCACTTTCAAAATCTCCGCCGCCTTCGACACGCTGAGGCCGAGGGCTTCGATGATCTCGGTTCTGATCAGGTCCCCCGGATGGGGCGGGTTTTTCATGGGCATTGCGGGCCTCCTAGTGGTAGTCGATCAAGTCGATGTCGCTGGCGGTGTTCGTCGCTTCGTCCTGTCGGCCATCGGGGGCGGCACCCCCTTGCCGTTGCCGCGTTCAGGGTTATGTGGGGGCGCCTGGCAGTCGTCAATGCGTCTCTTGGCGCACGCGGCCGAGGAACTCCAGAAACAGCCGGGCGCAACGGTCCAGGTTCTCCATTCGGCCGCCGCCTTCGAGCGGCGAGCACATCTCGTAGGCCACGCTGCCGCGGAAGCCGCTCGCGTGAAGCGCCGTCAGGAAGGCGCGATAGTCGATGAACCCCTCTTCGATCGGGACGGCCTGGACGTAAGGCGTCAGCGGCGTGTAATTCACCACCGCCGGTTCGTACTTGTAGCGCGGGCGGCGCTGGTACCTCGGTGCAACGGCGCCTCGTCCAGCAGCTTCCCGATGCCTACATTCATTGCACGGAAGCCCGTGTTTCAGTGCACGGGCTCCGACGGGCTGAAAGGCGCACACATCCGTGCACGCGATAGCAAGGCGCTTTTCCAGGCGATTGCGCCGGCGATAGTGATGGGGGGCTTTCTTTTTCACCGCGCGGGACAAGGCCACTACCATCTCAGGCGGGAACATACCGCTTCACGCCGATGTCGCGCGCGTGCCGCCGCGTTTGCGCGACGTTGTAAGCGAGCTGCATGCGGAGAAGGTGGTCCATGTCGGCGCCGAACGCCTTTTCGATGCGCAGGGCCATTCCCGGCGTGAGAGCTGCCTTGCCGTGGAGAAGGTCGGAGAGCGTGGCGCGGCGCACTTTCAAAATCTCCGCCGCCTTCGACACGCTGAGGCCGAGGGCTTCGATGATCTCGGTTCTGATCAGGTCCCCCGGATGGGGCGGGTTTTTCATGGGCATTGCGGGCCTCCTAGTGGTAGTCGATCAAGTCGATGTCGCTGGCGGTGTTCGTCGCTTCGTCCTGTCGGCCATCGGGGGCGGCACCCCCTTGCCGTTGCCGCGTTCAGGGTTATGTGGGGGCGCCTGGCAGTCGTCAATGCGTCTCTTGGCGCACGCGGCCGAGGAACTCCAGAAACAGCCGGGCGCAACGGTCCAGGTTCTCCATTCGGCCGCCGCCTTCGAGCGGCGAGCACATCTCGTAGGCCACGCTGCCGCGGAAGCCGCTCGCGTGAAGCGCCGTCAGGAAGGCGCGGTAGTCGATGAAGCCCTCTTCGATCGGGACGGCCTGGACGTAAGGCGTCAGCGGCGTGTAGTTCACCACCGCCGGCTCGTACTTGTAGCGCGGGCGGCGCTGGTAGTTGGCGATGGTGGTGTGGGCGGTGATGGAGCCCATCTTGCGCGCCGCCGCGACGATGTCGGCCCCCTGGAGGGCCGGCGCCCAGGCGTCGAACAGGGCCTTACAATTGGGTTCGTCAACTGCCTGGACCAGATCGTACTGGCTCTCCCAGCCGGCGGCGATATCGTGGTGGTTCTGCACGCCGATGGTCACGCCGAAATCGGCCGCCCGGCGGGCGCACTGCCTGATGGCGGCCACCACCAGGTTCCACTGCGCGCTGTACCCGGCCGAGGGGTGCTCGTAGCCGGTGAAGATGCGCACCAGGTCGCCGCCGAGGTCGCGCGCCAGCCGCGCCAGTTCGGTCACGTAGTGGATCTGGATCTCCTGGTTGGGGACGTCGCCGTGCTCCAGGTCGGCGGTGAAATTGTTGTAGCCGGCCAGCGCCACCCGCCGCAGACCGCGGGCGGCGATTCGCTCTCGCAGCGCCGCGCGCGCCTCGGCGTTGCAGTCGAGCAGCGAGACGTGCGGCCGCTTGGCCGCCAGCAGCACGCCGTCGTAGCCGAGCTCGGCCGCCTTGTCGATGAACTGCTCGGCGGTGAGGAACGCCTGGCCCCAGGTGCCGCCGTAGCTGATGGAGTGAAGAAGGGCGTCCATGACTCGCCATTCTATCTCGGACTATAATCGAGTGTTGCGAAAGGAGTCGCCATGAACCGACGAGACTTCCTGCAAACCATGCCGTTGTCCGCGCTTGCGGCGAGGCAGGCGGGGACGCCTACCCCACTCAGGCCGCTGCTGCGGCCGGCCATCTGCGCCTACAGCTTCCGCGAGGCGCTCCAGAAGAAGACCATGACCTACCAGGACGTGGTGCGCTACGCGGTCGAGCACAACATCGACGGCCTCGACCTCACCGTCTACTGGTTCCCGGAGCCTGTGACCGACGCGTTTCTGCTGGACGTGAAGCGGCTGGCCTTCAAGCTGGCGGTCGAGATCTACAGCATCTCGGTTCGTACTGAGATGACCCAGCAGGCGCCCGAGGCGCAGCAGAAAGAAGTCGCGGACATCCAGAAGTGGGTGGACGTGGCCGAGAAGCTGGGCGCCGGCCATATCCGCGTCTTCGGCGGCCGGATTCCCAAGGGCGCCACCGAGGACCAGGCGGCCGGCTGGGCCGCCGAAGTGCTGAAGCGCGGCGCCGAGTACGCCGCCCGCAAGGGCGTTATCCTCGGCCTGGAGAACCACGGCGGCGTCACCGAGAAGGCGGAGACCATCATCAAGATCGTCAAGCAGGTGGATTCGCCGTGGGTCGGGATCAACCTGGATACGGGCAACTTCGCCGGCAACGCCTACGCCCAGATCCAACTGTGCCTGCCTTACGCCGTCAACGCGCAGGTGAAGACTTCCATCCGCGAGGAAGCGGGCAAGTCGCAGCCGTCGGATTGGGACCGCATCTTCGGCATGTTCGCCAAGGCGGGCTACCGGGGCTACCTGGCTCTCGAGTACGAAGGTAAGGAACCGCCGGCCACGGCCATGCCGCGGCTGCTGAAACAGCTCTGCGAGCTGGGGCGGAAATACTCGGCTGCGTGAGGCCGCCATGATCGCCCTGTCCTTGCTGCTGGCCATCGACCTCGGCGGCGCCGTGGTCGTCTCCCCGCCCAACCTCGCCGGCCCCGAGAAGAAAGCGGTGGCCATGCTCGTCGAGGAAGTGGAGAAGCGCACCGAGCTCCGCTGGCAGACGGCCAGCCAGTGGCCCGCCAATGCGCCGGCGGTGATCGCGGTCGCGCCGGCTTCCGCGCTCGGCGCCTTCGCGGGCCGGTTTACCAGCGAGCCGGCAGCAGTCAGCGGGGCCGAAGGCTACCGCCTCTGGACCGAGTCCGGCAACAAGGTCTTTGTCGTGGGCAACGACGCCCGCGGCGTGCTGTTCGGCGTCGGGCGTCTGCTGCGCTCGCTGCGCATGACCAAAGGCGCGGTCACGCTGCCCGGCGATCTGCGCATCGCGACCGCGCCGAAAGTGCTGCTTCGCGGCCACCAGTTGGGCTACCGGCCCAAGACCAACTCCTACGACGGCTGGACGGTGGCCATGTGGGAGCAGTACATCCGCGACCTGGCCGTATTCGGCACGAATGCCATCGAGCTGATCCCGCCGCGCTCGGACGACGACGCCGACAGCCCGCACTTCCCGCTGCCGCCGATGCGGATGATGATCGAGATGTCGCGGCTGGCCGGCGACTACGGGATCGACCTCTGGATCTGGTATCCGGCGATGGACCGCGACTACTCCGACCCCAAGACGGTCGAGTCCGCCTTGAAAGAGTGGAGCGACGTCTTCCGCCAGTTGCCGCGCATCGATGCGGTGTTCGTTCCCGGCGGCGATCCCGGCCACACCCAGCCCAAGCACCTGATGGCGTTGCTGGAGAAACAAGCTCAGGACCTCCGCCGCTACCGTCCCAAGGCGCAGATGTGGGTTTCGCCTCAGAGCTTCAGCCAGGCGTGGCTGGACGAGTTCTTCGGCATCCTGCGGAACGAGCAGCCGGCCTGGCTGGCCGGCGTCGCGGCCGGTCCGCAGATCCGCATCAGCCTGGCCCGGTTGCGGGCCGAGGTTCCCAAGCGCTACCCCATCCGCGATTACCCCGACATCACCCACAGCCGCCACAGCCAATACCCGGTGCCGGACTGGGACACGGCCTTTGCCATCACCGAGGGCCGCGAGGGGATCAACCCGCGGCCGATGGGCGAGGCGCGCATCTGCCGCCTCATGCGCCCGCACACCAACGGCTTTATCGCCTACTCGGAAGGCTGCAACGACGACGTGAACAAGATCGTCTGGAGCGGCGTCGGCTGGGACCCCGACGCCGATGTCGTCGAGGTGCTGCGCGAGTACAGCCGTTACTTCATCGGCGAGCGTTACGCCGACCCGTTTGCGCAGGGCTTGTTGGCGCTGGAGCGGAACTGGCAGGGCCCGCTGCTCACCAATGGCCACGTGTACACCACGCTGGAACAGTTCCGCGCGATGGAGCGGTCGGCCTCGCCACGGGAACTGCTGAACTGGCGGTTCCAGCAGGCGCTCTACCGCGCTTACTACGACGCGTACACCCGCAGCCGGCTGATCCACGAGACCGGCCTGGAAGAGCAGGCGATGGCCGGACTGCGCGATGCGCGGCGCGCCGGATCGCTGGCGGCGATCAATGAAGCCGAACGCATCCTGGAGCGCGCCAAGAGCCAGGGCGTCGCCGGCGACTGGCGGGCGCGTGTGTTCGAGCTGGCCGAGGCGCTGTTCCAGAGCGTGCGCATGCAGTTGAGCGTCGCGCGCTACAAGGCGATCGGCGTCGAGCGCGGCGCCAACCTCGACTCGATCGACACGCCGCTGAACAACGCCCCCTGGCTCAAGCAGCGGTTCGCCGAAATCCGCAAGCTGGATGCGGAAGCCGAACGGCTGCGAGCGCTGGAGGAGATTCTCGACTGGACCAACCCCGGGCCCGGCGGCTTCTACGACGACCTCGGCAACCTGGCGCGGCAACCGCACTTGGTGCGCGGCCCGGGATTCCACGACGACCCCGCCTTCCTCCAGTCTTCGCTGGTCGGCTTCCGGGTTCCCCTGCCCACCCTGGCGCTGCGGTCGTCCTGGCTCAACCACGCCGAGGCCCTCAACGACGCGCCGCTCATGATGCATTACCCCAACCTCGATCGCGAGGCTCGCTACAAGGTCCGCGTGGTTTACGGCGGCGACGCCATCAAGCGGAAGATCCGCCTGCTGGCCGGCGACTCCATCGAGGTGCATCCGCTGATCGACAAGCCGTTCCCGTTCCGGCCGCTGGAGTTCGACATCCCGCCCGCGGCCACCGCCGGCGGCGAGCTGCGCCTGAACTGGTACGTGGAAGCCGGCCTCGGCGGCAACGGCCGCGGCTGCCAGGTGGCCGAGGTGTGGCTGGTCAGGCAGTAGGCCTTCGAGGGCCGCAATTCTCCCGCGGATGTTATGCTGTTGTCAGGAAGTCGGATTTCCCGACTTCCTGGTCAGAGTGAGTTCGTAATGCCACTTGTCAAAGTTCAGAAGAAAGGCCAGGTCACCCTCCCCGTCCGCCTTCGCAGCGAGATTGGGCTTGCCGAGGGCGACCTGCTGGATGTGAAGCTGGAGGGGCGGAAGATCACCCTGGTCCCCAAGATCGCGGT
>JBBTDS010000040.1:0-5128 GCA_038060875.1 Acidobacteriota bacterium | reverse complement strand
ACGATGAGGTAGTGCACGTCGAGTGCGTGACGCATCGGATCCTCAAGAAGCAGGCCGCATCCCCGCGCTCAAGCACCTGCTGCGACCAGCAGGCACATGGCTTCGTCGGCGATATTGGCAGCCCGCAGCCCGTACAGGTCCAGCAGTTCCTGCCCGTGCCCGGACTCGCCGAATACATCGCGGACGCCAATCCGCCGCACGAGCGCCGGCGCTACCCCGCACAGGAACCCGGCGACTGCTTCGCCCAGGCCGCCGATAATCGAGTGCTCTTCGGCGGTGATGATCCCCCCGGGTTCCCTGGCAGCCTTGAGCAGCGGCTCCTCATCGAGCGCCGGCCAGTGCGTGACGACGATGTCGGGCCGTGCCTCGGCCAGCCAGGACGAAACGGCCTGCTGCGTCTCGGCGTCCGCCGCGAGTTTTTCGTGGGCGTACGGGAAGAACTTGGGTGTCGCGCCCAGGATCTTGCAGGCCGCGGCCGCTTCCCGCTGGCGGACCACCGTCTCGGGCTGGTCGAAGAACTTGCGGTCGCCGCGGAAGCTTGTCCCATACGCGACGATCACCTCGTGCCCGCCCCGCGCCAGCAAGGCGATCAAGCCGCCGGCGCCTGTTTCCGGATCGTCGGGATGCCCGCCGAATACGACAATCCGAAGCTTCTGGGTCTCCGTCCTGCCCCGCGCCTCCTGCGCACCGAGCGGGAACAAGCTGGCGGCGACGGCCATCAGGATGCCAGAGCAAGTCCTCATAACTGCATCTCGCGCCGAAACAGGCTGCTTGGGAAGCAGTCTATCGCGGAGACTCTCGGGTGTCAAGGAGAATTTCAGATTTTAAGCACGTAATTTCAAATTTTGAAATGCAGGCGCTCTCGCTGGCCCGCCTCACCGGCCTAAAACGACAGCCTCAAGGCGAACTGGATGTCGCGCGGATCGGCCGCAGTCGTCAGAATCATTCCGACGGAGCCAGACTGTATGTTCGAAGACGGAGTGGAGAAAACCGGCGTGTTCGTGAAGTTGAAGAACTCAGCGCGGAACTGCAGGTTGACGCGCTCCCGCAGCTTAAAATTGCGCAGAACGGCGAGATCCAGGGTCCGGAAGCCGCGGCGGTACAGGATATTGCGGCCCGAGTTGCCGTACGTGTACTGTGCCGGCACCCTGAACGCGGCGGGATCGAAGTCGCGCGTCAGGGTGTGCTCCTGGACGGTCCCCTTCCCGAGGCGATCCGGACGTCTGAAGGGGGTGGCGGTGTTGGCGGGGTCAGTGCTGATGGTCGGGGTGAACGGCAGTCCGCTCTGCATCGTCAGAATCCCGCCCAGTTCCCAGCCGCGCACCAGGTGGCCTCCCATGCCCTTCCGGTCTTTGCCGAACGGAAGCACGTAGTTCGCGCTGGTAACGAACCGGTGTTTGACGTCGAAATCGGAGACGCCTTTCTCGCCGCGGTCGTTGTCCGGATCCTGTGTATTGTATCCCTGGGTATCGAAGCTCAGGTCGTCGATGGATTTTGCGAAAGCGTAAGAGGCCAGCAAGGACAGGCCGTGCCAGCCTCTGGCTTCCGCCTTGCCCTGGAAGGCGTTGTAGCTGGAATAGGCGCTGTTGTCTACGTAGGAGCCGGCCGAAAACCGGGGCCACGGACGCCGGTTCTGAATCACCCCTGGTCCGGGACGAGGGACGTTGAGCCCGCGAGAGAACTCGAGCTTGGTCCCCTTGCTGCCCACGTAGGCGCCTTCGAACGATAACACCTGGTGAACGACCTTCTGCACAGCGACATTCCACTCCTGCACGTACGGATCGCGCGCGCCGGGATGGATCTGGAAAAACGTCAGGGGCGCGAGGGCGAAGCTGCCCTGCGACGGGGCCGCAAACAGGTTGGCCAGTGTCCGGGTCGGGATGGGCGTGGTATTGACGACCGTCGATTCGTCCGCCAAAAAGGGCGGGTTGACGAAAGCCGTGCTTTGGGTGCGGTTGCCCTGGATCAGGCCGTAGAAGACGCCGTAGCCGGTGCGCAGGACGAGGTCCCCGCCGACCGGCCGCCAGGCGACGCCGAAGCGGGGCGCGAAGTTGTTCTTGTCCAGCCGCCGCAGTGAGTTCGGCAGCCCCACTTTGACCGAGGGCACGATCACGTCCGCGACAAGCGGATACACGAACTTCGTGATCTGCTGGCCGTTCAGTTCAATTCTGCCCTGCTCGTCGGACAGGACCACGACCTGCCGCGCAACCGGATCGACCGAGGCCGCCTGCATGTGCAGATCCACCGGCTGGTGATTCAACTCGTAGCGCAAACCCAGGCTCAAGGTCACGCGCGGCGTGGCTTTCCAGTCGTCCTGGAGGAAGAAGTTCTGATTGGCGATACGCGAGATGCCGTAGGCATCGCGGGCAAACGTGCGCCCGCCGTTGGCCGGCAGCCCGAGCAGGAAATCTGCGAAGGAGTTGCCGGTGTAAGTCCCGGAGAAGGTGAACAATCCCCGGCTGCTTCCGGCGTTGAAATTGATAGTCGAAAGCGCCCGGTACAGGAACCCCAGCTTGAGCGAGTGCCGGCCGTGTATCAGGGTCAGGTTATCGGTGAGCTGGTAGTTGTTGTCGCGAAAGCTCAACGGGCGGAAGCTGTTCCCGTTGAAGCCCAGGAATCCGCTGATGGTCAGCCCGGGAAAACCGGGAAAGGCCCTGGCATGGTCGTCGAAACCGCCGATCCCCGACAGCACCGTGTGATTGGTGCCCAGACCCTGCTGCGACTGCAAGCGGCTCAAGCGCGTATAAACCGCCCGCAGTTCGTTCAGCGTGGTCGAGGTGAAGGAATGGATGTGCCCGAGATTCGCGACTTGCTTGCGGACCCTCAGGTCCTCGGCGCCGTTCGCCTCGAGCTGCCCGGGAGTGAACCCCTGGGTGGCATGGAAGCTGTAGGAACCGGTCACCGTGTCCACGGACGAGAAACGATGATCCAGACGCACATTGAAGCGGTTTACGCTGTTGGTCCGGGTCGGCGAATAGGAGTAGGTGCCGCCCGCCGTGTTCGCCTCCGGATAGAAACGCATGAAGTATGGCGCCGCCGGTGACAGCCGGTTCGCCGGCAGCCTGTTTCCCGGAAAAGGCTGGCGCGGGCTGGTGGTCGGATCAGTCAGCGCCGCCAGGGCCGAGAAGTCGCCGCCGCGCATCGCGGCCGTGGGAACCGGGTTGTTGGAGGTCGTGGGCCGCCGCAGCCGCAGGCCCTCGAAGTCGCCGAAGAAGAAGGTCTTGTCTTTGCCGCTGAACAGGCGCGGGATGGTGACGGGCCCGCCCAGCGAGAAGCCGAACTGGTTCTGTTTGAGCGGAGGCCGCTTGCTGCTGTTGTTGAAGAAGTTCCGGGCGTCGAACGCCTCGTTGCGCAGGAATTCGAATACGCTGCCATGCAACTCGTTCGTGCCCGACTTCAGCGCGATGAAGATCACTCCGGTGCCTTGGCCGTGTTCGGCCGAAAAGGAGTTGGTTTGAACCCTGAACTCCTGGATTGCATCCACCGAGGGCGTGAGCGAGGCGCCATCGTAATACTGGCTGGTTATATTGGCTCCATCCATCATGAAAATGGTCTTCGAAACCCGTCCGCCGTTGATGCTCAACAGCGGAGCGTCGATTGCGGAGTTCGTGCCGCGGCTGATCGCGCCGGGCACGAGCGTCGCCAGTTGGGTGAAGTCGCGGCCGTTCAGCGGAAGGTCCAGGATCTTCTTGTTGCCGATCACCTGCCCAACGGCGGCGCTTTCGCTCGAAAGCAGTGGCACGGTGGCTGACACGGTGATGGCCTCCGTGACGGCCCCCAACTGGAGAGTGAAATCAATCCGGGCTGCCTGCCCGATCTCGAGGACGATTCCCGGCCGGTTCATCGTTTGGAAACCCTCCTTGCGGACAGTCAGCGAGTAGTGGCCCGGGTTCAGCAGCGGCAGCGTGTAGTAGCCCTGCTCGTTAGAGCTGGCGTTCTTTTCGATGCCGGTATCGATGTTGGTCAGGACAATTGTGGCGGCCGGAACGATCATCCCGCCCGGATCGGTGATTCTGCCCGTAATTTGGGCGGTCTGTGCCCAGCACTGCAATGCCGGGGCCAGCACCAGGACAGTTCGGAACATTCTCAAACTCATGCGTTCGATTCTCCTCTCCTGCATGCAATCGACCCTCATAGAATATCGCCGCGGCCGGGCGCCGTAAAGTAAATTACGGTAAAGGCTCTTGTGAACGCTTGTTCACGTCCCGAATGCAAGTCATCAATGGCGGCCTTGCACGCGAGCCCAACCCACCGGCGCTCGGCCGCTGCCTGCCCGATAGCATCGAGGATCTCCTGGGCCTTCAGGCCGTCGTAGAAGCTCGGCGCCGGCTGGTAGTCTCCAGCAATGGCCTTGAGTAACTCGCAGTACTGGTGCACGAACGTGCTCTCCCAGCCGATGACGTGACCGGGCGGCCACCAGTGGGAGAGGTAGGGATGGCAGAGCTCGGTCACCATGACCGTGCGGAAGCCGGAGGTTTCCGCAGGGTCGCTGGCGAAGTACACTTCGAGCTCGTTCAGCCGTTCCAGGTCGAAGCGGATGCTGCCCTGGCTGCCGTTGACCTCGAAGCCCAGGCTGTTCTTGTGACCGGCGCTCATGCGCGAGGTGTGGAACACGCCGAGGGCGCCGTTGTCGAAGCGGGCGATCCACGGGGCGGCATCAGAAGCCGGGATCGAGCGGCCAGTCCTGGTGGTAGGCGCCGTGAAACTGGTAAATTGCCCCGATCCGGCCCTCGTCGATGAGCTTTTTCGCCAGCATCACTGCCGGGACGCGACGGTAATTGAAGTTCACCAGGTGCTTGACGCCGGCCTGTTCAGCCGCCCGGAGCATTTCCGCGGCTTGCTCGCGGTTCAGGGCCAGCGGCTTCTCGCAGAAGACGTGCTTGCGGTTCCGCGCGGCCGCCACGGCGATCTCGCAGTGGGTATTGCCGGGCGTGCAGGTGGCGACCAGATCGACCTCGGGGTCGCCGACCACTTCCTGCCACGAGGAAGTGTATTTCTGCCAGCCGTAGAGCGCGGCGGCGTCCGCCAGGCCGTCGCCGATGCCGCAAATCACTTTCATAACGGGCGCGGCGCCAGGTTACTCCAGACCGGGATTCCGGCGACAGTAATTAACCGTTAGCGCCAGGCA
>JBBTDS010000039.1:0-1425 GCA_038060875.1 Acidobacteriota bacterium | reverse complement strand
TGCCGTCAACTGGCGCCGGTCAGCGCCGTCGGGCCGGAGCAGAAAGACCTGTGGCGGCTGGCCCGGGGCCGGTGGGGCGACGTAGAGCACAAGCTGGCCGTCGTTGCTGATGGACGGCTGGAAACTCGCCTCCGCTCCGCGCGCCAGCAGAATGTCGCGGCCGGAGCTGAGATCGAACGATCGCAGCCTCCTCTCGGCGGGCGGCCGTGTCTCATAAAGCACCCACGTGGCCTGATCATTGATCAGCGCGTTCTCGGGGACCTCCGCGACCGGGAGCGTACGCAACTGCTGCCGGCTCCATAGCATCAGCCCGGTGCCGCCGATACCGAGGACGTGTCCATCGCTGGTCAGTGCTTGGCGAAGGTGCGACGGCCGGAATGGGATCTCGGTGCTCTCGCCGGTGTCCAGGTCGCGGAGGTGGCGAAAAGCAGTCGGTGGGAACCCTGTTACCTGCCACCCTCCTACATGCACGACGTAGCGGCCGTTGCGGCTGACTTGCGCCTGGCCTCCGAGGGCTTCCTCCATGCACTTGCCCTGCACACAAACGAGTGAGTAGGTGCGCGGATAGCCGGCGAGATAGCAACTGCTCCCGCCGACGCAGGAGATCATCCGCGCGTAGGTAACCACTTCCCCGCCACCGCTCACATGGGGGTTCCAGTAACTTTGCGGGCGTAACGAGCCGAGAGGCGGGTTCACGACAAAGGTCTCGATGCGCCCTTCAACGATCCGGTAGATGCCACCCCGCGGTTGAGGCTCCGACTTGAGGCTGAGGCCGGAAACGAAATAAAGCTGCCCGCCGTCATCGGTGACAGCCAATTCACGGAACTGACTGTGCGCGGTCGCCGCCGCGAGGAGCAGCAAGCAACAGCGTGGCAAGCTGGATAGAGAAGATCTCCCGCCCGTAGTGAGATTCGATTCCAAACGACCTCATGTTACCACGCAGATCCGTGTAGAAAGGCCGCCTCTCCGGGCCGGATTCGCGCCAGACGGCGGCGTCCTGGCTGTGCGAGAATACATAGACCCGATCCTTCCCGCGGGGAGAAAAATGCATCGCCGAATTGGGAAGTGCTCTTGTTCGCGCCGCTGGCTCAGTCGGTGGAGCGGGCGAACCGCCTGTTCTGCGAGAGCACGCTGCCGACGCATCACGCTACACTGGTCTGCGGCCGGGTGGGCAGGGCGGGGGAGGTCGAGATCACGAACGCCGGCCATTACCCCCAGCGGCTGGTGCTGCCTGGAGAGGCTGGCGGCGTCAGGCCCGGCGCCAGCGGAAGATGAATTAAGTGAAAGCGTAGCCTGTCTTCTTGAAAATTTCCGGAGTTCAGGCGGCCGGCTGCCGACTCAATGACCGCATGCCCCATTATCCTTCCCCGGCCTTTTCAATACGTTTCCCCCGATCCAGCCCTCTCATCCCGCGCCGCCCTGTTA
>JBBTDS010000038.1:0-3637 GCA_038060875.1 Acidobacteriota bacterium | reverse complement strand
AGGAACCAGCATGGTGGCATGATCCGCCCGAACTCAGATCTCCGCACTGTCAAGTGATAAGTCTAGTGTTTTAAGCTGAAAGCAGGGGACAGACGGAGCTGTCCCCGAACCGGCGGTGGTGCGCCTGCGGTGGGGACAGTTCCGTCTGTCCCCGGTTTTTCGCTGAACGAATCTTGACGCAATCAATACACATTCCTAGCGCGGACCTGACACCAGAACCGTAATCTGGAAGAGAGAAGCAACGGGAGGGCGAGATGGAGAACCTGGTGTTTTCGCGCTACGAGATCCTAGAAAAGCTCGGCGAAGGCGGCATGGGTGTCGTCTACAAGGCGCGGGACCCGCGGCTGGACCGCCTGGTCGCGCTGAAGTTCCTGCCGCCGCGCCTGCTGGATTCCGCCGAGGCCCGCCGGCGCTTCGCTAATGAAGCGCGCGCCATCTCCTTGCTCAATCACCCCAACATCGCGGCAATCTATGACATCTCGGAGGACGGCGGCGCGCCGGTCCTGGTTCTGGAGTACCTGCCGGGCGGAACGCTTCGCTCGCGCACGGAAGGCCGGCGGCTTCCCCTTTCGGAGGTCATCGAATGCGGCCTCCAGATCGCCGGCGGCCTGGGGTACGCGCACCGGCGCGGGATCGTGCACCGGGACGTGAAGCCGGAAAACATGCTGTTCGCCGAGGACGGACGGCTCAAGATCACCGATTTCGGTCTGGCGCGGCTCGACGACGGGCGCACGGTCACGCTGGACGGGATGATCGCCGGCACACCGGCGTACATCGCTCCGGAGTGCGCGCGGGGCCTGGCGGCCGACCACCGGGCGGATATCTTCTCGTTGGGCGTGGTTCTCTACGAGATGGCCGCCGGCGAGCGGCTGTTCTGGGGCGAGCTGCCGCAGGGCGAGCTGCCCGAGGCGTTCGAGCGCATTGTCCGCCGCGCCACCGCCAGGGCCCCCGAGCGGCGCTACCCGAGCATGGAGGAGCTGGCCGCCGACCTGCGGCGGCTGCCCACCGAGGCGCCCGCGCCGGTCCGGAGCGAGGCGCACAGCATTCTGGTCATCGAGGACGAAGAGGATCTGCGGACTACCATGGAGCTCAGCCTCTCCGAGGAAGGCTACCGGGTGCTGACCGCCGGGAACGGCCGCGAGGGGGTACGCGCCGCGATCGAGGAGCGGCCGGACCTGGTTTTGCTGGATGTCATGCTGCCCGGCCTGAACGGTCTGGACGTGTGCCGGGAGCTGCGGCGAAGAGGGTTCCTGGCGCCGATCATCATGGTGACCGGCAAGGCGGAGGAGATCGACCGGGTAGTGGGCCTGGAGATCGGGGCCGACGATTATGTGATCAAGCCGTTCGGCCGGCGGGAGCTGCTGTCCCGCATCCGGGCCCATCTGCGGCGAGAGTGTTATGCCACCGCGGCGATGGCGTCCGCGGCTTCCTGATACATTCCTGACCCAACCCCGACCCGCTTAAGACCGGCGGCGAATATAATCAAACCGAGGGGGATGTCCTGAAATGGCCACCTGGAAGCGTCTGCCGGTGATGTTCCTGGCGATCGCCTTGCTGCTGGCGGGCGTCCTGCTGGGGCTGGGCTGGCAACTGGTGCGTCAGGACCGTGAAGTGGCCGCGCAGCGCCTCCAGCAGCGCCGGGAGAACGCCGCCGACCTGGCCGTGGCGGCGAGGTGGAAGCCTGGCCGGAGAAGCGGCTGCCTCTATCCGGTTGCGCCCGCGGCGCCCGGGCCGCCGGCCTCTCTCTTCGCCGAGGCCGACAGGCTGGAGTTCGGGCAAGCGGACTACCAGATGGCGATTGCCGTCCTGTCGGAACTGGCGCGCGCGAATGTCCGGGGTGGACGGAGCGACGGTGGAGGGGTTGCCCGTGGATCTGGTGGCCCTTCAGGCGCGCCTCAGCGTCCTCGAACACCAGCAGCGGGACCAAGCGGCGCGGCGAGAAGCCCTCGCGCTGCTCGACGGCTTGAGGCAGCGGCGCTGGCGATGCCGCTGGGGGCCGCGCAGAGGGATACCCGCGCCGAGGCGCAGCTTCAGGCCGCCATCAACAAAGAAACCGTCGAGGGCGACCTGAAGGCCGCGATCGAGCTGTACCGGAAGCTTGCGCAAAGCGCCAACCGCGCGGCGGCCGCCAAGGCGCTGGCGCGGATGGGCCAGTGCTTCGAGAAATTGGGTGACGCGGAAGCGCGCAAGGCCTATGAGCGCGCCATCCGCGATTTCGGCGACCAGAAGGAAGCTGTGGCCACCGCGCGGGCGCAGGCCATTCTCACCAGCGTTTTGCGCACTGCCCAGCAGCAGGACAAGGACGTCTTCCAGTTGCTGACCGATCTGCTGCGCTCGCCGCAACCGAAACTGCTCGATATCATTCCGGGGGGCGCGAGTCAGCCAACGGCGGGAGCACCCGCACCGGCAGGGAGCGTCCCCGTAGAGATTCGTTTCCCCGCCTGCTCCGATATTCCTCTGTTGCCGGGTTACCTGCCATCCCCAGGAAACCGGTCCTTCTTCAGTTCCGCCTGAGCCCACTCGCCATGAGTCCTCTGATCCAAGTGACATTTTGCGGGCGCACGTTCACGGCGCAGGAAGTGGAGTTGATGCGCACGGTGGCGCACGACTACGCCCGGCTGGGAGTGACCGAGATCGCCAGGACGGTTTGCGAACTGCTGGAGTGGAAGCGGCCCCACGGCGGGCTGAAGAATCACGAATGCCGGCAGTTGTTGGAGCGTCTCCAAGCCGAGGGAGTGCTGACGCTGCCGGCCCTGCGAAGTTTGGGAGGGAGGGGTCCACGCCGGGTGGACATCTCCCATCCACGCTTGGAGCCCGAGCCAGTCGTGTGTGCGGTGGGGGAATGTGAGCCGCTGGAGTTGGGTTTGGTGGCAGGCCCAGCCGAGAGCCGATTATGGCGCGAGCACGTGGAACGCTATCACTACTTGGGATGCCGCGTGCCGTTCGGCGCGAACTTGCGCTACTGGGTGCGGAATCGCGATCGGGAACTGGCCTGCCTGCTGTGGACATCGCCGGCCTGGAAGATGGAGCCCCGAGACGCCTGGATCGGGTGGAGCGACGAGCAGCGGCAAGGCAACCTGCAAAAGATCGTGAACAACGGACGGTTTCTGATCCTGCCGTGGGTGCGAGTGAAAGGGTTGGCGAGCAAGATTCTCGCGCTCAGCGCCCGGCACATGCCGAACGACTGGCAAACCCGATATGGTCATCGCCCGTTGCTGTTGGAAACACTGGTGGACGCGAATCGCTTTCGCGGAATCTGCTACCGGGCCGCCAACTGGATCTGTGTTGGGCAGACCGCCGGGCGCGGGCGCATGGATCGCGAGCACAAAGCTCACGGTCAAGCTATCAAGGACATCTACGTCTATCCGCTGGTCCGCGATGCCCGGCAACGGCTATGCAGCGATTCCACCCGGTAAACAAATACTTTCAATCGCGCCCACGTAGGTGGTCGAATCGGGGTCGCGGATGGCGTAGCCTTCCTCATCCCATTTCGTTTGCGTGAATACACATCCCAACTTGGCCTCCCGCGTGTGGGCGGGTTGCCCTTCCGTCTTGCCCGGCCGGCCCACGGTTTCCTTTTTCAGGCTCTATAGCAGGATTTGTGGGTGAGCGCGGTGGGGCGTGTCGCCCTTGTGAT
>JBBTDS010000037.1:24222-27325 GCA_038060875.1 Acidobacteriota bacterium | reverse complement strand
TGGTGCGCAGTCGCCCGAATGGCGGCTGGGGCTTGGGCAGAGCTTTCATGCGTTCCTTCACCTCGACGGTCTGGCCGGCGAGCACCGTGACTTTGGCCGTCACTTCTTCGTAGCGCGGCCCGGATCGACACGGGTTTTCACGTAGCCCTGTTGCGCGTGGAGCACGCCGGGCAGAGCGATCATCGCCAAAACGGCGAGGCTCTTCCGAAAATACCCCGCGCGATCGAGGGCGGGTTAACAGCCGGCGCCCAAAAGGGGTCGGGGATACCCGACCCCTACCGCGGGGTCCGTAAACCGTTGTAGGGGTGAGGTGCGCCTCGCCCCTGGTAAGCACCGCCCTAGAGTGGGCAGGGATCTTCCGATCCCCGAGACAAAGGCATCACACTCACTCCCCGGCGCCGGTCTTCAGGAGCTGCTCGGCGTGCTTGAGGGCTTCGCGTGTCAGCCGCTCGCCCGAAAGCATGCGGCCGATCTCGCGGGTGCGGGCGTCGCCGTGGAGTTCCTCGACCAGCGCCACCGTGCGCCCGTCCAGCTCGCGCTTCTCGATGTAGAAATGGTGGTCGGCGAAGCTGGCGATCTGCGGCAGGTGAGTCACGCACAGCACCTGGTTGAAGGCGGCCAACTGCTTGAGGCGGCCCAGGGTCTCGCTTACACGGTGCCCAACGTGCAACCGTCCAGCCTGATCACGCGGCCGGCTCGGATTGAGAGAAGATCTGCCTCAGCGCCGCACGCACCTGAGACCAGTCCGGCGCCTGCAAGTGCCCGAGCTTGCGCCTAACGAGCCGCTTCTCCACAGCGGCCATCTTGTGCAGCCGGACGCTTGATGGGGCCATCAACCCGGCCGCAGCCCAGTCCGAGAGGGCCACGTCGAACGGGGTGGCATGGTACTGGCCAGTGATGCGGGCAACGAGCAGGTCCTCATCGCCGGTATCCAGCAGGACTAGCGCGGGACGTTGTTTGGCTCCTGTCTCGCTGGTGAAAGGGAAGGCCAGCAGAACCAGATCACCCGGTTCAAACCGCATCATAGATGCTGTCGCTCTCGCTGTAGCCGCGAAGGAACTGCTCGTTGGTGAGCCGCCGCCAGTCGGCCTCCTCCGCGCTCTCGGGCAGGAGAACGATCACCCGGACCGGCGCCTCCTTCGGGATTTGCGCAGCGAGATCATCGGGCACTTTCAGGTTTGCATCCGTGCCCAGCTTGGCTTCGAATTCCAGCGCTTTCACCGGATCCCTCCATGGCGGAGGAAGAGGGATTCGAACCCCCGAGGGCCTTGCGACCCTAACGGTTTTCAAGACCGCCGCCTTCAACCACTCGGCCATTCCTCCACTTCCAATGGTAGCCGTTTCCGGGGACGAGGGCCAGCGTGGGGCGAGGCCGGGCGCGGGGGTTAGGGCCAGCGCGGGGACGAGGCCAGTGGATTCACTCCCCGGCGCCGGTCTTCAGGAGCTGCTCGGCGTGCTTGAGGGCTTCGCGTGTCAGCCGCTCGCCCGAAAGCATGCGGCCGATCTCGCGGGTGCGGGCGTCGCCGTGGAGTTCCTCGACCAGCGCCACCGTGCGCCCGTCCAGCTCGCGCTTCTCGATGTAGAAATGGTGGTCGGCGAAGCTGGCGATCTGCGGCAGGTGAGTCACGCACAGCACCTGGTTGAAGGCGGCCAACTGCTTGAGGCGGCGGCCTACCGTCTCGGCGGCGCGGCCGCCGATGCCGGCGTCCACTTCGTCGAAGACCAGCGTGCGCGGCGCCCCTTGCGCCCGCCGCGCCGTTCCGCCGCCGGCGCCGATGGTGGTCTTCAGCGCCAGCGCGATGCGCGAGATCTCGCCGCCCGAGGCCACCTTCTCCAGCGGCCGCGGCTCTTCGCCGACGTTGGGCGAGACCAGGAACTCAGTCGCGTCCGTACCCGACTCCGACCACGGCCCCTGGCGCACCTCGACCTGGAACACCGCGCCCTCCATCGCCAGCGCGGCCAGTTCCGTCTCGACGCGACGGGCCAGCTTGCCTGCCGCCTCCGAGCGGCGCCGCGAAAGCTCGCCGGCCGCGGCCAGGTAGGCCTCGGCCAGCCCGGCCTGCTCGCGTTCGATCGCCGCCTTGCGCTCGCTGGCCGTTTCCACGCCGGCGATCTGCTCACGCACCCGCGCCAGGAACGCCAGCACCTCCTCAAGGGTGGCGCCGTACTTGCGTTTCAGCTTGTCCAGCACCGCCAGGCGCGCCTCGGCCTCCTCCAGCCGCTCCGGGTTTGCCTCCAGCCGCGAGAGGTAGTCGCGCAGCGCATAGGAGGCCTCCTCGACTCCGATCTCGGCCTGCTTCAAGGCGTCGCGCGCCGCCTCCAGGCTGGGGTCGATGCGGCACAGATCATCGAGACGGCGGAGCGCCTGGCGCATGGCCGCCAGCGCCGACTCGGGTGAATCGTACAGGGCGGAGTAAGCGGAGGCGGCGCTTTCCTGAAGGCGGGCCACGTTCTGGAGCACGCGGCGCTCCCGCTCCAGGGCCGCGTCTTCGCCCGGCTTTGGCGCGGCCGCCTCTATCTCCCGCGACTGGAAGTTCCACAGGTCGAGCAGACGCAGTTTCTCCTGCTCACCGCGCTCCAGTTCCTCCAGCTCGCGGGCGGCGGCGCGCCAGCTCCGGTAGATCTCGCCGGCCCGCGCCGCCATTTCGGCGGTTCCCGCGAACAGATCGAGCATCTCCAGTTGCGCCGCGGTGGTGAACAATCTTTGCTGCTCGTGCTGGCCGTGAATGTCGCCCAGGCACGGAGCCAGCTCGCGCAACAGCGCGGCCGTGATGGGCCGGCTGCCGGCGAAGGCCCGCGACTTGCCCTCGGCGGAGATCTCGCGCTCGATCAGCAGCTCGCCGTCTTCGGCCTCGATGCCGGCCGCCTCCAGCAGCCGCCGCAACTCCCGGTCCGGCGGCAGCTCGAAGATGCCCGAGATGCGGGCCCGCTCGGCGCCGGTGCGGACCATGTCGCCCGAGGCCCGCCCGCCGAACAGCAGCGCCAGCGCGTCCACCACCAGCGACTTGCCGCTGCCGGTCTCCCCGCTCAGCAGGTTGAAGCCGGCGTGGAACCGCACCCGCACCCGCTCGATCACCGCGTAGTTCTCGACCACCAGCTCGAC
>JBBTDS010000037.1:6271-24122 GCA_038060875.1 Acidobacteriota bacterium | reverse complement strand
GCATTCGAGGAGATTATAGCCTGTAGCTTGTGGCCTGTAGCTTGTGGCCTGTAGCCCACGAGCCACGAGCCACAAGCGCGAGCTACAAGCTATCATAGGGGCTTAGGGTGAAAGGAGATGAGTTGAACGCGATTGCACCCCTTGGGCTGTGGCTGCAAGTGAGCATCTGGAGCATGGTGCAGCGGGCCCAGCCGCTGCCGATTGCGGTCCTGGTTATCCTGTTGTTGTTCTCTATCGCTTCCTGGGCGATCATCTTCTCCAAGTGGTCGGTGTTCCGCCGCGTGCGCATGGCCAACGCGCGGTTTTTGCGCGCTTTCCGGAAGGCCAACGGCATGGAGCAGGTGGCCGCGGCGAGCGAACACTACCGGCCCTGCCCGCTGGCAGCCGTCTTCGACTTCGGTTACGAGGAGGTGACGCGGCAGATCAAAGTGCGGGGCACGATCGGCAATAAGGTGGCGCTGGAGCGCACCCTCCAGCTCGGCATCAGCGAAGAGATCACCAAGCTGGAGCGGAACATGAGCTGGCTGGCCACCACCGCCTCGGTCACCCCCTTCATCGGCCTGTTCGGCACCGTATGGGGCATCATCGACGCCTTCCAGGGCCTGGGACTGGCCGGCAGCGCCAGCCTGCGCGCGGTGGCGCCGGGCATCTCGCAAGCGCTGGTCGCGACGGCGATGGGCCTGGCGGCGGCCATCCCGGCGGCCATTTTCTACAACCACTTCGGGCACGTCATCAAGGAGATCGGCGCGCGGATGGAAGACTTCGCGCTGGAGTTCCTGAACGTCTCCGAACGCAGCTTCGAGGAATAAAACGGTGGCCTTCTCCCCCAACACCGGCTCGACTCCCGGCCGCAGCCGGTTCCGCGGCACCTCGTCGCTTTCCGACATCAACATCGTCCCGCTGGTGGACGTGGTCATGGTGCTGCTGGTGATCTTCATGCTCACCGCGCACGTCATGGAGTTCGGCCTCGAAGTCGATGTGCCGCGGGTGCGGCAGACCAGGGACAGCTCCAAGGAACTGCCGGTGGTCACCATCACCAAGAACGGCGAGCTGTACCTGAACGACGCGGCGGTGAACATCAACGCGCTGCCGCAGGAGGTGCGCAAGCGGTTCGCCGGGGCCCACGAGGTCTACGTGCGCGCCGACAAGGAGACCATCTGGGACGTGATCGCCCAGGTGGTGAGCGAGCTGGGCGAAGCCAAGCTGGCGGTAAACATGGTCACCCAGCCAGTGGACGAAGCCGACCAAAAGAAGCCGAGATGAGTCTTAGATAATGGGCGAGGCGATGGCCAGTCACGTGGACATCCTCGATGAACGCGTTTCGCTGCGCCGGCCGCTGGCGGGATCGATCGCAGCCCACGCGGCCCTGTTCGGCTCGCTGATCGGCTATCACTGGGCGGGCACGCAGGGCGGGATACTGTGGGGGACGCCGCACTCGCTGGGCGGCGGGGGCTCGGTGGCCATCACCCCCATCCGCCAGATCCCGTTGCCGGCCCGCTCCGGCCGCGTCAACCCGGTGGCGCACGACACCGAATCGCGGGTGCCGGCCCCGCCCAAGCCCGCAGCGAAGAAGTCGCCGCGGGAGCCGGATCGCGACGCGATCGAGATCCCCAGCCGCAAGAGCGCCAAGTTGCGGACTCAGATCGCCCGGCGCCAGTCCAGCTACCGGCCCCCGGCCGAGGAGCGCCCCCACCAGCTTTACAGCCAGGCCGGGCAGGCGCTGGCTTCGCCGCTGTTCGGGGCGCAGATGGGCACCGGCGGCGTCGGCCTCGGCCCCAGCAGCGCCTTCGGGAGCCGCTACGGCTGGTATCGCGACCTGATCGAGCAGCGGATCGCGCAGAAGTGGCGCACCGAGGAAGTGGACCCGCGGGTGCAAACGGCCCCGCCAGTGATCGTGATTTTCGATATCCTGCGCAAGGGCCAGATACGCGGCGTGGCCATCCTGCAATCGAGCGGCAACCGGGCGCTGGACTACTCGGCCCAGCGGGCGGTCTTCGAGGCGGGTCCGTTACCGCCGCTGCCGGCCGGCTTCGATCGCGAGGAGGCCCGCATCGAGATCTGGTTTCAGTTGAAACGATGAAACACAAACTGTTGCTGTTGAGCGCGTGCCTGGCCGCCGCCGTCGCGATGACCGCCCAGGATGTCATCATCAAACTCACCAAGGGGGAACTGGCCCGGATCGCCGTGCCCGACCTCCGCGGCGCCGGCGAAGCCCAGCCGCTGATGGGCGTCTTCAACCAGACGCTGTGGGACGACCTGGAAGGCTCGGGGCTGTTCCGCATGGCGCCCAAGAGCCTCTACCCGTTGCAGGTTCCCCAGCGGCCGGAAGAAATCCGACGCCCGCCGGCGGCCGCGCGCGGCGCGACCACTTTGCCCAGCGCCCAGGGGCTGGCGCTCGCCGACTGGTCCAATCCGCCGGTGAGCGCCAACTACCTGGCCATCGGCTACACCGGGGTGCAGGCCGGCCAGATCGTCCTGCTCGGCTGGCTGTACAACCCCTCGCAGGCGGACCCGGCCGGCGCCCAGATCTTCGGCAAGACCTACCTGGGCCCGCTGCACGAGAACGGGGCGCGCAAAGTGGCCCACGAGTTCGCCGCCGACATCCTGAAGCAATTCGGCGGCGCCAGCCTGGCCGGCACCAAGATCTACTTCGTCTCCGAGCGTACTCGGGGCGTCAAGGAGATCTGGTCGATGGATCCGGACGGCTCCAACCAGAAGCCGCTCACCCAGTACAACTCGATCTCGACCACCCCGGCGGTCTCGCACGACGGGACGAAGGTTGCTTTCACTAGCTATCTGCGCGGCAATCCTGCTATATTTGTACACTCATCGGAGACGGGCAGAAGGTTGCCCTTCTACAACCCGGTGTCGTCGATGGTCGGCACGCCAACGTTTACGCCGGACGGGCGGCAGATGGTCATCTCGGCCTCGGTGGAGGGATGGCCGCAGCTTCACATCGCCAACGCCGATGGCAGCGGGTTGCGGCGCCTTTCGTTCGTGCGGGCTATTGAGGTGGAGCCGAAGGTGAACCCGAAGACGGGAGCGGACATGGTTTTTGTCTCCGGCCGCGCCGGACCGCAGCAGATCTACCGCATGAACATGGATGGCGCCGACGTGCGCCTGTTGACCACCGGCGAGGGCCAGGCGTCGAACCCGTGCTGGCATCCCGACGGGCAGCACATCGCCTTTGCCTGGACGCGCGGCTACGAGCCGGGCAATTTCAACATTTTCGTGATGGATGTCGCCACGCGGCGCTTCGACCAGTTGACTACCGGGGCCGGGCGCAACGAGAATCCGAATTGGGCTCCCGATGGCCGCCACCTCGTGTTCTCCTCGAACCGCAACGGTTCGCTGCAAATCTACACGATGCTGGCCGACGGGACCCAGGTCAGCAAGCAACTCACCACCCAGGGCCGGAATACCATGCCGGTGTGGGGAAAAGCGATACAGTAAGAGAGAAGAATCTTAGGAGGCGAACTTCAGGATGAACTACCGTAAGATCAGCAGCGTACTGCTAGCAATCTCGCTGTTCCTGTTTGTGGCCGGCTGCAAGAAGAAAGCGCCGCCGCCACCACCACCGCCACCGCCGCCGCCGCCGAAGGTGGAACTGCCGCCGCCGCCGAAGGCGCCTGCCGTTGCGCAGTTTGTCGCCGAGCCCAGCACGATCGAGCGCGGCCAATCCTCCACGCTGCGCTGGAGCACCAGCGATGCGACCGACGTGTCGATCTCTCCGGGCATCGGGCCGGTGTCCGCCTCGGGCACCCGCCGGGTCTTCCCGAGCGACACCACTACCTATGACCTGGCCGCCAAGGGTCCAGGTGGGGATGCGTCGGGGCGGGCCACGGTGACGGTGACCGTGCCGCCGCCGCCGCCGCCACCACCGCCGCCGCCGAAGCCGTCGCTCAGCGAATTGCTGGCCAGCGAGGTGCAGGACTCGTTCTTCGATTACGACAAGAGCGATGTCCGCGAGGACGCCCGCGCCACGCTGACCAGGAACGCCGACGCGTTGCGGCGGATCTTCCAGGACCTGCCCGGGGCGGTCGTGGTGCTTGAAGGCCACTGCGACGAGCGCGGTTCGGCCGAGTACAACCTCGGCTTGGGCGACCGGCGGGCCACCTCGGCCAAGGACTTCCTGGTGCAGTTGGGCGTCCCGGCCGACAAGCTGAAGACGATCAGCTACGGCAAGGAACGGCCGCAATGTACCGAGTCCGGCGAGGACTGCTGGCAGAAGAACCGGCGCGCGCACTTCGTGCCCGGCAGTTGAACGGTTCCGACCAGGCACAATCGCCGTGGGGCCGGGACTGGACCGGCCCCCCGGCAGGTTGAAGGAGTCGCGGCGCGCGAGGAGTCCCCTTGCAGGCGGCGGTTCTTTCGAGGAGAGGGAGATGAAGCGGCTGGGCCTATCAATCTGCGTGCTGGCGGCATCGGCGTTGCTCTGCTTCGGCCAGCGGCAGGAGATCAAAGAGTTACAGCGGGACATGGCGCTGCTCACCGACCAGGTGCGGCAGATGCAGCGCTCGATCGACGAGAACATGGCCGCGCTGAAGGTTCTCGTCCAACAGGCGCTGGACGGCGTCCAGAAGGTCAATACCACCGTGGCGGTGCTGGACAGCGCGATGCGCGAGCGGCTGCGGGAGCAGGAGAAGACCCTGGTGGGACCGGTGGCCACCATGGGCGCCAAGTTCGACCAGATGGCGACCGAGTTTCAGCACGTGCGGGACTCCATCGCCGACCTGAACGCCAAGATGGGGAAGCTGGAGCAGCGGCTGGTGGATCTGGACAACACGATTAAGGTCATTCAGTCGCCGCCCACGCCGCCGTCGCCCACCGGCGCCGCAACCAGCGGGCCGCCGCCAGGCGTTTCGGCCGAGGGCCTTTACGCCGGCGCCATGCGTGACAAGGACAGCGGCAACTACGACCTGGCGCTACAGGGATTCAACGAGTACCTGAAATACTTCAGCGCCACCGAAATGGCGCCCAACGCCCAGTACTACATCGGCGAGATTTACTACGGGCGGCAGGACCTGGACAACGCCTTGAAAGCCTTCGACATGGTGCTGGAGAAGTACCCGGAGAACACCAAGACGCTGGACGCCATGTACATGAAAGGCCAGACGCTGGTGCGCATGGGCGAGCGCATGAAGGGCGCCGAGGAATTCCGCGCCATCATCCAGCAAGCGAAGGGTTCGGAACTGGCCAGGAAGGCGGCCGCCCGGCTGAAGGAAATGGGCCTGCCGGCCACCGCCCCGACCAAGAAAAAGAAGACGGCGAAGTAGATGCCGGTGCGCGGCGGCCCGGCGGCCGTGATTCTGCTAGGTTCTCTCCTTGGCGCCGGCGAATTCCCGCGCAGTCTCGATGCCTTCCCCAGCGCCACGCCGCGGCTTGACGGCATCCTCTTGCCGGGCGAGTGGAACGACGCCGCGAGCTTCTCCGGAGTCGCGGGCTGGATTCCGCAATTCACACCGACGCGGGATCCGCGCGACCTTTCGCTTCGCGGCTGGGTCAAGCACGACGGGCGGCGGCTGTACTTCGCTTTCGACGTGACCGATGACGTGCTGTACGGCATCGACACGCCGCGCTGGCTGCCCAAGGAGAATCCGAAGGCGCACGAGCTGACGCCGCAGGGCTGGCCGTGGTTCGGCGACGAGATGGAGCTGCTGATCAACGCGTCGAACCGGTGGAGCGGTCAGGAGACGGCCGCCGGCGATGGCGCCTCCTGGCAGATGGTCTGCAACCTGACCAAGTCGCGCCAGGGCGGCCTTAGCGCCGGCGGGCTGCTGGAGGGAGAGCCGCGCCGCGACCCGCGCGCGTGGAATACTTATCAACAGTGGATCTTGTCAGGCGCCCAGCAGGCAGTCGCCAAGGTCAAGCCGGGCGGCAAGGGTTACGTGATCGAGTGGGCGGTGAGCTTCAATCCGTGCCTGGAGGTCGAGCCCGGCCGCCACTATGCGACCGCCATGGGCGACCGGGCCATGGGGTTGAACATCGCGCTGGGCGACCTGGATGAGCAGGAGAAAGGCGCCGGCAACTTCGGTAATTTTCACCACGAGGACTGGTTCGCCGGGGCCAAGGACGTGCGAACGCAATTGAGACATTGGGGGACGTTATGGATCAGGGTGTCGGGCAAGAGCGGCCGCCGCTGACAACGTACGCGGACCTCGCCAAGATGATCGACCACTCGCTGCTGCGGCCCGAGCTGAGCGAGCAGCAGGTGCACGAAGGCTGCCGGCTGGCGGCGGACTATCATGTGGCCAGCGTCACCGCGCGGCCGGCCGACGTCGATGCGGCCGTGCGCTGGATGGAGGGCAGCGACGTGGCGGTCGGCAGCGTGGCCGGATTCCCGCACGGCTCCTCGACCACGGCCGCCAAGCTCTACGAGACGCACGACCTCCTGCGCCGCGGCGCCAGCGAGATCGACGTGGTTCTGAACATCGGCAAGCTGGTCTCGCGCGAGTTTCAGTACGTCGAGACCGAGCTGGCGCAACTGGCCGTGGCCTGCCACGAGGCCGGCGCGATCCTTAAGGTCATCTTCGAGAACGCCTACCTGACCGACGAACTGAAGATCGTCGCCTGCCGCATCTCCACCGCCGCCGGCGTGGACTTCGTCAAGACTTCCACTGGCTTTGCGCCGACCGGGGCCACGCTGGAAGACTTGCGGCTGATGCGCGCCCACTCGGGGCCCAACGTGCGCATCAAGGCGGCCGGCGGCGTGCGCACGCTGGAGCGGGCGCTGGAGGTTTACCAGGCCGGCTGCTCGCGCTTCGGCGCCACCGCCACCGCCGCGATTCTCGACGATTGGAAAGCGCGCCTGGCGCGAGTGGGATAAGTCTCTTGACTTGTCACCCCCGGATGCTCCAGATCGTGATATCGTAAGACTCGCCTGCCATGCCGCCGCTAGCCACGTGGTCGCGCATCTCGATTGCGCTTGGCTTTAACAGCCCCGAAAAGCTGCTGGAGCACGCCCGCCGTGAAGTCGAGAGCGGCGAAAACTTTCTGGAGTTCAGGCTCGACTATCTCGAGCGGCCGGAGCAGGGCGTCGCGGCCATCACGAGCTTCCTGAAGCAGTATCCCGACTGCACCATCCTGGCCACCTGCCGGCGGCAGCAGAATCGCGGGCGTTTCAGGGGCAGCGTGGAGGAGCAGCTCCAGTTGCTGGACGGCGCGGTGCGGGCGGGCGCCAGGGCAGTGGACGTGGAGATCGAATCGGCCGAGGCGGTCGGGAGCAAGCTGGAGATGTTCCACGGCCGCGCGCAGGTGATCCTGTCCTACCACAACTTCGAAGGCACGCCGGCGATGGAGCCGGTGCTGGGGCGGTTGACGCGCATCCCGGCCGACGCCTACAAGCTGGTGACCACTGCCCGCAAGCCGTCCGATAACTTCCGCATCCTATCGCTGGCGCGGGCGCACCCGCGCACGCCGCTGATCGTGCTGGCCATGGGCGAGATCGGCTTCCCCTCGCGCGTACTGGCGCCGGTCTTCGGCGGCCGCTACACTTATGGAGCGCCCTGCGGCGCCGAAGGCACGGCCGCCGGTCAAATTTCAGCCCGGCAGTTACGGCACCTCTACCATATCGAGAAGCTCTCCAAGGCCGGTAAGATTTACGGCGTGATCGCCGATCCGGTCCGCCACTCGATTTCGCCGGCGGTGCACAACCGCGCCTTCCAGGCCCGGCGCCTGGAAGCGGTCTACCTGCCCTTCCTGGTGCCGAGCGCGCACCTGCGCGATTTCATGACGCTGGCGGAGAAGCTGCCGGTGGCGGGTTTCAGCGTAACCATCCCGCACAAGCAGAAGATCCTGCGCTACCTGGACGCGGTCGAGCCGCTGGCGCGGCGCATCGGGGCCGTCAACACCGTCTGGCGCCGGGGTGGGCGCTGGCGCGGCGCCAACACCGACGCCGAGGGAGTGCGGCTTCCGCTCCAGCGGCGCTTGCGGCTGGCCGGCGCCTCCATCCTTCTGGCCGGCAACGGCGGCGCGGCCCGCAGCGCGGCCTTTACCTTGATCGACGCCGGCGCCAAAGTGTCGATCGTGGGCCGCAATCCCGACCGGGTGCGCGCGCTCGCCAAGCTCTGCGGCGCCGAGCCTCTACTGCGAGAGCAGGCCGAAGCGCACCGCTTCGACGCGCTGGTGCATGCCACCCCGCTCGGCATGTTCCCCCAGGCCGAGGAGTGCTTCTTCCCCGGCCGCATCCCAGCCGAGATCGTCTTCGACATGGTCTACAACCCACTGGACACCTTGCTGCTTCGCCGCGCGCGCGAGCAGGGCAAGACCGTGATCCGCGGCCTCGAGATGTTCAACGAGCAGGCGGCCCGCCAGTTCGAGATCTGGACCGGCGACGAGCCGCCGCGGGCAGCCATGGAAAAGGCGGCGCTGGAGGCGCTCTCTCAGAGCCAGCAGCACTGAGGGCGAACAGGGGGCCGGTTGGCGACAAGGCGCGAGCACGAAACTCACTTTGGTGCGGTGGTCCGGCGATCGTTATCGAGGCTGGCGAGAGTGGCCGTGTGGCTGTGCCTCCCGCTCGCGGCCCAACCGCAAGGGCAGCGAGCTCCGCTCCCGTATCGCTTCCTGCTGGTGATCTCCGATCAGTGGAAGGATCCGGCGAGCTGCCTGGTTGAGGGCGGGGGCGAGTTTCAGATCATCGTCAGCCTGCTGAAGACGTGGGGCCTGCCGTTCGACATTCTCCGGCTCGATCAGCAGCGGCTGGACAAGTACCATCTGCTGGAGCGGGACGGCGCGCCGCGCTACGGGACGATCATCTGGGACCCCGCCCCGGCCGGCATGGACGGCCAGGACGACAGTCTGGCGGCGCTGCTGGTGAAGGAGCACGGCGTGGGGCTGGTCGTGCTGGGTGACGCGCTGGTCACGCCGGCAGTCGCCGAAGTCGCAGGACTGCGCTATGTGAGCCAGTACCGATTGCCGGGCGACGTCGTGGTCGTTCGCGACCACTTCATCACTCGGGAACTGGGCAATCGCGGGAAGGAGTTTCTCGGCACCAGCGAGTCCCTGCCCGGCAGCAAGGTGGAAGTCCGCGAGGGCACGGTCCTCGCCACGCGCTACGGGCTTCCGTTCGTGGCGATCCGCGAATTCGACGGCGGCGGAAGGGTGGCCTGGCTGAATCTCCACCGCGCCAGCGCCCAGGCCGGCAAGCAGGTGGCGCGCGACCTGTTCAAGCGCGCGCTGGTGTGGGCGCAGGGGTATGCCCTGTACAAGGAATACCCGCGGAGCCTCATCCTTTTCATGGATGACATGGGCACCTCCGACAAGACCTACCTGCCGTACTGGCACTACCGCACGCCAACGGAAAGCGAGATCCGCGAGGGGCTGATCGACCCTCTCAAGCGCCACCACGCGGTGCTCGTCCAGAATGTGAACACCGGCTTTGTGGACCGCGGCACGCAACGGGTGCTGAACCCCTGGCTTCAAGAGCGAGTGCTGGACTCGCTCGACGGGAAGACCATCCACGACTACCGCTCGACCAAGCGCGGGCTGGACGCCGGGCTGCGCGAGGGCGTATTCGAGATTCAGAGCCATGGCTGGACCCACATGCTGCCGGACCTCGATTCGAGGCCCGGCCCGTGGTGGACCGCCCCGATGGACGGCGCCGGGAGCCTGGACTGGTACAACGAATTCGGCGACCGCCTTCGCCAGCGCGAGATTCCCGCCGCCACCCAGAGGTTTCACCTGGCCAGGTCGATCGAAGAGATTCAGAGGGACTTCGGCGTCACGCCCCTGTATCTGAACGCCGGCGGCGGCGCCTACTCGCAATCGGCTGCCCATCACTCGATGGTGATAGCCGCGCAAATAGGCTTCGGCCTGTCCAAGCTGGGTTCGCCCGGCTACTTGGGACGCGACCTGGTGGTGGCCATGGGGCCGGTCGTTCCGAACGGGGGTTGGGCATTCAACCGAAGGCTCACGGCGGCCGATGTGCCGTGGACGGTGGACGGCCCCTACTTCCTGACCTTTCACGACCGCGATCTGGCGATGGACGCCGGCTCGATAGCGCGCTTGCTCGACGATCTCGGCCAGGGTGTCCGCTACATGAGTGCGAACGAGTATTGCGCGTATCTCCACGCGCGGGTGGAGGGCGATCTCGGCGCCGGCCGCAGCCTCTCGCTCACGGTGCACTATGACGACCACTATTGCCGGCACTTTGCGTTGCACAGCTCTTCCTGGACGCTGCACCTGTCGGATGAGACGCGCAAGTTGCTGGAAAAACCTCTTCCGGAAAAGCAGACCATTGAGATTCCCAAAGGGCTGGGCCGGCATGGTGTAATGCTGCATTCCAGTTCTCGATAGGGCCTGAGACATGCGTTGGCATAAACTCCTGATGGCTGCCGCCGCGATGGCATGCGGCTTGGCGGCGGATCTGCCGCCACTGCCCTACCGCTTCCTGCTGGTGATTTCCGACCAGTGGAAGGACCCGGCCAGCTACGTCATCGAAGAGGGCGGCGAATTCCAGACCATCGTCGCGCTGCTCAAGTCCTGGGGGTTGCCTTTCGACATCTTGCGGCTGGACCAGCAGCGTCTGGACAAGTACCATCTGCTCGACCGGGACGGCCGGCCGCGCCACGGCGCCATCATCTGGGATGCCGGGCCAGCCCAGCTTGAGGGAAGGAACGTGGGGCTGGTGCCGGAGCTGGTGCGGGAACACGGCGTGAGCGTAGTCGTTCTGGGGGACGCCGTGGCCCCGGCTGAGATCTCCGCGCTGGCGGGAGTGCGGTACGTGAGCGACTTCATCTCCACTGACAACCTGAAGCTGGAGGGCGAGCACTTCATCAGCCGCGGGCTGAGCGGCCGCGAGAATGGCTTTCTGCCGGAGGGAGCGTACTGGCCGGGTCACAAGGCGGTCGCGGGCGCCGCCAGCACCGTGATGAGCCGCGGCCCACATCCCTTCCTGACGGTGCGCGAGGTGGAAGGCGGCGGCCGGGTAGCCTGGCTCGGCGCCCATCGCGGCAGCAACCAGCTTCAGAGGCAGGTGGTCCGGGACCTGTTCAAGCGTTGCCTGGTGTGGGCGCACGGCTATGCCCTCTACGCCGAGTATCCAAACAGCATCATGCTGCTCATGGACGACATGGGCACGTCCGACAAGACCTTCCTGTCCTATTGGAGTTACCGCACGCCCACCGAGGAGGAGATCCGCGAGGGACTGATCGAGCCGTTGAAGAAGCATCGGGCCGTGCTGGTCCAGAACGTGAACACCGGGTGGGTGGACCGCAAATCGCAGCGCGTGCTGAATCCCTGGAAGCAGGACCGGGTCGTTGATGCGCTCGTGCCGGGCCGGGTTCACGATTTCGCCTCGACCAAGCGGGGACTCGATGCCGGGCTGCGCGAGGGCGTGTTCGAGATCCAGAGCCAGGGTTGGACGCATATGCTGCCGGACCTGGACTCGCCTCCCGGCCCGTGGTGGACGGCGCCCATGGACGGTGTGGGAAGCCTCGGCTGGTGGACCGAGTTCGGCGATCCGGTGCGCGGCCGGGAAGTGCCGGCCGCCACGCAGGTGTTCCACATGCGGAGGTCGATCGAGTACATACAGGAGGATTTCGGCGTCGTCCCGCTGTTTCTGATGCGCGGCGGAGGCGGCTTCGGCCGGTCTTACGCTAACCACAGCGCCCGCCTCGCCGCCCAGGCGGGATTCGGCCTGAGCGAGCTGGGCGGCGACGAGTACCTGGGACCGGACCTCGTGGTCCGGATGGCGCCCGTGATCCAGAGCGGGTCCTGGGACTACAGGAAACGGCTCTCGCCTGCCGAAATCCCCTGGACCGGCGACGGGCCGTACTGGCTGGTCTTCCACGATCGGGACCTGGCGATGGACGTTCGCTCGATCGAGCGCCTGCTCGGGGATCTCGGCCCCGGGGTCCGCTACATGAGCGCCAACGAGTACTGCGCCTATATGCATGCCCGGGTGGAGCGGGACGTGGCGGCGCCGGCCGGCCTGTCATTGGCCATCCACTACGACGATCACTACTGCCGCTACTTCGCCTCGCACGCGTCCACCTGGACGCTGCATCTGGCCGATGCGGCCCGGCGTGCCTTGAAGACGCCGCAGCCGGAAAAGCAGAGGGTGGAAATCCCCCGGGGTCTCGGGCGCCGCCTGGTGGCGGTGAAGTAACTCACAGTCACGCGCCGCCCGGCCGGCAGCGGCGGCTCTCAGCGCAACTGTCCGAGGTAGTCTCCCAGCAGCGTCAGGTTGCGGGCGAAGTCGGCCGAACTGATGATCTTCTCGGGCGGCGGCTGCGGGCCGAGGAAGATCTCCACCGTGTCGTTCTCGTGCAGCGGGATGATCTGGGCGCGCGAGCCCATGTCATCTCCAGCCGCCCCGTCGGCGCGCCCGCGGCCGAGCCGCAACACCATGTCCTTGGCGGCGTAAGCGAAGACGAGGCGGTTGGCCCTGCCGATCGTGCCGGTCTTGGTCCACGCGCCGCGCTCATCCATGGAGTCGATCAGGCTGCGCGCGTCAGCCGCCAGCTTCGCGGGCTCCGGCTTGGGGCGCGGCCGTTCGCTCCAGGGCGACAGGGCACGCAGCTTCTCCGGGCGGCGGAGGGTCTTGGGATCCGCGGCGGCCAGGCGCCGGTAGTCTTCTTCGATGTCCGCCAGCTCGCGACCGCTCGTCAGGACCCCATAGTGCGTGATGACGGATTCGGGCGTGTAGCTGATTTCATAGCCGTCCACCGTGCGGCTGCCCAGGGCGGCGGCGCTCAGCCGCGAGCCCTTGGTGATGTAGAGCGGCTTGTTGGTCTTCAGCTCATAGAAGCGGGCCAGAACCGGGCCCGGAGGGATCCGCCGGAAGGCTTCGGCATTGCCCCGCGGCACCGCTGAACGCTTGAAGTAATCGAGCGCCCGCGGCAGTGGCTCCAGGTACTTCTTGTCGGCCGTCTCACGGTAGAGCGCCAGCAGCATCCGCATGACGCCCTGCGATTCGCCCCCGGTGACCGAGGGCGGCTCGAAGACGCGGGCCCAGGCCGGGTGCATTTCGGCGTCGTATTGCTGCGCCCAGGCGGGCTGGGGATCCGGCATCTGCGCCAGCAGGATGAACTGCCCGCCCTTTTCGGCCGCCGCCTGGTAGCGCGGGTCCTTGTACACGCGGGCCGCTTCCAGCATGGCGTCGATCATGTCCAGCGTCGTGTTGTCGTTAAAGGTGTAGTGGCCCTGGTAATCCGGTCCCGGCCACTTCTTGGGCCACGACTCCGGGTAACTTGCCCGTCTCACCGGGTACCTGGCCGCATCCGGCGGCTTGCGGAAGCGCTGCGGCCAGGCGCCGATGGGATACTGCGCGGCCAGCAGCTTCTCGATCGCGAACAGGACCGCCTCGTGGACCGTGGCGTCCGAGAAGTTCAGCGCCTTATCGACGCGCGTCAGCACCCGCACCGCCGCCTGGGTGACGTTGTCATCCAGGTTGGTGACGCCTCGCTTGTCCTCGCCGCAGTTGTTGTCGGCGCGGTACTGATACTGCCGGCGCTTTTCGGGGTCGAACTCGATGAGGTAGTCCCAGCCGCCGCTGCACAGTTGCCCGCGCACCAGCGCGTGCGCCGCCGCCCGCGCATACTCCAGGAAGGCGCGATCGCCGGTGGCGTCATAAGCGTCGAGGTAGGCGAGCGCGACGATCGGAGTTGCCTCCCGCTGCACCTCCACCTGGGTGGGTCCCTCGGCGGATTCCGATCGGCCGTAGCTCAGGTCGGCGGTGTAATAGAAGTGGTACCCGCCCTCGGTGGAGACCTCGTTCCGGTAGAATTCGGCCGCCCGGCGCATGGCGCCGAGCACCTCGCTTCGCGTGGGCGCCTGCGGCCACAGCGCGGCCGGCAGAATGAGAAAGGCGGCGGCAAGTCGCATTCGCCCATTTAAGCATCTTTCGGTCCGCTTGTGCCTTTGGCTGCATCGGCCGGAGGGGTCCATTCGCCGCCTCCTGGGTTACGATGAATGCACAAAACGTGCCATGTGGTTGCACGTTATGTACACAAACCATTATCATAACTGCTGGGCGGTGGATGTGCGATGCGACGCCACATTATGAGCACCGGCGCCGATGCCCGGTCGAAGACCGTTGGCACGCGGACGGCCCAGTTGACGACTGCTCTTTACGAACGGGGCCAAACCACATTCACGTTGGCGGACGTCCAGGACATCACCCGCTTATCGGCCGCGTCCGCCCGCAGCCTCATCCGCCATGCTGTCGGCAGGGGCATCGTATCGCGCCTGGAGCCGGGCCTGTTCGTACTCGTGCCGCCGGAGCTCGGGCGGGCCGGAGAGTTCTTCGGTAATCCCTACGTTGTGGCCAGAGAACTGGTCGCGGGCGCGGACTACTACATCTCGCACGCATCTGCGATGGAGCTGCACCGGATGGTCACGCAGCCGCAGTTTGTGCTTTTCACCAGCACGACGAGGCGACTCAGGAATAGAACGATCCATGGGAGCGAGTTCCGATTTGTCCGCATCCGGACCAAGGATGTCTTCGGCCTCACCTCCCACTGGATCACAAAGCAGGATTCAGTGAAGGTCAGTGATCTGGAGCGCACCGTAATCGACGGCCTCAGGCTCCCACAGTATTGCGGCGGCGTCACTGAGGTCGCCAAAGGCCTTTGGATGCGGCGCGCCGACATTAAGCCGGGCCGGCTCGCCGATTACGCCCTCCGCCTGGGAGTTGGCGCCATCCTCAGGCGGCTCGGCTACCTGATCGAGCTATACCGGCTCGCACCAGCGGCGGAGTTGGATCGCCTCCGTTCGTCCCTCACTGCCACATATGCGGTGCTCGACCCGCTGGCGCCGGGCGAGGGCCCGCATCTTTCGAGTTGGCGCCTTCGCATCAACATTCCTCCCGAGGAACTCGAAGCGATCCGGAGGACCTGACCTGATTCCCCAACGCAACATCTCTCTTCTCGCAAATCGGCTCGCCAGGATGGGCGGCCGGCGAATACCGGAAACCGTGCTCGAGCGGGACTATTGCCTCGCCTGGTTCCTGAGCATCCTGCCGCAGACGGACCTGCGCAGCAAACTCGCCCTCAAGGGCGGAACAGCGCTCAAGCGATGTTACTTCGGCGATTATCGGTTCTCCGGAGACCTTGACTTCACGCTGTGGGAGGCTACGACTCTCCGGCAGATCCTGCGGGACCTGGAGCCAGTGTATGCGGGTGTTCGCGAGGAGAGCGGCATAGAGTTCGGTTTCGATCGGGAGGACCGCCACGCGCACGATAACAGCTACACCTTCTACTTGAGGTACACCGGACCTCTCCCCGCCGGAGGCGCCGTCAAAGTGGACATCACGATTCGGGAACGGCTTGTTTTTCCGCTTGAAGACCGGCCGGTACTGCGCGGCTACGAGGAGTTTGCCGACTTGCCGGAGGGTCGGGTCGTGCAGGCGTATTCTCTGAACGAGATCATGAGCGAGAAGGTGGTGGCTCTTGTCGATCGCGCCCGCAATGAACCGCGCGACCTGTACGACCTCTGGTACCTGATCTTGCGCGGGAAAACTGAGCTGGCGTCCCTGGCGCCGGCTATCAGCGAGAAACTCGCTTTCAGGAACATGCCGGCCGCGGGCCTTCGGGAGGCGATTCTAGAAAAGGAGGCGCGGCTGAAAGCCCTCTGGTCCGTCCGGCTCGCAAACCAGATGGCCGTCCTGCCGCCCTTCGAGCAGGTCTTTCGGGAGCTGCGCCGAGCCTTGCGGCAGGCGGAGCTTCCGTAGGCGCAGCGGCTGGCGCCGAGCACCTCGCTTCGCGTGGGCGCCTGCGGCCACAGCGCGGCCGGCAGAATGAGAAAGGCGGCGGCAAGTCGCATTCGCCCATTTAAGCATCTTTCGGTCCGCTCGCACAGCGCGCCGCGCCGGCCTGATCGCAGCAGGCGCCACAGTTTGGCCGCGAAGCTGCCCGGACTTGCGGGCTGACCAGCGGCGGCTGGCGTTAACCTGCGGGGAGGGCGAGTTGCGAAAGAGCACCTGGCTCCCCAAGAGCGACATTACAAGAAACGGAGAACGCGCATCCGGCGCAAGGCGACTCCAAGTTGTTGATTTTAAATACAGTTCTGCAAATCCGACGCGCGCCATCTTCGCTTCTGGCCCGCGCCTACGGCGCCATGGCGCCGATCATTCCCTGGCTGGTGTAGTCGATGGGCACGATGCGGTAGCGGTATACCATCGCATGCTGCCCCACCAGGTACCCGTGATGGGCGTCAGGAAACGTCACGGCATGCACTCTTGCCGGCAGGGTGATGGGTCTGGAAGTGAAATTGCGCCCTCCGTTGAAGGAGTAGCCGATCCCACCGCTCTCCCCGACCCCAACGATGATCTTGCCCTCACCCACGCCGTATGAGCTGGGCCAGAGGCGTTGCTTCACGGACCTCGTCCAGGTCCCGCCTGCATCGGCGGTCCAGTAGACTTCCTCGCCCCTACTGAGCACCACGATCCCGTCTTTTTCGGTCCAGAACTTCACCGCCGTAATTTGCCACTTGGTTTCCGGGACCACCGCCATCGTCCACGTCTGTCCCCCGTCGCTGGTCTTACCGAAAGTGGCCACGTCCGTTCCCATGCTGATGCCTGCGCCCCCGCCCGCGAACCCTACGGTCGGCGACAGAAACTGCGCCGTCCGCATCATGCATCCCAGTTTACGCGGCAGGCCTCCGACCGTGGCCTCCACGCTGCAGCGGCTTAGCGGCTTCCAGGTCTTGCCGCCGTCATCGCTGCGCCGCAGCGTCGATTGGCTCGTCGAGTCCGGATTCTCGATCTCCAGCCCGGTTTGCGGGCTCAGGAACCATACTCCCTTGGTTGTGCCGCTCACGGTAGACAACTCCGCCCACGTGCTTCCGTCTCTGGTACCCAGGATCTTGCCTCGATCCGTCATCGCCCAGCCGTTCTTCGCATCCAGAAAGAAAATCTTCGTCAGGGCATCGTCGGTCGCCTCGGGATCGCCGCCAAGCTGCACCTGCCATGTCTTCCCGCCATCTGTCGTCAAGAGGATCGTGGACTTGTCCCCCACCACCCAACAGGTCTCCGGCCCTACACACGCGATCGCGTTTAAGCCGATGTCCTTGTTAAACGGCACCGGCTCCCAAATTGCCTTGAACTTGGGCGCGCCCACCGTCCCCGCCGCCGATGCTGCCGGTTTTGCAGCCGCCGGTTTCGCCTGCGCCGCCTTGGGCGCGGGTCCTTGCGCCGCCGCGCTCATGATGCTGAAGGCACACACCGCTATCACCGCTTTGATCTTCATCCGCGAATCCCCCCAGGCATGATTGTAGTGTAATCAGTATCGCCTGTCACGTGGGTGAAACGGATTGTAAAGCGGATTGAGGCAGTAACCGCGAACGTTGGCGATCTCGACGGCGGCATGCTCGCCTCCCGCAGCTTCCTCTCGAACGAGCGTAACCGATCGCCGCCGCTAACGACAGCATGCTGTGTTTTACGAATGTGCGGGTTGGGCAGCCAAGCAGGATTTGGCTCCTCAGGCAGAACCTAAAACCGCCAGCCCGTGGTTCACAGCCCGATGCCTGCCCGTCGAGCCACCCAAGGGTGGCCTCCACAGCCCGCTGCTTCTCGCGGCGCCACCCGGGCAGCCTGCCGCGCCTATAATGTCGGAATGAAGCTCACGCGCAGACAGGCGGCCGCCGCGCTAGTAGGCGCACCGGCGCTCGCCGCCCAGGCACAACCCGGCGCCGCCAAAGCCGAAACGCCGGCGGAGCTGCTCGCCGCCGCCAAGGACCGGCTGCGGCGCAACGCCGAGACACTGGCCAGGACTCAGGTGCCGATGAGCGCCGAGCCGGCTTTCTCTTTCAAGGCGCTCTAATGCCCGCGTTCAATGACGACATCTACTTCGCCACCACCGGCGAGCTGCACGCGAAGCTCGTGGCCAAGGAATTCTCCGCCGTCGAGCTGGCG
>JBBTDS010000037.1:0-6171 GCA_038060875.1 Acidobacteriota bacterium | reverse complement strand
CGGCGAGCTGCACGCGAAGCTCGTGGCCAAGGAATTCTCCGCCGTCGAGCTGGCGCGGGCGTTCACGGACCGGATCGAGAAGCTCGGCCCGCGCTACAACGCCCTGGCGTTGCTGCTGCGGGAATCGGCCATGGCGCGGGCGCGCGATGTGGACGATCAGATCAGGCGCGGCCGGCTGCGCGGCCCGCTCCAGGGAGTGCCGTTCGGCGCCAAGGATCTGCTCAGCGTGGCCGGGCAGCCGACCGCCTGGGGCGCGCGCCCGTACGCCGCCCAGGTCTTCGACTACGAGGCCACGGCGCTCAACAAGCTGGCCAAAGCCGGCGCGGTGCTGGTCGGCAAGCTGGCCATGGTCGAGCTGGCCGGCGGCGGCGGCTACCGCTACGCCGCAGCCTCCGTCACTGGTCCGGGGCTGAATCCCTGGGACCGCTCGCGCTGGTCGGGCGGTTCCTCCAGCGGCTCGAGCTCGGCGGTGGCCGCCGGGCTGGTCCCCTATGCGCTCGGCTCGGAGACGTGGGGCTCGATTCTCACGCCGGCGGCGTACTGCGGCGTGACCGGCCTGCGCCCGACCTACGGCCTGGTGAGCCGCTACGGCGCCATGGCGCTCTCCTGGACGATGGATAAGATCGGCCCGATGTGCCGCTCGGCCGAGGACTGCGGCCACGTGCTGAACACCATCGCCGGCGGCGACTCGCGGGACCCGGGTTCGGCGGGCAAGAGCTTCTACTACGGGCCGCAGTTTGCGCGCCCGCCGAAGGAGATCCGCGTCGGCTTCGCGCCGGTGGATTTCGACGAGTGGGCCGAGCCCGCGGCGCGGGCCGATTTCCGGAAGGCGCTCGAGACCATCCGCGGCCTCGGCGTGCCAATCAAGGAGACCAGCCTCCCCGAGCATCCGTACGGCACGGTGGCCGGCCTCATCATCGACGCCGAAGGATCGAGCGTTTTCGAGCCGCTGGTCGCGAGCGGCAAGGTCGAGGAACTGGCCGATCAGAAGCAGATCGCGGGCCTGAAGGCGGGCCTGGAGATCGCCGCCAAGGATTACCTGCGCGCCGTGCGCATCCGGCGGCTGATCCAGGACGAGCTGCGGAAGATCTTCATGGAGGTGGACGTGCTCGTGTCGCCGGCGCGCTTCGGTCCGGCGTCGAAGGTGTCGGAGCCGATGGACCGCCGCGGCTCAGAGCGTCCCAGGCCCAAGCTGCGCGGCCTCTCTGAGCTGGGTGCGGCCGGCAACCTCGCCGGCCTGCCGGCGCTCTCGCTGCCCTGCGGCTTCGCCGAGGGCCTGCCGATCGCCATTCAGCTTGTCGGCCGCCCGTTCAGCGAGAACACGCTGCTGGCCCTCGGCCGCGAGTTTCAAAACCGCACCGAGTGGCACCGCCGCCGCCCGCCGGTGGATAGGTAGGGGCCGGGCATGCCCGGCCCATATGGAGGGGATCAATGCATCGCCGTTTGTTCTTGAAGGCCGCATCTGCTCCGTTCATCAGCCGCTTCGGCCGCGCCGCGGCCGCCGAGCGGCGATTCGACCCCAGTTTCGGCACGGCGGGCGAAGCGCTTCGCGCGATGGCCGCCGGGGCGATCTCATCGCGCGAGCTGACGGAGCACGTTGTCGCGCGCATCCGCAAGTTCAACCCGAAGATCAACGCGTTCCTGTTGCTGCTCGAAGAGCAGGCGCTGGAGCGCGCGCGGCAGGCCGATGAGGCGCGCGCGGCCGGGAAAGCCCGAGGGCCGCTCCACGGCCTGCCCGTTCTCACCAAGGATTCCTTCGCCACCGCCGGCATCCGGACTACCAGCGGTTCGAAGATGCTGGCGAAGCACGTGCCGAAGGAGGACGCGGTCGCCGTGGCCCGGTTGCGGGGCGCGGGGGCGATTCTTGTGGGCAAGACCAATCTGCCCGAGTTCGCCTCCGACTTGCAGTCTTACAACGAGATTGCCGGCACGACCAACAACCCTTGGGACGCCTCGCGCACGCCGGGAGGCTCGACCGGCGGAGGGGCGGCCGCGCTGGCGGCTGGCTTCGGCTTCCTGGAGTTGGGCAGCGACATCGGCGGCTCCATACGCACGCCGTGTCATTTCTGCGGCGTCTATGGCCACAAGCCCACGCTGAATGTGGTGCCAGTGGACGGGCACATCCCGCCACCGCCGGCAACCATCGCCCCGCTTCCCGATCTGGCCGTAGCCGGGCCGATGGCGCGCAGCGCAGAGGACCTGTTGCTCGAGCTGCGGGTCATCGGCGGGCCGGTCCGCGCCGAGGCGGCGGCCTGGCGCTGGAACCTGCGCCCACCGCGCCGCGCGCGACTGCGAGATTACCGCATTGGCTTCGTGCTGGACGACCCGTTCTGCCCCGTCGCCTCCGACGTGAAGCGGGTGATGGCCGGCGCGCTGGACGCGCTGCGCAAGGCTGGTGTCGCGCTGGCCGAGGGATGGCCGCGGGGCTTCGATCCGCAGGCGGCGTGGGAGAGCTATTCCCGGCTGCTCGCGGCCGTGGTCGGGCCGGGCATGGAGCCGAGTCAGATCCAAAAGATCCGCGAAGGCGCCGGCAGCGCCTGGGGACACTACGCCAAGGGGTGGATCGACGGGATGACCTTCTCGCACCAGGAGTGGCTGAGGCACACCGAGGCGCGCCTGAAGGCACGCGCCGTCTGGCAGGAGCACTTTCGCACGCACGACGCGTTTCTGATGCCAGTGAACATCGTGCCCGCGTTCCCGCACGATCACAAGCTGACCTTCTTCGAGCGCACGGTGGCCACCGCCGACGGCCCGCGGTTGTACGCCGACATGCTGCGGTGGATCTCGCCGGCGACGTTCAGCGGCTGCCCGGCGACCGTGGCGCCGATCGGGCGTACCGCCACCGGCCTGCCGGTGGGCATCCAGATCGTCGGCCCCTACCTGGAGGACGCCACCCCGATCGACGTGGCCGCCCGTCTGGCCGATGTGACCGGCGGGTTTCAGGCGCCGGCGGGACTCTCGGGATGATCAGGCTCCCGGTCGCCGGGGCGCCGCGAGATCTGCCGCAAGAACTCGCTGAGTTCGGACTTCAGCCGGCCTACGGTGTCGCTGAGTTCCCCGGCCTGCGGAGCCTATCCGACACGCAGCAGTTCTCCGTTCTCCCGAAGGTACCGGGCGAAGGGAGAGTCCTCATCGAGGTCGATGAGATCGATCTGGCGGCCTGGCACGTCGCTGACCTTGCTCATCGCCCGGAAGAAGACCTGCGGAGGCAGGCCTGAAACGGCCAGATCCACGTCGGAGCCAGTGCGAAGTTCCCCCTTCGCGGCTGATCCGAAGACGTATATCTCGCGGGCGCCTTCTGCCCGCAACACCGCGGCTGCCCTATCGATCAGGCCCTGGAGATCGCCGGTCATTCGGCCCTCCGGGGGCCAGTATATCCCACTCACAGTCAGCGGAGGCGCCGGCTTATTCGCGGCCTGCCGCGGGCACTGTCTCGGCCGCTTTCTTCCGCCGCGCCTTGAGAGCTTCGACAATGATCGGCAGCAGCGAGAGGAAGATGATCAGCACGATCACCTTCTCGAAGTGCCGCCGCACCAGCGGAATGCTGCCCAGCGTGTAGCCCAGCGTCGTCAGCGACGCCACCCAGCCCACCACGCCGCACACGCTGAAGGCGAGGAACCGCGGATAGTGCATCCGCGAGACGCCGGCCAGGAAAGGGGCGAAGGTCCGGATGATGGGGATGAACTTCGCGTAGACGATGGTGCGGCCGCCGTACTTCTCGTAGAAGGCCCCGGAGCGGAGCAGGTGCTCGCGCCTGAACAGACGCGAGTTGGGGCGGTTGAAAATCACCGGCCCGGTGCGCCGCCCGAGCCAGTAGCCGGTGCTGTCGCCGGCAATGGCCGCGGCCGCCAGCAGCAGCATGACCGCCGGCAGGCTGAGCTGGCCGGCGCCGGCCACCACGCCCACGGTGAACAGGAACGAATCGCCGGGCAGAAAGAAACCCGTCAGCAGGCCGGTCTCGGCGAAGACGATGCCGACCAGCACGGCGTAGCCCAGCCAGCCGGTCAGCACCGTCGTCAGCAGGTGGATGAGCCGCTCCGGCGTCGTCAGCGTGCGGAGGAAGTCGATCAGGGCTTGAATCATCAGCCGCGATAAGCCGAGGCCAGCCGCCGGATCACGTCCTCGTGGATCTTGACCTTGCCGTCCTGGATCAGCCGGGTGCGGAGCGAGTCGGTGAACAGCTCGTCGCGATCGCGGGCCTTGCGGCGCTTGATCTCGGTGAGGATGGCCTCGCGCTGCTCGGCCAGCTTGCTGGTGTCGGCCGCGGTTTTGGCCGCGACCCTGCAAACGAAGCGGTTGTCGTCCATCGGCACCGGTCCGAACAGTCCGCCCACTTCCTTGGTGAACGCCTCCATGAGCGAGGTAGCCGGGCCGATGCCGTCGGCGGCGCCGTCGGGCCCGAACTCCTGGGTCGTCTTCAGTTCGAGGCCCATGGCCTGGGCGACTTTCTTCAGGTCCCCGCCGGCGGCTTGCGCCTTCTCCATAGCTTCGCGCGCTCGCTGCTCGACAAGCTGTGCGACCTTCTGGCTGGCGAGTTGCTCGCGCACCTGCTTTTCGACCTCGGCCAGCTCGGCCGGCCGTATCGGGAAGACATCGGCCAACACCGCAATGACGAGCTTGTTGCCCTGGACCTGTATCGGCGGCGTGAAGCGGCCCTTCTGAAGCCCGCTGATGGCCTCCTCGAATTCCGGGCTCACGCCGATCTCCGGGACCGGGTCGCCGCGGCCGGCTTTTTCCACTCTAACCAGCGGCACGTTGAGCCGCTGGGCGATCGAAGCCGCCTGCTGCGGGTTCCGGCTCAGTTCAGCCTGGGCCTGGTCGGCCAGGTTCTGCATCAGGTTGAAGACTTGCTGACGCTTCTGATCCTTGGCGAGTTGCTCCTTGACCTCCTCGAACGGCTTCAGCCGCGCTTCCTCCTTCTGTAGCACCTGTAGGATGTGGAAGCCGTACTCGGTGCTGATGACGTCGCTGATCTGGTTCGGCTTCAGTGTGAAGGCGGTGTCCTCGAAGGCCTTGACGGTCTGGCCGCGCGCGACCCAGCTCAGCTCGCCGCCCTTGGCGGCCGAGCCCGGGTCTTCCGAGTTCTTACGGGCCAGCTCGGCGAAATCGGCGCCGCCGCGTATCTGCTTGAGCAGTTCCGCGGCCCGGGCCTGGATCTTCGGGACTTCCTCTTTGGGCTTCTCGGTGGTCTTAAGCAGGATGTGGCGAACGTTGACCCGCTCCGGCGTGCGGTACTGCTCCTTGTTGGCCTCGTAAGCGCGGCGCAGATCGGCCTCCGCCGTGGCGATCCGCTCGCCGATTTTCGCTTCGTCGATGACCAGCATCTCGAAGCTGCGTTTCTCCGGGATCTGGTAGGCCGGGCGGTTCTTCTCGAAGTGGGCCTTGACCTCCTCCGGCGTCACGGTGGCCTGTGAGCGGAGCTTATCGGGAGAGATGGCGACGTATTCCAGCTTGACTTTCTCGTTGCGGCGGCGGTACTCCTTATCGATCTCCTCCGGAGTGACGACGGCGCCCTCGCCGGCCAGGTTGCGCAGCTTGGTGAGCAGCATCTGCTTGCGCACGTTGGCCTCGAACTGCGGGATGGTGAGGTTCTGCTGGGCGAGGAAATCGGCGTAGGCCTGGCGGCCGACGAACTTGCCGTCCTGGTAAAGCTGGGGGATCATGGAGCGGATGGTCTGGGCGACATCGGCTTCGGTCACCTGAAAGCCGAGCCGCTCGGACTGGTAGGCCAGCACGCGCTCGGTGATCATCTGGTCGATCATCTGGGGGACGTAGATGTAAGCCAGCTCGGAGGGGAAGGCCTTGTTGCGCATGGCCGCCTGGAGCTGGAGCTGCACTTCGCGTTCGGTGAGCGCCTCGTCGCCGATTTCGGCCACCACCTGCTCCTCGCCCACCGGCATGCTGCCCCAGCCGGGAATCAGCGTGACCACCATCGAGAGGGCCACCACCATCAACAGGCCGCCGAGCAGGTAGCGCACAGCTTTAGCACGGCTGCGAAAGAGGTCGAACATAGGGTTGGGAGCTCCTGAAGCTCTTAGTATAGCGAACGGGGGCGGCTGGGTTGTGGGCCCGACCCGCAATTTCGGGAACCCCGAACCACCGAGCGCCGTCATTCACACTAGCCTCGATTTCCACGGACCTCTGGGCGGGTCTGGTCTCAGTACGCGGCCC
>JBBTDS010000036.1:0-5442 GCA_038060875.1 Acidobacteriota bacterium | reverse complement strand
CGGCACCACCTCGGAACCGTGATCGACATCAGTTCGGAACGCTGATCGACATCCCTCGGAATCCGCTCTTCGACCCGCGGACCGGTGAGGCCTCACCACCCGACGTCCGAATCAACGGAGTCCGGCCTGCCTACCAGTTGGGCTTCTCAGCGGACTGCCAGTCGGTGTACGTATCCTCCTACTCCTACTCCACCAGGCAGCGGCGAATCTACCGTTACGAGCTCGCGACCGGCAAGGAGACGGACCTGTTGACCGACGCGGGCGACTGGGCGACCGGCCCATCCGTCTCCCCCGACGGACGCTGGCTGGCGCTGCACGGGAAGCTCGACGGCGGCAAGGAGTGGGACATTCTGCTCCTTTCGACCGCCGGCGGACCGCTGCGGATGCTCGATGCTCAGAGCCTTTGGGGCCTCAGTTGGACCCCTGACAGCAAGCGCCTGATGTACGCCCGGAGGGTAGGGATGTCCGAGCACGGACCTGTGAACGAGCTCCACTGGGTGGCGGTGGAAGGAGGCGCTCCCCAGCCCATGGGCATCCGGATGCCCAACGCAGCACGCCCCAGTCTGAACCCCGACGGAAAGCGGCTGCTCTTCTCGGCGAGCGAGGGCATCAACGAGTTCTGGGTTCTTCGCAACCTGCCGCTGAAGTGAAGGCTCCGCCTGACCCAAGGGGCCGGGCCTGGGGATCAGGCGGGCGTGACGGTGCCGCCGTCCGCACCCTGAAGCTGGCGCGGCGAGCGGTCGGATGCTTCCAGGGTGGGAATCTCCTCATCCGGGGCCGCGCCCAGCTCCTTGAACTTCCGCGCGCTGACCAGCACCCGAGTTTCCAGCGAGCCGACGGCCTTGTTGTACGCATCGACGGCGCGCTCCAGACCCTTGCGCAGGTCGTCAAAATAGCCGGCCAGCGTGCCCAGCCGCTCGTAGAGCTGCCGGCCCAGCTCGCTGATGACGCGCGCGTTCTCCGCCAGCTTCTCCTGGCGCCAGCCGTAAGCCACCGCGCGCAGCAACGCGATCAGCGTCGTGGGCGTCGCAATCAGCACGCGCTGCTCGACGCCAAACTCGATCAGGCCGGCGTCGTGCTCGAGCGCGGCGCTGAAGAACGGCTCGCCTGGCAGGAACATCACCGCGAATTCCGGAGCGGACTCGAACTGCGCCCAGTACGCCTTGCCGGCCAGCTCGGCGATGCGGGCGCGGACCTGGCGCGCGTGCTCCTTGAGCTTGGCTGTCCTGGCGGACTCGTCGGCGGCCTCCAGCGCTTCCAGATAGGCCTGAAGGGAGACCTTCGCATCGACTACGACGCGCTTGTCATTAGGGAGCTTCACCACCAGGTCGGGCCGCAGGCGGGCGTCTTCGCCGCCAACGGTCTGCTGCTCGAGGAAGTCGCAATACTCGACCATACCGGCCAGCTCGACGACGCGCCGCAACTGGATCTCGCCCCAACGGCCGCGGGCCTTGGGGTCTCGCATGGCGGAAGCGAGGTTGGCCGTCTCCTTCCGGAGCTGCCCTTCGGTGGCTACCAGCGATGTCACCTGGGTCGCCAGTTGGCCGACCGACTCGTTGAGCCGGCCGACGAGCTGCTCGACCGCCTGCCGGCGGCTATCGAGATCGCCGCGCGCCGCACTGTGCTGAGCGGCGAAGGCCTGGCCGGCCAGCTTGAGGAACTCCTCGCTGTTGCTCCTCAGCGCGTCGGCCGAGAGCGCCTTGAAGGTCTCCGAAAGCTTCTGCTGGGCCTCGTTCTGGGCGGCGAGCCGCTCGTTGAGCGCCGCCCGCTCGGCCGCGAACTTGAGGCGGCAGTACAGCCACACTGCCAGCCCGCCGGCGACCGCCCCTGCTATGAGTAGAACCGCTTCCATGCTTCGAGTATTCCACTACCGGACCGGCTATGGCCGGGCGTATAATCAACCCGAGGTGGGGTTCCCATGAAATCTTTTGCCTGTTGCGCAATTTTCGTTGCTCTCGCCCTCCCGGCCCGGGCGCAGGTCCTCTACGGCTCGATCGTGGGCAACGTGACCGACAGCTCCGAGGCCGCGGTGCCGGGCGCGAGTGTCACCATCACCCATCTGGAGACGGGACAGAAGCGGACGGCCGCGACCAGCGCCGCGGGCGCCTACAGCTTCCCGACCATTCCCAGCGGGACCTACGACGTCCAGGTGGCCATGCAAGGCTTCCAGCCGGCCACGCGGAAGGGCCTTCAGGTGACGATCAACTCGGTGGTGCGGGCCGATATCAGGCTGCAACTCGGAGCGGTGACCGAATCGATAGTAGTGACCGGCACAGCCGCGGCGCTGCAAACGGACCGCGCCGAGGTGCGGGCCGAGATGGTCACCCGGACGCTGCGCGACCTGCCGGTGCCGCTGGGGCGCAATTACCAGCAGCTCTTCCGTACGCTGCCGGGCTTTTCGCCGCCGGCCAACAGCCAGTCGATCGCCAACAACCCCTCGCGCGCGCTGGCCTTCAACGTCAACGGCGCCAGCAGCAACACCAACAATGTGCGCATCGAGGGCGCCAGCGCCACCCACGTTTGGGCGTCCACCATCTCGGTCTACGTGCCCGCGCTGGAGTCCATCGAGGCGGTCAACATCGTCTCCAACAGCTTCGACGCCGAGCAGGGCCTGGCCGGCGGCGCGGCGGTGAACGTGCAGCTTAAGAGCGGCACCAACGAGCTGCACGGCTCGGGTTTCCTCTACCACAACGACAACCACACCAAGGCGCGGCCCTTCTTCTTCCCGGCCGGCGAGCGCAACCCGAAGATGGTCTACAACCAGTTCGGCGCCACCGCCGGAGGCCCCATTAAGCGCGACAAGCTGTTCTACTTCGTGAGCTGGGAAGGCACCAAAGACCGCGAGAACGCCGCCAGGCTGGCCACCGTGCCCACCGACGCCATCCGCCGCGGCGACATGTCGGGTTCGGACCGGCCCATCTACGATCCGCAGACCGGGGACATCAACGGTCGCGGGCGTACGCCGTTGCCCGGCGGCATGGTGCCGGCCTCGCGCATGGAGCCGATCGCGTTGAAGATCCGCGACCAGATCCCGCTGCCCACCTTTCCCAACCTGCTGACGAGCAACTACTACGCCACCGCCGCCTTCGCCTTCGACCGCCACACCGTCGATTCCAAGATCAACTGGAACGCGACCGACAGGCTCACCATGAACGGCCGCTTCAGCCTGCTGGGCTACAACATGAACAATCAGCCGTACTTCGGCGACCTCGGCGGCCCGCCGATCAACGGCGGCGCGCCCGGTATCGGCAGCGGCAACACCTACGGCCTCACCCTCGCCGGCACTTACGTCTTCAACCCCAACTTCATCGTCGATGCCAACTTCGGCTACACCATGTTCAAAACCTCGGTCGAGCAGCCGCTGCTGGACAGGAAGATCGGCCAGGAGCTGGGCATCCCCGGCACTAACGGCCCGCGCCGCTTTGAAGGCGGCTGGCCGCGCTTCGAGGTCACCAACTACACCGCCGTCGGCATCCACACCACCTGGATGCCTTTCTCGCGGCGCGATCCGCAGTATCAATACGTCGCCAACGCCAACTGGATCAAAGGGTCACACAACGTCCGCTTCGGCATGGACCTCTACCGCCAGCACATGAACCATCTCCAGGTGGAGTTCTACGGCCAGTTCCAGGGCGCCGCGGGCGGGTTCAGCTTCGGCGGCGGACCCACCGCGCTGAACGGCGGCCCGTCGCCGAACCAGTACAACAGCTTCGCGGCCTTCCTGCTGGGACTGGCGTCGAGCTCCGGCCGCACCCTCCAGGTCCCCGACGAGTACAACACGCGCCAGTGGATGCACACCTTCTACCTGCGCGATCAGTGGCAGGCCAGCCGCAAGCTGACCCTCTCCTACGGCGTGCGCTGGGAGTACTTCCCGATGGGGACCCGCGCCGATCGCGGCGTCGAGCAGTACGACTTCAACCGCAACCTCATGAGGATCTGCGGTGTGGGCGTGGTGCCGCGCGACTGCGGCGTCGAGCTCAGCAAGCGCCTGTTCGTGCCGCGCATCGGGCTGGCCTGGCGCGCCAGCGATACGCTGGTGGTGCGCGCCGGCTACGGCATCTCCAACGACCCCCACAGCCTGGCCAAGCCGCACCGCACCAACTACCCGGTCGTGCTGGCGATGAATGTGTCCGCGGCCAACAGCTTCCAGCCCTCCGGGCGGCTGCGGGACGGCATACCCGCGATCAAGCCGCCGGAGATCGGCAACGGCATCGTCGAGCTTCCGCCGGACGTGGCCGTCAACAGCGTCGGCGACCGCTTCGTCCGCGGCTACATCCAGTCGTGGAACTTCACGCTGGAGAAGCAGCTCACGCCGGGGCTGATCGCGCAGGCGGGCTACGTGGCCACGCGGCAGACCAAGCAGATGGCTTACCTTGATCTGAACGTGGGCCTGCCGGGCGGCGGGCGCGACAGCCAGCCTTACTACCCGAAGTACCGCCGCGCCGTTCGCACCGCCCTCGTCACCCCGGTCGGCAACAGCCAGTACGACTCGTTGCAGGTCTCGCTGCGGCGCAGCTTTTCCGCCGGCTACCAGTTCCAGGCCGCCTACACGTGGTCGAAAACGCTCGGCCTCGCCGGCATGACCGACATCGGCGACACTCCCTCGATCCCGCGGCCGGAATACTTCCAGCTTAACCGCGCCCGCACCGGCCTGGACCGCCCGCACAACCTCCAGTTGACCGGCATCGCCGAGCTGCCCTTCGGCCGCGGCAAGCGGTGGGCCAACGGCGGCGGGATCGCCGCCGCCCTGCTCGGCGGCTGGCAGCTCAACGGGGTGCTCAGCTCGTTCAGCGGCAACCCGTTCTCGGTCAGCTCCTCGGCGACTTCTCTGAACGCCCCCGGCAACTCGCAACGCGCCGACCTGGTCAAGCCGGTGGTGAAGAAGCTCGGCGGCGTCGGGCCGGGCGAGGCCTTCTATGACTGGACGGCGTTCGCTCCCGTGACCGAGCCGCGCTTTGGCACGGCGGGTTTCAACATTCTGCGCGGGCCGGGCCAGGTCAATCTGGACGCCGGCCTGTTCCGCCAGTTCCGCATCACCGAGCGCGTGAACCTGCAATTCCGCGCCGAGGGGATCAACGCCACCAACACGCCGCACTTCTCCAACCCGAGCAGCAACATTTCCAACCTGCGCCTGGGCCCGGACGGCTCCTTCCGCGGCGGCGTCTTCGAGGTGACCAGCGTCAATCCCATCGGCCGCGACGGCATCGACGAGCGGGTGTTCCGGGTTGGAGTCAGGGTGAGTTTCTGAAGCGCGGGCGAAAACCGGCGACAGACGGATCTGTCACCAACCGCGGCAATTAACATCTTCTCGATGTGGTGGAGTGCGGACAGCTTCGTCTGCCCCCGGTTCTGCGTGCTTGGGATAACACCGGGGCCCGCGGAACGCTCGCTTAGTGCCAAATCCTATTGAGAACCAGCCGTCAGTGTCTGAGGACCTGCGCG
>JBBTDS010000035.1:0-3469 GCA_038060875.1 Acidobacteriota bacterium | reverse complement strand
CCCTACGATAACCGAAACCTGCGGATTTGTCCAGCCCCGCCGCTAATCAATTACCGCTACCTGTTGCAGAAGCCGGCCCTGAGCGCCACCCAGGTCGTTTTTTCTTTCGCCGGTGACCTTTGGAGCGTGCCGCGCGAGGGCGGCGACGCCAGGCGACTCACCACCGGGCCGGGTGTCGAGACCGGCCCAGTCTTCTCGCCCGACAGCTCGCGTATCGCCTTCACCGGCGAATACGACGGCAACGTCGATGTGTTCGTCATGCCGGCCTCAGGCGGCACGCCGAAGCGCCTGACGTATCGCCCGGGCGACGATTCCGCGGCCGGCTGGACACCTGACGGCAAGCGCGTGCTGTTCACGTCAAGCCGGGCCAGCGCGACGGATGGTGCCAAGCTATTCACCATCCCGGCGGAGGGCGGGTTCCCGGAGGAGATTCTGCTCCCCATCGCCATGGAGGGTTCCTACTCCACAGACGGCTCGCACCTGGCTTACGTTCCGGTGTTCCGAGGGCAGCCGGCGTGGAAGCGCTACCGGGGCGGGCTCACCACCAAGGTGTGGATCGCCGATCTTTCCGACTCAAGCGTCATTGAGGTCCCACGCGACAACTCGAACGACTTCAACCCGATGTGGGTGGGCGATCGGATCTATTTTCTCTCCGACCGCAACGGCCCGGTTTCGCTGTTCTCCTACGACACGCGCACCCGCCAGGTGAAGCAGCTCATCGAGAACCGCGGGCTCGACTTCAAGTCCGCCTCGGCGGGTCCGGGAGCGATCGTCTACGAGCAGTTCGGCTCGCTGCATCTCTACGATTTCAAGTCGGGCAGGACCCGGCCGGTCGACGTCCGCCTCGCGGGCGACCTCCCGGAAGTCAGGCCGCGTTACGTCAACGTCGGCAAGCGGCTGCGAAACCCCGATGTCTCCCCAAACGGCGCCCGCGCGGTGTTCGAAGCCCGAGGCGAGATCCTCACCGTGCCGACGGAAAAAGGCTACCCGCGTAACCTCACCAACACCACTGGCGTGATGGAGCGCGATCCGGCCTGGTCGCCAGACGGCAAGACCATCGCCTACTTCTCGGATGAATCGGGCGAATACGCTCTTCACCTGCGAGACCAGAGCGGGTTGGGTGAGGTCACCAGGATCAACCTTGGGGAAAAGCCGGCTTTCTACTATGCGCCGCGCTGGTCGCCCGACAGCAAGAAGATCGCCTATCTCGACAATCACCTCGGCTTCTGGTACGTCGATCTTGACACCAAGAAGCCGGTCCTGGTGGACAGGGATTACTACTACTCCAACGATCGCGACCGGTCTCCCGCGTGGTCGCCGGACAGTAAGTGGCTCGCCTACTCGAAGCAACTCAAGAATTACATGAGCGCGATCCACAGTTACTCGATCGCGGAGGCCAGGAGCGATCAGGTCACCGACGGCATGAGCGATGCCAAGCATCCCGTCTTTGACAAGGACGGCAAGTACCTCTACTTCACCGCCAGCACCGACTCGGGTCCCTCCAAGGAGTTCGACGTCCACAGTTACAGCCGCCCGATGACGCGGAGCCTTTACCTGATCGTGCTGTCGAAGGACCAGGGATCACCGCTCGCGCCCGAGAGAAATGACGGAAAGGAACCGGGCACACCCGTCCCTGCGGGGAAGCCAGACGTCAAGATCGACTTCTACAACATCAGCCAGCGCATTCTGGCGCTGCCGATGCCGCCAAGGCGCTACGAAGGGATCCAGACGGGCAAGGCGGGCGTCCTCTACGCCATCGAGGCGCCGCCTCCGCGGCCCGGCGCCGAAGGCGACCTCACCGTCCACCGTTTCGACCTGAGCAAGCGGAAGTCCGATGTCGCCATCAGCGGCGTGCGCAGCTTCCAGATGTCCGCGAGCGGCGAGAAGATGCTCTACCGGCAAGGCGACCGCTAGTTCATCGCGGCGCCTAAGCCGATGGCGGACTCAGGCGGCGCTCAGCCGCTGCCCGCCGGCGATGCCGCGAGCGCGCTCAATACGGACAGCCTCGAAGTCCGCGCGGACCCGCGTGCCGAATGGCGACAGATGTATCACGAAGCCTGGCGTATCGAGCGCGACTTTTTCTATGACCCCAACTACCACGGCCTGGACCTGAGAGCCGCCGAGAAACGCTATGAGCCTTACCTCGCCAATGTTGCTTCGCGGCAGGATTTGAACTACCTCTTCACCGAGATGCTGGGCGAGCTGTCGGTGTCGCACCTGTTCCTCGGCGGCGGCGATTCGCCCGACGTCAAGCGCATCGAGGCCGGCTTGCTCGGCGCCGATTACAGGATCGAGAACGGCCGCTACCGTTTCGCGCGCGTGTACAACGGCGAGAATTGGAATCCGGACTTGAAAGCGCCGCTCACCCAGCCCGGCGTCAACGTGGTGGCCGGCGAGTACCTGTTGGCGGTAAGCGGCCGCGAGCTGCGGGCCGCGGACAACATCTACAGCTTCTTCGAAGGCACGGCGGGCAAGTCAGTTCTTCTGAAGGTGGGACCCGATCCCTCCGGGGCGAACTCGCGCCAAGTGACCGTGACACCGGTGTCTGATGAGCGCCGGTTGCGCCACCTGGCCTGGATCGAAGACAACCGCCGCAAGGTGGACCAGATGACCAAGGGCCGCGTGGCTTACATCTACATGCCGGACACCAGTCACGGCGGCTCCGTAGCCCTCAACCGTTACTTATTCGCGCAAGTGGGCAAGGAGGCGGCCATCATCGACGGGCGCTTCAACCATGGCGGCCACGTGGCGACCGACATTATCGAGACCCTCCGGCGGCCAGTGATGAGGGCCGTTACGCCCCGCGACGGAGCCGACGTGTTCCTGCCCCTGGGAGCGATCTTCGGGCCCAAGGTCATGCTGATCAACGAACTCGCGGGTTCGGGCGGCGACCTGATGCCCTGGCTTTTCCGCCAGTTCGGCGTCGGCAAGCTGGTGGGCAAGCGGACCTGGGGCGGCGTGGTCGGCATTTCTGAGTATCCCGAGCTGATGGACGGCGGCGTCGTGATGGCGCCGTGCGTCCTGGTCTGGAATCCCAACGGCGAGTGGGACATCGAGAACCAGGGCGTGGCGCCGGACATCGAGGTCGAACTGGACCCCAAGATCGTGCGCCAGGGCTGCGACCCTCAGTTGGAAAAGGCGGTCGCAGTAGTGATGGAGGAGCTGGAGAAGAACCCAGCGCCTCGGCCCAAACGCCCGCCGTCCCCAAACTATCACGCGAAGTAGTTCAGCCGGCGCCAGCCGGCGCCGGCGTTTGCGCGTGGCTCATCGCTGAGGACCGGCTGAAGCCTCCGGCCTGGTCTGCTCGATTTTCTCGAGCATGTCCTTTTCCCAGTCCTCGCCCGATCCGAAGCCGATCTGTTCCAGGCGCCATTTACCGGTCGCGTCCACGATCCAGTTGCGCGGAATGCTGATGTACTTGACAGTGCGGAGATCTGAGTTCGGGCGGATCATGCCACCATGCTGGTTC
>JBBTDS010000034.1:10135-13957 GCA_038060875.1 Acidobacteriota bacterium | reverse complement strand
CGAGCCTCCGACGTGCTATTTCGGGAACGACAACTCGCGGTACTGGCTGGCCTGTAACCCGTCTATCACGGCAGCCACCAGATCCGTATGCTGCCGGATCCGCGGCCAACTCGTCGTAGTGAGAACCAAAATGGAGATCCTCCGCCCAGTGAGTTTCTGCTGATAGCGCAGATTCTGATCAGTGGTTACGAGCAGTTCAAAACCTTCGGATTCAGCCGCCACCAGAAGCTGCCCATTGTCGAGATCGCCCCAGCCCCGCTCAAAGGCAGTCTCGACCCAGTGGCCGCCCAAGACGCTGCGCAGCGGAACCGGCGTCCCCTGGTCGAATAGAATCCGCATCCTGCCATTTCAGCGGCTGGGGGTCTCGGCTAGACTCCGGCCGGCGTGCTCAAGTACTGCTTCCACTTGCTTCCGTTCGACACCGGGGAACCATTGAAGGAAGTCTGCAATGCTTGCGCCATCCTCGAGGTTGTCAAAAAGCGCGCGCACAGGAACTCGTGTCCCCTTGAAGAGATACGCCCCACTGACTTTGCCGGGTATGCACTCAACTTCCGGGCACTGTGACCAATCCAGCATGGCACTCTCATTATCGCGCAGCCGACCTGTCCGGCGGTTGCCGGGCTTGCTGTGGGGCCGAAGGGCTTAACCAAGACTTGACACACGCTTGATCGTGCGCCAATGCTGGGCTGTTGGGATGGGGGCGAGGGACATGCTCGTCGGGCGCCCACTTAGAGGCAGTACCCACAGGCTCACCGCTTGGTTTCTCGGAGTCCTGCTGCTGCCGGCGGCAACGCTGGTGGGGCTTGGTCTGCGCCTGCTCGAACAGGACAAGGCGCTCTCGGCGCAGCGGGCCATGGAGCGGCGGGAGGCAGCGGCGGACCGCGCCGTGCGCGCTCTGGAGCAGTCGCTCGCCGGGGCCGAAGTTCTGGTGCCTGCGGGCGCCGTGCGGCTCACCGTTTCGCAGGCGGGAATCCAGGTGCATCCGCCGGGCCGGGTCCTCTGGCTTTCGGCGCCCGTGCGCGCGCTGGAAGCGGAAACGCAGCCGTTCGCCGAAGCCGAGACGCTCGAGTTCCGCGGCGAGGGGGAGAAGGCACTCCGGCTTTACGAGGATCTGGCGCGTTCCCCACGCGAGGGCGTGCGGGCCGGCGCCTGGCTGCGGTTGGCGCGGGTACACCGGCGCGCCGGCCGCACCGCGGCGGCCCTCGAAGCTTATGACCGGCTGGCGTCTGTTGAGAAGGTCTCGATCGAGGGCATGCCAGCGGCCTTGCTGGCGCGGCGGTCCCGCTGTACTTTGCTGGAAGAGTCCCGCCAGCGCGAGGCCGCCGCCTTGCGGCAAGATCTGCTCTCCGGCCGTTGGACGCTCGACCGTTCCGCCTGGCTTCTGGCCGCCGAACAAGTTGCCGGGTGGACCGGAAGCCCGCTCCAGGCGACCGCCGAGCAGCAGGCATTCGCCGAGGCGGCGGACTGGCTGTGGCGGGAATGGCACGCCTTCCCGCCGTCCGGAAGCCGTACGGTCTCTGCCGCCGGCCAGCAGGTCACGGTCCTGTGGCGCGGCTCGGGCAACCAGGTGGTGGCGCTGGCGGCGGCGCCGTCGCTCGTGCACCGCTGGGCCGGGAGCACGGCGACGGCGTTGCGCGAAACCGGCGCCGTGCTGAGCCTTGCCGACGAATCCGGCCACATCCTGTTTGGCGCCCAGCCGGTCTCCCGGCAGGGTGTCGTCCAACGGACACCCGCGGAAACCCGCCTCCCATGGATCCTGCTGGTCAGCGCGGGCAACACCGGTCCGGAAGACGGCGAGTTCCAGGCCCGCCGCCGGCTGCTCGCGGTGGGACTGGCCGCCATCGCTCTCTTCCTGGCCGCCGGCTTCTATTTCCTGTGGCGGAGCGTGCGCCGCGAGCTGGCCGTGGCGCGGCTTCAGACCGACTTCGTCTCCGCCGTTTCCCACGAGTTCCGCACGCCGCTCACCTCCCTGCGCCACATCACCGAGCTTCTCGACGAGGACGACGAGGTGCCCCGGGAGCGGCGCAAGTCCTTTTATTCCGCCCTGGCTCGCAGCACCCAGCGGCTCCACCGACTGGTGGAGTCCTTGCTGGACTTCGCCCGCATGGAGGGTGGCCGGCGCCCCTACGACTTGCGGCGTCTGGATGCCGGCGAGCTTGCCGCGCAGGTGGTGAGTGAGTTTCGCAAGGAAGCAGGACCGGGCGGCTTCACTATTCGCCTTGATGTGGCCCCCGGCGAACACCCGATTGAGGCCGACGCCGAAGCCCTCACCCATGCGCTTTGGAATCTGCTGGACAACGCGGTGAAGTACTCGGGCGAGGGCCGCACGGTGTGGGTCGCCGTGAACGGCCACCACGACGGCACGGCCATCTCGGTGCGCGACGAAGGGCCCGGCATCCCGCGCGAGGAACAGAAGGAGATCTTCCGCAAGTTCGTGCGCGGCGAGCGGGCGCGCCGGCAAGGCATCAAGGGAACCGGCATCGGCCTGGCGATTGTCTCCCACATCGTCGTGGCCCACGGCGGAGCCATTGAGCTCGAAAGCAAGGAGGGCGGCGGCAGCACGTTCACGTTGGTGCTGCCGCGCCGAGGTTGACCATGGCACGTGTTCTGATTGTTGAGGACGAGCCCGACATCGTGCTGAGCCTGGAAGAAGATTTGCGCCGCCAGGGCTACCAGACCGGCACGGCGGGCAACGGCGAGGCGGCGCTCCGCCTGGCCCGGGAGGGCGGATGGGATCTTATCCTGCTCGACGTGATGCTGCCCGGCATGGACGGCTTCGACGTTTGCCGCGAGCTGCGCCGCGCCGGAGTGAAGACGCCGGTGATCCTGCTCACCGCCCGCGCGCATGAGGCCGAGAAGGTTCTGGGCCTCGACGCGGGCGCGGATGACTACGTGACGAAGCCCTTCAGCCTTCACGAGCTCCGGGCCCGCATCCGCGCCGTGCTCCGGCGGACCGGCGAGGACACGCCCGGCGTTTACCGTTTCGGCGATTGCGAGGTGGATTTCAGCCGCGCCGAGCTGCGCCGCGGCGGCCAGACGGTGGAGGTGACCGCGCAGGAACTCCGCCTGCTCTCGGCTTTCATCCGTAGTCGCGGGCGCGTGCTCAGCCGCGAGCAGTTGATCGAAGCCGCCTGGGGCGCGGGCATGGCCATCACCGACCGCGCGGTGGATACGCACGTCTTCAACCTGCGCAAGAAGATCGAGCCGGTCCCGTCGGAGCCGCGCTTCCTGATCGGCGTCCGCGGGCTGGGCTACCGGTTTGACGGATGAAGAATTGTCGGAATCTTAACGGACCGCTGTTAGCGCCTTGATGGTCGGAGTGCACACTGAACACATGAACCATTCGAGATTTTGCATCGCGGCAGCGCTTCTGGCGGCACTGGGGGCGTTCCCGGCTGCCGCGCGAGCCCAGGAGAAGGCCGACAAGGCAGAAGTCGCGCTCCGCGTGGCCATCGAGAAGGAAACCGTCGAGGGTGACCTGAAAGCCGCCATCGAGCAGTACAGCAAGATCGTGGCGACTTTCAGGTCGAACCGCGACGTGGTCGCGCGCGCCCTGCTGCGGCTGGGACAGTGCCACGAGAAGATGGGCAGCGCCGAAGCGCGGAAGGCTTACGAGCGGCTGGTTAAGGAGTTCGGCGACCAGAAAGAGGCCGCCCAGGCGCGCGCCCGGCTCGCCGTTCTCGGCGGGGGCGCCGGCGGCACGCGGCGGCTGTGGAGCGACACCGAGCGGGACTGCATGGAAGGCGCCATCTCGCCCGATGGCAGATGGATGAGCTGCACCGACTGGACCACCGGCGATCTGGGCGTGCGCGACGTGGCCAC
>JBBTDS010000034.1:0-10035 GCA_038060875.1 Acidobacteriota bacterium | reverse complement strand
GGATGAGCTGCACCGACTGGACCACCGGCGATCTGGGCGTGCGCGACGTGGCCACCGGCCAGTTCCGCCGGCTCACCAACACCGGCGGCTCCCCTGCCGGCGGCTACGCCGATACCTCCACGGTCTCCCCCGACGGGAAATGGATCGCGTACGCCTGGTACAACTCGAAAGCACCGGGCCGGAAGAAGGAAGAATTGCAGCTCATTGCCCCTGAGGGCGGGCCGCAAAAGGTCCTGCTGAAGGGCCAGCAGTGGCTCGAAGCGCACGCCTGGACCCCGGACGGCAAACACGTGCTCATTGAGGCCGCCGATGAACACCGCCTCTCGCTGGTCCCCCTCGCCGATGGCGCCGAACGCCTGCTGCGGAGACTCGCCCCGCACGAAGACCCCGAGGGGGCGCGGATCTCGCCCGACGGCCGGTGGATCGTCTACGGTGCTCCCAGCCCCGGCACGCCCAAACACATGGACCTTCACCTGCTCTCCATCGCCGGCGGCGAACCGTTGCGGCTCGAACATCCCGCCCAGGACACTGATCCGGCCTGGCTTCCCGACGGCAGCGGCATCGTCTTCTTGAGCAATCGGTCCGGGGAGAACGCCCTCTGGACTCTGGCGATACAGGACGGCAAGCCGCAGGGCCCCGCGCGAGTGGTACGCACCCCCTTCCCCGTCCAGGACACTAAAGGCTTCTCGAAAGACGGCACATTCTTCTACGGCGTGAGCGTGGCCATGCAGGATGCCTTCGTGGCGCCGTGGGACGCCTCCAGCGGAAAGGTCGCCGGCCAGCCCCGCAAGCTCACCGAGCGCAACGCCGGCCGCAACCAAACGCCCTTCTGGTCCCGCGACGGGAAACTGGCCTGGTTTGGCCGGACCGGGAGCCTCGGCGACGCCGGCCCCTGGCACACGATCTCCACCGCGCCCTCATTGGATGGTCCCGTCACCTCGGTCCCCGTCCGGGGCCAGCTCTGGGCCAACCACGCCGCTGCCTGGTCTGCCGACGGGACCAGCCTGATCGTTCAATCCGGGCGCTGCGACGGCTGCCGGGGCGGACTTGTCCGTCTCGACCCCCGGACGGGCAAGTCCGAGACCCTCATCGAGTTTCCCGAAACCATCGAGCGCTGGCAGCCTTCTCGCCTCATGACCATTGACGGCAAGACCTTCTACCTCGTTCTGAGCGAACGCCTGCCGGACAAGAACAGCAGCGCCGCGCTGTACCGCTACCACGTCCAGACCAACCGCCTCGAACGGCTCATGCCGATGGACTGGGGTTACGCTTCCGCCTCCCTGTCGCCCGACGGGCGCACGCTGGCGGGATTCCTCAGGACGGTTCCCGGCAGCTTCGCGCTGGCGCTGCTGCCCCTCGATGGCGGCCCGAAGAAGGTGCTCCTGGAAGGCCGTCCGGTTCAGGACCTCACCCAGGTAGGCGGTATTGCCTGGGAACCCGACGGCAAGCACCTGGTCTATCTGCGTCACACCGGCAAGGCTGAGGATGTCCGCGAGCTGATGCGGATCTCCACCGAGGGCGGCGCTCCGGTCCGCGTCGGCTTCGAGATGGAAGGCCTGTGGAAGCCGGAGATTTCCCCGGACGGCCGGTGGATCTCCTTCCAGGCCGGCCGCAACCGTTCCGAAATGTGGGCCATGGACGGCCTGCTGGAAGCGGTCCGCAACGCGAAGTAGCGGGGAGCCGCTACCGCAGCATCGCCTTCAGCCGGCGGAAAGCCGGGGCGGGGTGTTCTTCTTCAGCACGAGAAAGGGCGCTCCTCACGGCTGGGCCGGGAACAGGGGGACAAAGCCTTCTTGCGAAAAGTGCTGGTCTGCGGTGAGAACCTCGACGGTTGACATCCGCCGCATGATCGTCATTGAGACGCAGTCGGTCAAACTGTAAGCCTTGTCCGGGCGCTTCCGGTAGAGTGGTGGTGACCAAGCGTACAGGTTCAATAGAAGTGGCGGCCCGGCGTGCGGCTTCAGCCCACGGATCATTCGGCCGGCTGATCGCAACCCAGAAAAGGGTGTCGGCGAACAACACCCTCATCGCCGCGGGCTTCCGTAAACGTGGTGATCGAGGTTGCTGGAGAGGTCGGCGGGAAGGCGGCTCCACTCTTGGGCAGGTACCTGGTCCATGAGTCTCCGGGCAACCCGGATGATACGAGGCACAAACACCTTAAGCTTCCCCCCGTTGCGCCCTTCACTCGGCGACTGTCCTCTCGGGGTTGTCCGGCCAACAACGGCGGCCCCCCCTTGACGCGCTTTCATGATCTTCAGTGTACCACCGCCCCTGGCGGAGAACTCGCCGCTTGATCCGCGCTGCCGGCCTGCGCCCTCAGCGTGATCAGTGAACGGGGCGCCAGGTTCAGGCGCAGCTTCCCTTCGCCTGAGGTGCCGGCCTGTCTTGCCTGGTAGTGCTCGGTTTCGGTCGTCTCGACCGCCCGCCACTCCGCATCGGGAAGGCCATCGATAACCGCCTCGCGCGCCCCGCCGAGGTTCAGGATGTGGAGTGTGTGCTGACCGCCCGCGCGGAAGGCGGTGAACAGGACCCGGGGCTGATCGGAGGAAGTGGCCAGCGCTTCGCTCTTCGGCGGCGTCAGGTCAGTGAAGTGCTTCATCAACCAGAACCGGCTGGTGGGTTCGACCTTCCCGTCCGTGCCGAGGCGGGCCAGGCCGTAGTCGTTGGTGAATTGCCAGAACTGGGCGCCCTGCGGGCGGGCGTGGAGCAGGATCTCCTGGGTCATGCGAGCCTCGCGCAGACCGTAGTGGAAGCTGTCCCAAGCGCGGGTGTGATAGGAGGCCGCATCAACGCCCAGCTCGGTAACCAGCAGCGGCAGCCGCAACCACTCGCCCACGTCTCCCCAGGCGGCGTACTGTTCCGCGCTCGCGCCTCCCCAGGAGTGGAACGCGACCGCGCCCACGAACTCCATCGCCTCCGGGTCGGCGGCGGCGGCCAGCACATAGTTGTGAGTGTCCCGCGGACCGGTGGCGTCGCCCAGGAGCATCTTCGTCTTCAGCCCCAGCTTCCGGAAGTGCGCGCCGAACCGCTTGATCGCCCTGGCGTGATCTTCAGGGTCGAACCCGACATAGACCCCGATGTTAGCCTCGTTGAACGAAAACAGATCCGGTTCGACCGAGTACTCGCGCTTGGCGTACAGCAGGTAGCTGCCCACCAGCTCCAGCACCTGGTCCCACTTTTCCGGGTCGATGCGGCGGAAGTGCGCGCGGCGCGGTTTCTCGTGCGGGTCGGTGTAGAGCCGTTCCGGCAGCCACCAGATGCTGATAACGTAGGGCGCCCCCATCTGGTGAAACCGCCGCATCACTTCCAGGTCAGCCCGGATCGCGGCGCCCGGGTTATCCCGTTCCTTATCCCATTGGAACAGCTTCATCTCGGTGCGGGCCCAGGCAATCTTGAGATTGTTCAGGGTGTAGGCGGCAATGGGCGATTGATTGCTCCAGCAGTAGTTGCCGCCGAATCCGTCGAAACGGTAGCGCGGTTTGGAGTTGTTCAGGGCGAGCCGGCAGGCCGCGCCTGGACCCGCCTTCCCCGTCAGTCGAAACCTGGCTTTGAGCGCCGCCGCCGCGCCGGCCGCCAGCGGCCCGCGCTGAAGGACCGCCCGAAGCTGGTAGGACCGGCCGCGCGGTTCCCAACGGTCCACCAGCGCCACCGCATGAGGGCCTTCGAAGGACACTGCCAGCACCCAGGCTCCGTCAGCGCCGGCCAGTCGCAACGATGCGATCTCGCCGCGGTAAAAGACGGGGTCCGCAGGTTTGACGGCAGGCAGCACGACCTCGGCCCCCCCCTCGGAACTCATCCGTCCGTTGACGAAGACCGGCCGCGGCAGATCGAGCACGAACTCGACGGCTTCCAGTTCCAGGCGCGTCTCCGCCGTCACCGCCACCGTGTAGCCGAGGCCGGCCGCGTCTTCTGCCGCCTCAAGCTGGAACCGGCCCTGACTTTCGTCCGGCAGTTCGAACGAGCCGGACCAGGCCAGCCGGCCCGGTTCGCGCCGCAGCGGCCGGCGCGGCGTGCGCACCTGGAGAGGCACGCGCTTGCCGCCGGGCAGCACGGCCACCAGGCTGGAGGTCACCTCCAGATCCTCGGCCTCCGAAAGCAGCGCGATGATCCGGCCGGTGCTGTCGTAAGCGGCTTTCTCGACCGCTGCCGCCGCCGAACAAGCGAGCAGAACAGTCATCCAATAAGTCGTAATCGTGGGCGTCATTGCTCACCTGTCAGGATAAATCTTCATCGCCATGTCCGTGCTAACGGCGGCGCCTCGCCGGACCGCCGTCGCGGGGCGCGGCAGGTCCTGAGCTATCGAAAGCTGGCACAGTATGCATGCAGTACATGATACACTGTAGGCAGACTATGCCTGCAGAATCGCGAGTTCAATACACGATTCGCGGAATTCCACGGGACGTCGATCAGGCGCTCCGCAAGAAGGCGCATCAGCGAAGCACCAGCCTGAACCGGCTGTTGGTCGAGGAACTGACGAATGCGGTGGGCGCATCGCTGAAACGGAACTTCCGTTCCCTGAAACCACTGGCCGGGCGCTGGAAAGAAGACCCGGAGTTTGATCGCGTCCTGGCTGAGCAGCGGCAGATCGATTGGAGCCTCTGGCGGTGAGGGTCCTGCTGGACACGACCCGGCTCACGGACGCCCTCCGGGGAGAAGTTGCGGTGGTCAAGATCATCGAGCAAGCGTCCGAAGTGTGGCTACCGTTTGTGGCCCTGGCCGAGATCAAGGCAGGATTCATGGCGGGCAGCCGGGCCGCTCAGAACGAGGGGCTGCTTCAGGCCTTCCTGCGCCTGCCGGGGGTAGGGGTGATGTTCGCCGACCGGGAGACGACCGACGTTTATGCCCGCCTGTTCGTGCAACTTCGCCGCGCGGGTACTCCTATTCCGACGAACGATCTTTGGATTGCGAGCCTCGCGCTACAGCATCAACTCATGCTGCTTTCCCGCGACGAACAATTCGACAAGCTGCCGCAGGTTTCAAGATCGTAATCCCCGGCCGCCGCGCCGGAGGGTTACCGCCGCGCCGCCTTCAGCAGCTCGCTCTCGACCTGCTTGAAGCCGGCGGGGACCTCGAGCCTGGAGGCATCAACCGGCGCGGAGGAGAAGCCGCTCATCTCGCTCGTCATCTCCATCAGCGCGCCGGAGGCGTCGGCTGGCTGTTGCGGGGGCGCCTGCTGCGTCGGTGCCGGCTGGGCTGGCTGTTCCTCCTGTTTCTTGCGGCGTCCCAGGCCGCCGAGGCCGCCGAGCCCGCCTAAGCGCCCGCCGCGCCGGCCGACTGCGCCGCCGACCGCGCCGCCAACCGCGCCGCCGACCGAGGGCATCTCTACCGGCTCAGGCTGCGGCTGGGCCTGGGGCTGCGGCGCGGGTTGCGCCGGCGAGGCGCCAGCCTGCTGGGCCTGGTCTGCCTTGAAGCCCATCTTGACCACCTGGAACACCGCCACGCCGTCCATCTTAGCCGCCTCCTTGTAAAGGTCGGCCATGCCCTTGGAGATGTCCGAGCGGCCCTGGGCGAACATCCCGCCGCCCGGCGTCCAGGCCAGCTTCTGCCCCATGCGCTGGTAGAAGTTCTTCGCCTCGTCGTAGCCGGCCACCGGCGCCAGCCACATGTCGCTGGTGATGACCATGAAGACCCCGCGCTGGCCGGACTTGGGATCGGTCCCTTCCATCTCCATCGTCATCAGCATCTCGCGCGCGTTCAGGCCGGCGATCTGTTTCGTCTGGCCGGTCTCCTTGACCGACGCCTTGATCGAGACGTCCACCTGCTCGCCCTTGTCGGTTTTCATCTGGGCCTCGAGCTGCTTGAGCGCTTCGGCCATCTGGGCGAAGGTGATCACCGAGTAGGTTTTCTTCTGGAAGTTGATCTCGGTGATCGTCTCCTTGCTCAGGTCGATGATGTGCCCGCTCATGGAACTCAGCGTGGCCATCCGGTCGCCCTTCAAAAGGACGGTCATGCGGATGGGCTCGCGCGCCTGCTTGGAAAACACCCCGACCACCTTCATCATGCCGGCCATCATGCCGCCGGTCAGCTTCGAGGTCTGCTCGTAACTGAAGTCGGCTGGCAGGCTTCCGGCGCCGAAAACCGCTAGTGTCGCGACAACTGCTATTCGTTTCACGATCACCCTCCTTAGGGACATGATATGACATCCAGTGGCGGGAGGTCTAAAATAGTCCTTCAACGCCATGGCAGACACAATCATTCGCCCGACCCTGAAGTGGGTGCGGTTCGGCTACACCCTATGGTTCCTGATCGCCTTCGTGGCCATCTTCGCCTGGAACAACTACCTTCCCGATCGGCCGTTCTGGCCGGTGGCGGTTGGAGTGGCGGCCCTGTGGGCGTTGTGGCCACTGCGGTTGCAGATCCTGCGGCGGCTCACCAGGATCACCATCGCCGGCGACAAGCTGCGCTACGAAGCGGGCCTGTTCTCCAAGACCACCCGCACGCTCCAGCTCGCCAAGATCCAGGACGTGACGGTAAACCAGTCGCTGGGCCAGCGGATGCTGGGGATCGGCGACCTTTCCATCGAGACGGCGGGCGAGACCAGCCGGCTCACCATCCGCAACATCGACCAGCCGCAGGAGCTGGCCGACCAGATCCTGGACTGGTCCCACGAACAGCAGCCGAAACGCAAAGGAGATCGAGGGTGAGCATCAGGCGCGCGGGAGCGGCCGCGCTGCTACTGCTCGCCGGCTGCAAGGCGCCCCACAAGAAGGTGATTGGGGTGGTGCCCAAGGCGACCTCGCACATCTTCTGGGTGGCGGTCGAGGCTGGCGCGCGGGCGGCCGGGCGCGACCTCGGCGTGGAGGTCATCTGGAACGGCCCGGTCTCGGAGACCGAGTACGACCGCCAGATCCAGATCGTCGATTCCCTCATCGCCCGCCGCGTGGACGGGCTGGCGCTGGCGGCCACCGAGCGCAAGGCGCTGGTGGGCTCGATCGACCGCGCCATGGCGCTGGGCATCCCGGTGACGGTGTTCGACTCCGGTGTGGATTCCACCAACTACACCTGCTATCTGGCCACCAACAATTACGAGGCCGGCCAGATGGGCGCCCGCACGCTGGCCGGGCTGATCGGCGGGCGCGGCCAGGTGGCGGTGGTGATGCACGCGCCGGGCAGCCTCTCCACCATGGACCGCGAGCAGGGCTTCGAGGACGTCATGAAGAGGGAGTTCCCCGGGATTCGCATCGTCGCCCGCCAGTTCGGCATGTCGGACCGCGCGCGTTCGCGGGCGGCCGCCGAGAACATCCTGGCCGCCAACCCCCAGCTTGACGGGCTGTTCGCTTCCACCGAGCCGAGTTCCTCCGGTGCGGCACTCGCACTCAAGGCGCGCGCGCTGGCCGGCAAGGTCAAGTTCGTCGCCTTCGACTTCTCCGACAGCATGATCGAGGACCTCAAGGGCGGGACCATTCACGCCTTGGTGGTCCAGGACCCGTTCCGCATGGGTTACGAGGCGGTGAAGACGCTGGTGGACAAGCTGAACGGCACGACGCCGCCGAAGCGGATCGACCTCAGCGCGCGCGTGGTGGCCAAGGCCGGCCTCGACGACCCCGAAATCCGCAAGCTCCTGTTTCCCAACGTGCAGAAACACCTCAACCAATAACACCGTGCCATCCGCCGATCTCACTCCCGCCGTCGTCCTCTCCGAAGCGAGCCTCCGCGAGTTGATGGAGCGCATCCTGATCGCGGTGGAGGTGCCGCCGCCGAAGGCCGCCCTGCTGGCCGAGTCGCTGGCGGCCGCCAGCCTGCGCGGCGTCGATTCCCACGGACTGCAACTGCTGCCGCACTACGTCGCGCAGATCGAGCGCGGCGACGTCGATCCGCGCGCCGAGGGCCACGTGGTGGCGGAGAACGGCGCCTGCCTGATCTACGACGCCGAGCACGGGCTGGGGCAGGTCACCGCGGCCATCTGTTGCGGGCACGCGGTGCGGCTGGCGTCGCTCGCGGGCCTGTCGATGGTGGTGTCGCGCGAGTCCAACCACTTCGGCGCCGCGGCCTTCTGGTCCCAGCGCATCTCGGTCACCGGCCACATCGGGATGGTGGTGTGCGACGCCTCGATGCAGGTGCCGCCGTGGCAGGGCCGGGAGCAGCGGCTGGGGACCAACCCCATCTGCGTCTCCGTGCCGCATCCCCGGCAGCGGGGCTGGCTGCTCGACATGGCCACCACCACCGTCGCTTACGGCAAGCTGGAGCAGACGCTGCTCAAGGGCGAAGCAATCGTCCCCCACGGCTGGGCGCTGGACTCCGAAGGCGTGCCGACCACCGACCTCGCCACCGCGCTCCAGGGCTTGCTGATGCCGCTCGGCGGCTACAAGGGCAGCGGGCTGGCGACCATGGTCGAGATCCTGAGCGGAGTGCTGGCCGGTGGGCCGGCGTTCAGTACTCAGGTCACCGGCGTGCGCCACTGCGGCCGGCCGATGCGCTGCAACCACACCTTCATCGCCATCGACGTGCGGCGCTTCATGCCGCTCGAGGAGTTCTACGCCCGCATGGACTGGCTGGCGGCGCAGATCAAGTCGGCCAAGCCCGCCAAGGGGTTCGAGGAAGTGCTGGTGGCCGGCGATCCCGAATACCGCACTGAGGAGCACCGCCGGCGGCACGGCATCCCCATCATCCCGGGCCACTGGGAGTCGGTGGTGCGGCTGGCCGAGCGGCTCAAAGTGCCGCTACCGGGTTGATGCCGGGGTCGCCGCCCGCTCCAGCGCCGCCAGCGTCTCGGCCACGTCCTCATCGGTGTGGGCGGTGGAGACGTAGAGGCGGCCGTCGGGCAGGATGTAGATGCCTTCCTCGAGGGCGCGCAGCAGAAAGCGGGCCAGCCGCTCGCGGTCGTCTTCCAGCGTGTCGCGGTAGTCGCGCAGCTCCCTCTTGCCGGTGAAGTGGAGGGCGAAGGCCGCGCCGAAGCCGCACACCTGGAGCGCCACGCCCTGCCGCGCGGCGGCGGCGCGGATGCCTTCCATCAGCGCCTGGCCGGTCCGGTTGGCGCGGGCCAGCGCGGCGCCGCCGTCGCGGGCGAGTTCCTCCAGGACGACGTGGGCGCAGGCCAGCGAAACGGGATTTCCGTTGAATGTTCCGCCGAAGGACACCCCGCCGCCGAACATCAGCTCCATGATCTCTTTGCGCCCGGCCACCGCGCTCAGCGGCGCGCCGCCGGCCAGCGCTTTGCCGAATGTGGCCAGATCGGGGACCACGCCATAGTGGCTCTGCGCCCCGCCCGGAGCGAGGCGGAAGCCGGTAATGATCTCGTCGAAGATCAGCAGCGCGCCGTGCTGGTCCGAGATGCGCCGCAACGCTTCCAGATAGCCGGGCAGCGGCAGCAGGCAGCCGCTGTTGCACAGCACCGGTTCGAGAATCACCGCCGCTATTTCCGCTCCGCGCTCGCGGAAGATGTGCTCGACGGCGTCGATGCAGTTCCAGGACGCGACCAGCACATTCTCCGCCGCATTGGGCGTCTGGCCGCGGGACTCGGGAACCACGCGCGGGTCGTCGGCGGGACCGACCTCGGCGGCGCCGGGATGATGGCTGAGCAGGACCGAATCCATCCAGCCGTGGTAGTGGCCCTCGAACTTGAGGATGAGGTTGCGGCCGGTGGCGGCGCGGACCAGCCGCAGCGCAAGCTGCACGGCTTCGCTGCCGCTGGAGGTGAAGGCCACCCGCTCGGCGCACGGAACGAGCTGCTGCATCTTCTCGGCCACCAGGAACTCCAGCTCGTGCTCGGCGCCGTAAATCTGCGGGCGCTCGGCCTGGCGCCGCATCGCCTCAACGAGGCGCGGATGCCGGTGGCCGAGTATGAGCGGCCCCCAGGCCAGCGTGTAGTCGATGTACTGGTTGCCGTCCACGTCGGTGACGCGGCTGCCGGAGGCGTCGGCGAGGTAGAGCGGCACCGGGAACCTGGCGCGGAAGGGACTGCTCACCCCGCCGGCCAGGGACGCTCGCGCCCGGGCCAGCAGGGCGCGGGATGTCGGCCAGCGGTCGGTCAAGGCGATCCTCTAGGCGGGATACTTGCCCGTGATGTAGTTGCTCAACTGGTGAATGGTCGCGGCC
>JBBTDS010000033.1:42651-45303 GCA_038060875.1 Acidobacteriota bacterium | reverse complement strand
AGAAGCAGATCGCCGAGGCCCGCCGGGTGCTGGCTGGCTTAGCCACAACGTTGAAGTAGTGCGCCTACGCCCACGGCCGCTCGCGCCGGGCGTGCGCGGCAGTCACCTCGCTGACCAGGGCGACGTCCTCTTTGACCTGAAAGTCGTACATGCCGACGTTGACGAAATCGGCGCCGGCGCGGAAGGCCAGGTCCAGACCCTCGCGCGGCTTCATACGGCCGGCGCCCAGGACCTTGAAGGCGACCCACGGTTTCTTCAGCGCCTTCATGTAGGCGGCGATTTCCTCCGGGCGCTCCGATTCGTAGCCGACGTTGTTCAGCGTCTTGAAATAGAAGTCGGGCTCGGCCCGCAGCGCCTCGACCGCCGTCGGGATGGCCAACAGGTGCGATCCCACCCCGGCCGCCAGGCCGTTCCGCTTCATGAAAGCGATCACCTCGCCCATCAGCTCGGTGCGCCCTTCCTTGTGGAACGTCTCGGCGTTGCCGCCCATGATGAAGGCGCCCACGGCGCCGTTGTCGATCGCCATTTGAATGTTGTCCGTCAGGGCGCCGGCCTTCGGGTAGGTCTGGGCGATCCACTGGATCCTGCCGCCCCGCTCCTTGCGGTACCGCTTCAGCACCTTGATGATCTGGTCGTCGGTGCGCAGGATGGCCGTGTTGATCCCGCTCTCCTCGCTGATCTGCAAGGTTTCCAGGATCTTGTCTTCGCTGAAGTAGTGCCTCAGGAGCCGGGAGACGTACAGCAGATCGCCGCTGTGGGCGAAGCCGCTGAAGAGGTTGCCGCCGCAGATCAGGCGCGTGACCTTGAGGTTCCCGATCCGGCCGGTTGCGAGCGCGCCGCGCCGCGGCTCGGGCGCGGGCGCGGTCTGGCCCATCATCTTTGCGATGAGCGGGCGGTGCTCGAAGGTCACGCCGGCGGCCAACCCGGCCGAGAGCTGGAGAGAGCGCTTCAAGAAGCGCCGGCGGTCTTCGTTGGACGGCATGCCACAGATCATATCGCAGTACAATGGCCTGGTGAAACGGCTTTGCCTGGCCGCGCTGCTGATCACCGGTTGCGGCATCGGCTTGGCCGAGACCTATGAAGTCGGTCCGGGGAAAGCGTACGAGAGGATCGGCCAGGCGCCCTGGGCGACGCTGGCGCCTGGCGACACCGTGCTGATCCACTGGCGGCCCGAGCCGTACCGCGAAAAATGGGTGATCTGCCGGCAAGGCGCCGAGGACGCGCCGATCACCGTCCGCGGCCTGCGGGGACCGGACGGCCAGTTTCCCGTCATCGACGGCGACGGGGCCCTCACCGGCGACGGGCTGAACTACTGGAACGAGCCGCGAGGAATCGTCAAAGTCGGCGGCGCCAACGTTCCGCCCGACACGATGCCGCGGCACATCGTGATCGAGGACCTGGAGATCCGCGGCGCGCGGCCGCCGTACCGCTTCACCGACCGCTACGGCGCCCTCCAGACCTACGCCGACAACGCCGCCGCCATCTACGTCGAGAAGGCGGAACGCCTGACGATTCGCAACTGCATCCTCCACGACGCCGGCAACGGTCTGTTCATCGGCTCGGGCGGCGGCGCCAACGTGACCCGCGACCTCGTCGTCGAGGGCAATTACATCTTCGACAACGGGATCGACGACAGCGCCTATCACCACAACAGTTACACCGAGGCCCTGGGGATCACCTTCCAGTTCAACCGGTACGGGCCGCCGCGGGCGAGGGCCAGGGGCAACAACCTCAAGGACCGCTCGGCGGGGCTGGTGGTCCGGTACAACTGGATCGAAGGGGGCAACCGCCAGCTTGACCTGGTTGACGCCGGCGCCAGGGACCTGGTGGCCAGCCCGGAATACCGCCTCACCCAGGTGTACGGCAACGTGCTGATCGAAACGCCGGACGCGGGCAACCGCCAGATCGTCCACTACGGCGGCGACAGCGAGTCCCAGTCGAACTACCGGAAAGGGACGCTGCTTTTCTACCACAACACGGTGGTCTCGTGGCGCACCGACCGCACCACCTTGTTCCGCCTCTCGACCAACGACGAGCGGTGCGACGCGCGCAACAACGTCTTCTACGTGAGCGCGCCGGGCAGGACGCTGTCGGTCACCGATTCCTCGGGCCGCCTCGAGTTCAGCCACAACTGGCTGAAGCCGGCCTGGGCGGTGACGTTCGACCAGTTGCGCGGCGCCTTCCACCAGGACGGCACCGACATCGAGGGAGACGAGCCGGGCTTCCGGGATGCCCTGTTGCAGGACTTCGGACTGGCGGCCGGCTCGGCGGCCATCGACGCCGCCGGCCCGCTTGCGCCGGACGCGCAGGAACTGAGGATACAATACTGCCGGCACCAGGGCGCCGAGGAGCGCCCGAACGACGGCCGCCCGGACCTGGGCGCGTTCGAGTTTGCGCCTTCGGCAGTCGCAGCCCGCTCACGGACAGGAACGCCCGTTGCCGCGACGAGCCGCAGCCGCGGAGGGGCTATGATTGGGTTGTTCCGAAAATAGCTACTGCCGAGTGGGTTGGGGCTGCGGTTTCCGCCTGCTGTTGCAGCGATAGGCGCGGGTGACTTGGGCCACCACGGGGCCGGTGGAGATGCCGAGCCGGCCCAAGCAGCGGATGTGGCGACGGATTATGCGAAGACGCCGCGGCTCGCCGGCTGCACCA